>CASIBX010000043.1 GCA_949373075.1 Candidatus Poseidoniaceae archaeon | reverse complement strand
GCAAAGCCATTGCCAATATCAGTGATACTATTGTGTACCAGAAAATCCGGACATTGTCCTTGTTGTGCCAATGGGGTTGCCAGAACTTCCATGGGCGTTTGAACATGGCATTGCGTATACTTCTCTCTTTTCAGACAATCGGCGAGCCACAAGTAGGGCAGGCTTTCCATCCGGGTTGTAGAGTAGTTCCACAAGAGCAAACCTTTGGAAGATTATTTCTTGATTCTACCCCTGTACCATCAACTACCTTTTGGGCGGTTTGTTGCTTTAGCATCTCTTGTATAACTTCAGGTGAAAGGGCACCGTGCTGTGCTGCCATCTCGAGCATTTCCTTTTGGAATTGGTTTTGGCTCTCCATTCTCTGAGATTGGAAATCTTGTTGGCTTGCAATCCTAGCAGCCTTCTTTGCTTGCACTTGCTCGAACATATCCATGGCCCTTTTTGATTTAGCATCCGCCTCGTCGACACGAATCTCCATCTTACCACGTTTGTAATTGACCTCAGCCTCCCATTTTGCTTCTTGAGCTCTTAGTTCCTTTAATTCAGATTCTAATTCAACAGTGACTTGGCCTCTAGCACGAGCCTTTGCAACATTTGTTTCCATTTCTATTCGTGCTAAAGTTAGCGCTTCAGTTTGAGCATAGTGAGTCAGTTGTGCTTCAGTGTTCACTTCATTGGTAGCAGTTTTTGCTTGTACTGCAGCCCTGTGTCTTTCGACTAATTCCATATCGGTTGGATTGGTAATTGGGAATGCTTTGAGCAATGTGAAACCAAGGTTTGACAATATATTTCTCATTTCAGATTCAGCAGTCATCTCAAATCGTTCTAGGAAAGATGCTGTTCTGAGGTCTGCTGCTGTTGAACAAGCGGCAAGACAAGGCATCACAACTCTCGCATTCACTTCTGAACCTATAACTCCAATGAGGCCCTTTCTAGTTAATACTGGATCATTATTAGCAAAATAATTCAACAATTTTGGAATATCTTCGAGGTTCATTCGCAAGCGAAGGTTGGCAAAGCCCTTGGCTTTCTCTCCATTTGCAATTTGACTTTCGAATGGAATCCAATAATCCATTGGCCCAGTCATTGCGAAAAGTAATCGGCGGTCATTTGCAGTAACTCCCATTTTGTCACCAATCCACCGGCTAAATCCTCCAGCCATATTTTTGAGTAGAGTTTCAGTCAAAATGTCTCCAATTCTACCATCGACAATCATCGCACATGCTTCATTAGGCTTCAGTAAAACCTGTTGCGACGCCATAGTTTGAATTTTGTCAGCATTAACCAATCTTGCTATGGTGTCAGGGCTATCTCTCCATCTAAAATCACTCATATCAATCACTCTTTCTTTACTTTCTTTTGTTTCAAACCTGCTAGAACATTTGCTCTAGCGCCAAAGAAACCTCGGCAACTTGAGACCATTTGTGTAGTCTGTAGAATAAGTTGTTTTGGATTACCTTCCCCGGTAGCTATTGAATGCTCGGAACTATTTGCAATGTTAACAGCCTTAGTAACCATTTGGATGACTTCATGATCGTGTTTGATTAATTTCTTAAGGTCTTTATTTGAAGGGGAACTTTGACCTGATAGGAATGCATGTTCCATGCCGCCAACTGATTTGCTAACATCTTCGATTAGGTAATCACATTCTTCCATGCATTGTTTTGCAGAACGTGCTAAATCGATATTTCCACCTTTGAATTGGGAATCAAACATATTTTGCATATGGCTTCTTACCCTATTAGCGGCTCTAGATATTTCTTCACGAACGATTTTGTCGTTTTCGAATCTAGAACCTTTGGTATATCCGTTGTATCCAATCAATACTAATTGGACCCCGCGAATGTACGGTAAAACATCTATTGGAGTTCCGACCATTGGCTTCCCTAATACTAATACATCGCCACTAGCATATCATGGTAACGCCAATTCGATAGAGAAATCACTGAATCTGCGAAATCACCTGCAATCTTTTTGTTGTGCGTGACCAAAATAGCAGGGCAATCATTTTTTTTGAGAATACTTCTCACATCTTGAACCAATTTCTCAGATAAATCTTCATCGAGTGAACTAAAGGGTTCATCCAAAAGTAATACCTTGGGTTTTGCTAATAGTGCTCTTGCAAGAGATACTCTCTGCCCTTCTCCCCCTGATAGGGATTCGACTCGCCTTTTTTCGAATCCAGATAATCCGACCTCTTCTAAAGCCGTAGAAATATCTCCATCTTTATCACCCAACAACAAATTCCCTTCAACAGAAAGATGTGGGAAAAGTACCGGGCTTTGGAATATCAAGCCTATCCCTCTTTCTTCCGCTGGTGTATTTGTAATGTCAGTATTATCCAGCATGACCGTTCCTGAATCAAGGGATTCTAATCCGCAAATCGTCCTCAAAAGAGTAGTTTTACCACAACCGCTGGGTCCTGTGATGGCAATTATTTCACCGGGTTTTAATTCAAGGCCGAAACCTGTGAACAGTTTCTTTTCAAACGATTTGCTAAGTTCTTTACATTCCAACATCAAAACATCCCTCCGTCTCTAGCAGGGCGGAACTTTTCAGCCCAAGTAAACAAAAATAGAGTTATCATCATCAATACCGAAGATATTGCACATGCAGCGGGTGCCGTGTAAGTAGTGTTGTAAGGTATTGAGCGCAATGAATCGATCATTATGGGCAAAGTAGTCCAATCTGAATTACGAGTTACTACCCACGATGCTCCAAATTCGCCTAAGGACATCGCAAGCGTAAAAATACCTGCAATTAGAATTGAGCCACGAAGTAATGGTAGTCTGATGTCGAAGAATCGTTTCCATGCAGGCATGCCAAGAGTACGTGCGCATTCATCATATTCTGGGTTAATCGAACGTAGTGCTGGCAACATTATCCTTACTACGAAAGGTGTTGTAATCATGATGTGTGCTAATACAGGTGTTGCCCAAAACGAATAAAAGAATTCAGCATCAATTCTAATCATCCCCAGCATAACTCCAAGCCCGATCATTACACTTGAGGCTGCAAATGGTAGCATTGTCAGTATGTCCAATAGTCGTGCTAAGCTGGGTCTTTCTTTTTCGACATCAAGTATAGTTTGCGCTAAAATCCATCCAAGTGGAAGTGCTATTATTAGAGTCAAACCTGCATAGCCGAGGGAATTGACCAATGCATCCCACCCAGAAGGAAGGGAATTGGTTCTCGTGAAAGCGAATTCCCATCCTGAAGTTTCCCATGCATATGTTGTGCCTGTTGAATTTGTATGCCTTACTCTAAATGATGCCCACAAGACAGCAACCAATGGTGAAAGTGCGAAAAACAACCCTGGGCCGATTATTAACCAACCTTTTCCATTCGAGGTTTTTACTATGGCTTCAGATGCTTGAGGAAGAAGGGCCTGCCTACGCTGTTGAAGCCAAGACATTACCCATAATGCTGCCAACAAAATAGTGAATTGAATTAGTGATGCGCCTAGGATAATTTCGTTCCTTGAAATCATGTAATCCTTTATCCCAGCGGATGAGCCTACGCTTGCCATCACGCTTTCTAATGTATTATCGCCTAGAGTTATCCATTTTACTAGAGCGAATGAGGTAAATGAAAATATGAATGTCATGCAGGCAGCTGCTGCAATAGAGGGCATCAGTAAGGGTGCCCACAAATTACGAAACCTTCCCACCTTAGTTCGCCCAGCAGGTAGCAATCTCATCTGTTGTTCAAGGCGTGGGTCAAGTGTAGATAGTACTGGTTCACAAAACCTGATCACGAGAGCCATATTGAACCAGGCATGAGCAATTATTAGGGTCGTGAACCATGGTCGATTCATCCACCCTTATGTTCAGGCCTGCAGGGCCTATGATGTGTAGAAAACCCATTGCTGCCACGATAGATGGCATTACAAAAGGCATTGTTAGGATTGATTTTACAAAAGATTGCAATGGCCATTTATGCCTGCCTAGTTGCCATGCTATTGGTATACCAATAATCAGTGTGAATAATGTTGACAATGTTGCTTGTAAGAATGTAAATCCAATTACTCCTTGAGTGATGTAGTTTTCATTAAGAGAATTAATCCAGGCATATGGGTCAAAACCAGCAACCCATACCAGCCGGTCTAGTGCCAAGTATAGCGGCGCAATTACTAGTAGAGAATATCCTGCTAGTGCAAAAATACCCGGCAAGCGCTTTTTCATCAAGCATCAACCATTGCAGTATTCCATTGGTCCAAGCCATGTTTCCATGCTGTTCGCAATAGTAGTGGAATTAACCATAGCTGGCTGTTGAGGTATGATTGAATGGTACCTGTAACCGTTCTCTTCTGGTAAATCAATACCTTCCAAAACCGAATACATTGAATTCTCTACTGGCATTTTTGAATTGACTTCAGGAGATAGCAAGTATTCGATAAATGCAGATGCGGCTCCGAGATTGCCTCCTTCGATAGCAGATGCGTATTCAACCTGGTGGAAAGCAGCCCTGGGTAAATCAAGTGCTGCAGATTTAGTCCAATTGCCATTGTACCATGACTCAACACCGGGAGAATGGCAGTATGATACAACAACATGGGCATCTCCTACGTATCCGTCAGTCCACTCTCCATAACCACCAGTGTAGTGGGTCTCATAAGCTTCAGACCAACCTGTTGTGATAGTGACATCATTGTCAGACATAGCAGACCACCAATCCGTCCAATCGGTTTGGTTGTCATCATCATGTGAGAAATAATCAGTAGTTGCAGTCATGAATGCTCTGCCTGGACTACTTGTTTCAGGAGAGGGTATGGCTATTTTGCCTTTCCACTCTTCATTTGTCAAATCCCAAAGGCTTTCTGGTATTGTGTAATTTTCACCATCAACTACGCTTGTGTCGTAATTTAAGCACATGTATCCTTGATCAAATGGCGCAGCAAATGGGCCATCATATGGCATCAAAGCGGATTCGGATATGTTATTCAAAACAGCTGTATGTTCCCAAAATACATTATTATCAATAGCAGTCTGCAAATATGTGTTGTCTAAGCCAATCGCAAGATCTGCTACCTGCAAACCTTTGTGCTGAAGTAGATGGTCAAGTACAGAGCCTGCATCATCAAGTTTCAACATACTAACATCGTAACCAGATTCATTTTCAAATTGGCTAATCATTTCATCAGTTAATCCATAGACGTCGTAAGTTACGATTACTAATTCGCCGTCATCTTCCCATTCGTATTCTTCTGGTTTTTCGATTACTTCGTCCTCAATTTCTTCGCTTATGCAGCCGGAAATAGACAAATTCAAGATAATAATCCCTAATAATAGTGCTGTTTTTTTCATAATAATTCCTCAATTTAATGCCGAGATAATTCTGTGCATACGATCTACTAACTCTAGGGGGTTGTGTGCTAAAATGTATAGAGCAGGTTCCCATCCAAAGGTGCCCTCGTCAAGGATAACATCGATTCCCTGATGTGCTGAAATTTCTCCCTTTTGGGCGAAAGTCAAGTTCAAATCCAAATCCTCACACATTGCCTCAACGGCATCCCTGTCATTTCCTGGATGTATATTTAGAATCGAATTCTTTGCTTTGTCATGTGTCCTTGCTGCTAGAAGCATATTTGCAAGGTGGTTAGATGCTCCAAATGTCGGAGTTTCGTGGTGCCGTAATTTATTCTCGACAATTGTGACCCTGCCTGGGAAGGCCGCTACTTCTGTTGTAGACCTAGATGAGTCTAGACAACATGCAATGTTCATTTCCAACGGCAGGCATCATCTTTTTCAACCTGTTAACATCTATTCTAGACACAGCCCATTCTAACCTTTTTAGAAGCGAAGTCTGTTCTTGGTCTGAGTCTAAATCTGTACCGGTCAGTGATTTGTCAAATCGTAAAACCTGGCCGGGAGCAAATGCTATTTCCATTACGAATCTAGTTCTGCTTGGTTTGGCCTGAGGGCCTAATTGCTTCAAGGCCATCGAAATTTCATGCGCCCATCCATCGATAGTCGATTCATCTGAAGTTCCTGCCATGTCGGGCAATTCTCTGTGTGCCATACGTGAAATCGTTGATTGAGTTGAGCCCAAAATATCTGCAATGTCTGCTTGCGACCAATCCGCAGCACGTAAATTTCTAGCAAGTTGCATGTGTAGTCTTTCGAGCCACGCCGCGCCATCAGTTCCTAGCATGGCTGCTGCTCAAGCATATTCTTATTCAATGTTACTAGTGGAAAATGCACTTCGCATACTCTTTGCCAGCTGCGTGTAGGGGAGCAACCTAGACTCCCAATCCATCACTGCACGCCCCGAAGGAGACGACAGCACCCATATTTCACAATCCAACGGAAATTTAGGGGGCTTTATGTTCTGGACTCCCAAATGCACTCTTTTCAAAGGTGGATCGAATAACATTGCGAATTGCCTTTTCCCAACGAATGCTATACGCTCTGGAACGCCTTTTACCCCGGTTTGCATTATTTAATATGCGTTTGTAAAAAAAAGCCCGCTGCTCGGTGAACTCTTTGCGTGTTAGGCTATTTGCGGAACTATTTGGGGTTTCTTATCACATCGGTGAATCCATAACTCGATTTCTTCAAAAGAATGTCATCACTTAGGGCTTCAATCTCACCCTCTGCGAGCCCTGAATGTAACAGGAGTTTCCAAAAACGGTTTGATGGTTGTGAAAAGTAATGCCCAGATTCCCACGAGTGTAAACTTGGATTATGCCCGACAAATAAAATTTTCAAAGGCCCTTCTCCATACTTTTCCTCCAGGGCCATGTATGTCCGAACCGCCACAGGGTTCTAAACCCGCCTTCACTGCCATGCAAATGGGAGAGGGTAATATCGAGGTTGATGATTTTCTTGATGAAGTACTTCTTCGAATACGCTCCCATTTTGAAGGCGGAGAAAAAAATAGTAGATTTTGTTCCTCAATCTAGTTTGAGGAAGACGGTCGACCTAAGCCTACCCTTAGAAGGTAGGGGAATTGATTCTGTCCATGGCAGATATTGATGAGTTTCTGAAGTACAGCGTACGTACTAATCATCCCGGTTTCATGAACCCACTGTGGGGTGGAATGAACATATCTGCTTTTGCCGGTGAGGTAATAGCAACCCTTTCCAACAATTCGATGTACACCTTTGAGTTATCACCGATGGCTACTCTGATAGAACAGGCCTTAATTCGAAGAATGTGCGAGCTCGTTGGATATAGTGATGGCAATGGCTCATTGACCACTGGTGGTTCAAATGGAAACATGATTGGCATGATGTGTGCCCGGTATCAGATTGATCCATTGGGCCAAAGGAGAGGTTTCAGTGGTGACAATTTAGTCTGTTATGTTTCAATCGAATCACACTATTCAGTTTTGATGGCTGCTAATGTGCTTGGAATCGGATTTGATAATGTAATAAAAATCCCATGCGATAATGATGGCAGAATGCGTAGTGATAAGCTCAAAGAAGAAATCGAGAGGACGAGAATGAACGGTCAGACTCCATTTTGTGTAATCGCTACAGCCGGAACAACGGTTAGAGGTGCATACGACCCGATTAAAGAAATCTCAGGCATTTGTTCAGATAATGACATTTGGCTTCACGTAGATGCAGCATGGGGAGGCTCCTGCTTGTTCAGTTCCAAACATCGTGTCCTAATGGACGGTGTAGAACTAGCAGATTCGGTCTGTTGGGATGCCCATAAAATGATGGGCGTACCGTTAGTCTGTTCTGCATTTTTAATCAAAAGACCGGAGATACTACGAAAGGTATGCTCACATGGTAATGTTGCCCATTATTTATTCCATGGAGATTCTGAAGATGTCGATATTGGAAGGATTAGCCTTCAATGTGGCCGTCGCAATGATGCCCTGAAGTTGTTCCTCGCTTGGAGAGAAAAAGGTGATGCTGGTTGGGCTAAACTTGTAGACTCATATGTCGATTTAGCAGATCATCTACAATCTTTAGTCGAGTCAGAAGAAAAACTCGAGATGGTTTCATCAAGGGTTTGGTCCAATGTTTGCATGCGATATGTGGCAGAAGGGTATGACCTCAATGATGTTAATTTCCAGATAAGAGAGAGAATGATGCGAGAAGGTCAATTCATGGTTTCAAGTTCAAAAGTAGGCGATAATGTCATTCTAAGGCCAGTTATTGCAAACCCTGCAGTAACTGAGGATATCTTAAATCGCTTTGTTGAAAACGCTATACAAATCGGCGATGATATAGTCCGAGGCTTACCTTCTTCCGTTTGAATTAAGACATTTCAGATTGAAAGCAAGTAATCATATATTGTAATGATGACTTCAGCATATGCAAACAGGTGTACCTTCCTGGTGGGATAGTGCAGTTAGTTTTCTCGAGAAGGATGATGTCATTGGACCTTTGGTATCTCAATACAAGGGTGAATCATTAGTCGGCCAGGGCGACATATTCTCTACCCTTGTTCGCTCAATTGTGGGTCAGCAAATTTCTGTGTTAGCTGCAGATTCAATTTGGGGCCGTCTGTCTGAGATTGTGGGCCCGATGACGCCTGAAAATATTTGTAACCTTAGTCCTGAAATAATTGCTAAGTGTGGTCTAACTAAACCTAAATCACAATATATTTTCGGCATAGCATCTCAATCTGAAATTTTCCTTACTAAAGATTGGGAATCTATGACTGATGAAGAGATTACTAAGCATTTCATTTCTTTCAGAGGAATTGGCCCATGGACTTCCGAGATGTTACTAATCTTCGCATTGATGAGGCCTGATATTTTCAGCATTGGAGATTTGGGTTTGGTAAAGGCTGTCCAGAAATTAGTCCCCTCTGCACTTTCAAAAGAAGAAGTTCTCGAAGTTTCCATGCGCTGGATGCCATATCGAACCGCTGCATCGTGGTTTTTGTGGAGAATGCTAGACCCAGTTCCCGTAGCATACTAGTGGCTGCGAAAGAGGTTATATCCCTCATTGAATCTCGTGTAATCATGGAATTCGCTTACTACTCTCTCGCAATGATTTTGGGTTTTGTAATCACCAGATGGGTTACTGAGAGTTTCAAGTTCCACTTGCGCAATAACTCAATTTGGATGCATCATTGGATAGTTGCCTGTCTTGCAATGGTGGTAATATTATACTTCAAGATAGAATCACCAATAATTTGGGGTGGGTTATCTGGAGTTGCGTTAGAAGGTTTAGGGCGTAAAAATTGGTCAATTCGACGCAATTCTGGAAAATAGATCATTTAATTTCTATCAGTGATGATTTAATGCTGGTTATACTACGAAAGAGACATGGGTGAAGACGCTCCTGTACGAACATCTCTCTATGATGAACATGTTTCCTTGGATGCAAACATCGTAGATTTCCATGGTTTTGAATTACCAATTTGGTACTCCAGCATTACTGAAGAACATCTGGCATGTCGCTCAACTGCTGGTCTGTTTGATGTTTCACACATGGGTTCTTTTCGCTTTAGTGGCGATGGCGTCAGGGAATGGTTGGAGACGATTGCGACGCAAAAATGTTCATCCATTGCACCGGGTAGATGCGCCTACACACATTTCCTTGACCATGATGGCTTTTTGATTGATGACATGATTTTTGCAGTGGTGTCTGAAAATGAGATATTGGGCGTTCCAAATGCTAGTATGATTCCCGTCATGTGGGATTGGTTTAATTCAGTATTACCTGAAGACGGCTCAATAATTCTTGAAGACCTATCACCGGGAACTAGTATTTTGGCATTACAAGGTCCAAATGCTAAGTCAATTTGTGAAACAGTATTGGGCTCGCATAATCATGTTGGCAGATTCAAATGGTCCCTGATAGGAGACAACCCATTGGGCATAAGCGGGTGGATACAAGGAACCGGATACACTGGCGAGGCAGGGTATGAAATATTCGTGCCAAACGAAGATGCATCTAGTCTTTGGAAGGCGTTGATATCTTCTGGTTCAACACCAATTGGCCTAGGGGCAAGAGACACACTTCGTTTGGAAAAAGGATATCTCTTGTCGGGTGTTGATTTTGCTTCACCGAATCTTGATGATAATACGGTTCTCCACCGAGATTCTTGGGAGACAAATGTACCGTTTGGCCTTGATTTGGAACACGATTTTATTGGTCGTGACCGAGTAACCTCACATGAACCAACAGATGCAAGGTTATGGGGTATTAAGCAACTCGAAAGAGGACCACTGCCTCGGCCTGGTAAAAGTGTTGAAGACCTTAATGGAAATGTGATTGGTACTCTGACCAGCGGAGCTCCTGCACCATCACTGGAACGTCTAGGAATCGGAATGGGTTACATCTCAGACGTAAAGCCCGGAGATGAGGTAATGATTGTTGCATCACCTCGCAAGAAAGTCCGTGCTGTTATTTCACGCCCACCCTTCTTCTGATAACGCCCCTTAGGGGCGTTGGCTTGATGAGGGGTGAATGCCACGCCATGTTATGCGCAGAGCAGTAGCCTTGGGGATTATCGCTTGTTTTCTTCTTTCAACCATACCTGCAATCACGCAGACTCATTCGATCACCATCAGTTACGATACTGTGGTTGTCGAGGACAAGTTAATTGATGATTCTGAATTAACACAGCCCCAGATTGACGCATTAAACTCAGTGGGTTTAGGACGTGGGACAAACACGAACTGGTCAGCGGCAGGCGGGTCCCAGGACGATGATGAGATCTATGAAATGGTATTTGATTCGCAAGGCAATGTCATTATCTGCGGCACCATATACCAAGTTTCATACTTCGGTAACATCCAAGTTCACACCGAAGGAGAAGGCGACATTCTTATGGCAAAATTATCCTCTGCTGGAACTTGGCTTTGGGCGGTTTCAGCAGGCACTGCGCTTTACTACGACGAATGTCGTGGAGTGACTATTGATTCAAATGATAACGTATATGGAACTGGATATTTCCAGGGCACAGTGAATTTCGGTGACAATACGGTTACAACTACTGGTTTTGATGGATGGCTTGCTAGAGTAAATAGTACTGGTCAATTCGATTGGGCTATGAAATTCGGAGGATTCGATGTCGATGTGGGATGGGATTTAGCGGCAGATAATTATGACAATTTGTATGTCACTGGCTATTATCAAAACTTCACTGAATTCGATGGTACGCAGTTATCGACCGATGATACTGATGGCGATGCAAGATTCTTTCTAGCCTACTACAATATCTCTTCATCACAATGGGACTGGGCTAAGGATTCAGAAGGAACCGGTGCCAGTGTGCCATATCAGGTAGTTGTCGACCCTTCAAGCAATAATGCATATGTCGCTGGTTACAGTACGGGAACAGAGATATGGAATGGTAGTTTCATGTCGAATCCAACGTCGACTTATGCTGGCTTTATTGTCAAATACTCTGATGATGGCTCGTTAATCTGGGGTCAAAATACCGGTGGAAAGGTCTGCCTATTCGGTAGTCAGTGTGGAGTATATTTCAACAATATCGTGCTACATCCAGATGGAGGTATCGTCGTTGGAGGTAACTTCCTCCAGTCGTACAAAAAACAAAACGGTAATTCTGTTGATGGAGAAGGTAACTGGGATGTATTAGTGTTGAAATATGATTCATCAGGTTCACAGATCTGGACTTACCATGCAGGTAGCAGTGATGACGACAGATTGCAAGCTCTATCTGTAAATCAGAAAGGACAAGTGCAGTTTGGAGGGAACCACCTAGATGACATGACTTTTGGAACTAATACTCTAGTCAAAAACACCAATTTCAGTAAGTATGACGGTTTTATTGCACAAATCGATAATGATTCCAATTTCCAATGGGCAATGAGCATTGGTGGTGCTGACAATGATACAGTTGGTGCACTGTTAACCATGAGTGACGGGACAATTGTTGCAGGCGGAGACTTCAGCGGAACAGTTTGGTTTGGTGGAATACCTCGAACTGCGACAGACCAAGATATCTTCGTTTGGAAATTCCAACACGACAAAGATGACGATGGAATAATCGACTACACCGATAACTGTTTGAACACGGCCAATTCGAATCAAAGTAATTTTGATGGCGATCTGAAAGGTGATGAATGTGACACTGATGACGATAACGACGGGCTTCATGATGTCATCGATGACTGTAGGTATGGGGTTCTAGATTGGAATCAATCGAATACTACTCTCGATTATGATGCAGATGGCTGTAAAGATGTAGAAGAAGACAATGATGATGACAACGATGGAATAATCGATTCGAATGATAATTGCCCGACTGGAGTTCTAGATTGGGAAGTCAACTCTACTAGCGACCAAGATGGAGATGGATGTCGAGATTTAGATGAAGACACAGATGATGATGGAGATAGTGTCCTAGACATTGATGATAATTGCCATTACGAAATCAATCCTCTTCAGGAAGACTATGACTCTGATGAAATAGGAGATATTTGTGACGGAGATGATGACGACGATGGTATCGATGACACATTGGATGATTGCGTCCAAGGTGCTCTAAATTGGACTTCAGCAGTACAAACTGACAAGGATAACGATGGTTGTGAAGATGAAGGATCAAATGAAGATACTGATGATGACAATGATGGAGTCCTAGACTCTTATGATGAATGCCCCCGAGGCGAAGTTGGATGGAATTCAAGTCAGTCAAACGACCGTGATGGTGATGGTTGTCGCAACGACAACGAAGATAATGACAATGACAATGATAGTGTAATCAATGAAGTTGACATTTGTGCTAACGGTATTGCAAATTGGAGAAAGAATTCTACCAATGATAACGATGGTGATGGTTGTATTGATGACCGAGAAGATAATGATGATGACAACGATGGTTTCTCAGACTTAGTTGACTTCTGTCCTTTGCAAGAAGGCACAGCCTCCCTTGGAGGAATGAAAGGCTGTCCTGATTTCGATTCTGATGGCTGGGCTGATTCTGTAGATGCATTCTTCCAGGATGAAACACAATGGAATGATGGTGATGGCGATGGATTTGGCGACAACCCAGCGGGGAACAATCCGGATGATTGCCCATTCTTCTTCGGTAACTCCAGCCAGGACCGTACCGGGTGTATCGACAACGATGGCGATGGATATTCAGACCCTGAGATTTCGTGGAGTGTAGCACAAGGTGCTGATGCCTTCAAAGACGAACCTTCTCAGTGGGCAGACTCTGATGGTGATGGTTTTGGCGACAACTTCGAAGGAGTGATGGTTGATTTCTGTACCGACGAAGAAGGAACATCAACACTCGATAGATTTGGATGTCCCGATCTCGATGGAGATGGATATTCAGACCCTGATGCTTTTTGGGGCTACAATAAATGGGACTCACTAGGATATGGTCCCGATATGTTCTATCTCGACCCAACTCAGTGGAGAGATAGCGATGAGGATGGATTTGGAGACAATTGGGGTAACCCCGAATGGAATGAATCTCGAGATTCAGAATGGCCAGGTATATTCGTAGAAGATGCAACCTCAGCCGACATGTGTCCGCTAGATGTTCCAGACGGCCGATTTGATGATGAAGTAAATTATCCGGGATGTCTGCTGTTAGAACCAAGTGATGGCGGTCAAACTGAAGTCGAGGACGAAGTCTCTAGTGAAGATGATTCAATGAGTACAATTACCATAATCGGTATTATCGGTGGAGTGGTCATACTGGGACTGGTTGGTGCTGTAGTGATGATGCTTACCAAAAAACCTCAATCTAAGAAGGGCCGTTCAGGTCCCAAACCACTGACTGATTTACCGAGTCCTGAACCTCCAGAGCAATCTCAAGATAGTTCTGAAGACATCACTACCAGTGACGAGGTTTCATCCGATCAGGAAACGCTTGACTCATGGGAAGACCTTCCTGCTGGAGATTATTTAGATCCGGATGAAAATGGAACGGTTTGGTTCCGAGCTAATGATGGCGGCAGTTGGTATCAGAATTCTGATGAAACTTGGACTAAGTGGAACGATTAATCTAGAAGATTGTCGATTACTTGAACGAATAGTTCTCTGTCATCTCCCTTGACATTATTGATTTTCATTCCATGGGCTTTGTCCATGGCTTTAGCAATTTCTTCCAGATTATTGAAGGATGCTGTCACGCCCAGATTTTCATCACTGCAAAGAATACCCATCGGTGTGTCACTATTTACTATACTTGGCCTTCCAAATGCTGCAGCATCAAGCATTTTAGTTGGTATTGCCCCTTCCATAATATTCCCCCGTTCAATTGAATACATGGCAAACATTACGCTTATTTCTCCAATCAAATCTGGTAACTGCTCTTCAGTAAACGGTCCTCTGTGATCTATTTCTGGATATTCGTCAATCATTCTTTCAACCGCTAACCCATCTCCTGCTGTTATTATTCGGAATCCTGCTATCTTAGATGCTTCAATCATAATTTTCATAGATTCAAAATCTCTGATGCGTCCAAAATAGCCAATCACTTTCTCATCAACTTGTTCTAAGCGTAAAGGGATTCTACGATTCATTATTACTTCCGAGTTATGTCCCTCTGTTCTAATCCAATCCTGAAACCCCGATGCGGAGGTGATTATCATGTTGGACTTATTCATTATTTTCTTCGCATCTTTCAGCATTTTTCTTGAAGCATATTTGTGAAGTATGGAATTGCCCCGCATAAGTGGCCATGTATGTGCCATATCATGAATATCTAACAATATTTTACCATTATAGTTCACATTCGCAGTATCTGTATCATTTAGAATTAACAAATCCGCCGTGATATTTAATTTTGAAATAAAACTGTTTTTATCTTGCCACGACCGAAAACTACCAACTGTTGGACGTTTGCCGATTCGAGTCCGTATGATTTTATAGCCGTTCAGTGTGGTACTTTCCGGGTTAGTGTGGCTTCTGTCCCATGCGTGTATTTCAACGGAGTGTCCTTCCTCAACTAACCATCTTGCATGTCTTTCGACTCTCGGATCTGGAGCGCATGCGTTGGTAACTACCATCGCAATACGCGCCATAAATTAGCCGATGAGGACTCCTTCAATGACCTTTGCTAGTAAACCAACATTCATGATGGGTCCGCGCTGGGAGTATAATGGAGGCCGATACGCATGGTCGATCAACTACCAAATCTCGGACGAGAAAAAGAGATGCTAGAAGCAATGGGGATGTCATCGATGGATGACCTGTTTGCAGATATTCCTGAAGCAGTAAGAATGAACGGAGAACTTCCTCTACGTGGGCCACAATCGGAAGAAGAAATAATTGCAGATGCTCGCAGAATACTAGGCGCCAATGTGGCATTAGGGGATAGAGTAAATTTCCTCGGAGCCGGATTAAATCGTAATTACGTACCTGCTAGTGTCTTTCAATTGATTACTCGTGGAGAGTTCTTGACCTCATACACCCCATATCAGCCTGAAGTAAGCCAAGGTATGCTACAGGCCATGTGGGAGTTCCAAACTCTAATCAGTGAACTAGTATCCCTTAAAGTGGCTAATTTGTCAGTTTATGATGGTTCAACCGCTGCTGCAGAAGCACTCACTTGTGCGGTTAGAGTCCACAACCGAAAAGCGACTCAAAAGGACACTATTTACATCAGCGAATTGCTGCCTCCTGCTCGGATTTCAGTAATTGAGAATTACACCCAAGGTGGAGGCGTTGTAATCAAGACGCTACGCCATAATTCTGATGGTACTCTAAATCTGGAATCTCTTTCTGAAGCAGCTGGTTCTTGCGGTATCTATGTCGAACAACCTAATCCATTAGGTATTCTTGATGGCGGTCTTACACGTGTCAAGGAGATAATCGGGGATGGAACTGCATTCATTGTAGGTGTATCTCCAGTAAGTCTCGGGCTGATCGAGGCTCCTGGGAATTATGGTGCAGATATTGTTGTCGGTGAAGGTCAAGCATTGGGCTCTCCAATTACCTATGGTGGTCCATTGTATGGTATATTTGCTTGCACAAATGCCTATCTAAGGCAAATGCCAGGTCGTATCGTTGGACGTTCAATTGACGTCGATGGCCAAGAAGCATTTTGTCTAACACTTTCAACTAGAGAACAACATATTCGACGTCATCGTGCTACCTCTAACATTTGTACGAATGAAACTTTGATTGCCTTGATGGGAGCAATGCACATGTCACTACTTGGTCCTGAAGGATTGCAAAAACTAGCACAGCGAAATATGGCGGCTTGCGAACTTGCAAAGAAGAAATTGTCTGAAATACCGACAATAGCAATTCCACATGTAATGAATTGTCATTACAATGAGTTTGTAGTTGAGTTGCCAGGTGCTGCATCGGATTGTATTGCATACTTGGACACCCAAGGGCTGATCGGAGGATATGATTTGTCCAATTGGTACCCGGAGAGGCGCAATTGGCTACTCGTGTCATTTAGTGACCAGACTAAGGCTGCTGAAATTGAATTACTAACGGCTCATCTTGCAGTTTGGTCTGCATCGGTTTCACCGGGGGTGAGCGCATGAGCCATTTATTCGAACACAAAGGAGCTGGTGGGAAAGGATACTCTCAACCTGAATCCATAATGCCTACAGATAATTTACAGATACCGTCTTCACTTGTACGCAAGGATTTACCAAAGTGGCCACGTTTGTCAGAACCAGAAATGGTAAGGCATTACACTTGGCTTTCGACCAGAAACTTCGGAATCGACACTGGATTTTATCCACTAGGTTCGTGTACAATGAAACACAATCCTCGTGTCAATGAAGTGATTGCACAATTACCTGGTATTGCAGACCTTCATCCACTACAGCCTGAACATCAGATTCAGGGTACATTGTCTATTTTCCATGAAATGCAAGAAATGCTGGGTATCTGTGCTGGTATGGATGCAGTTACTCTTCAGCCAGTCGCTGGAGCTCAAGGCGAATTCACGGCCATAAGGTGCTTCCAAGAATATTTCAGAAAGCGCGGCGAATCACAAAGAACGAAAGTAATCGTTCCAGATTCCGCACATGGTACCAATCCTGCAAGTGCTTCGATGGCTGGGTTTGAGATAATCGAGATTCCAAGCCAAGAAGATGGGCGTATCGATTTGAACGCACTGCGAGCAGTTGTTGGTGATGATACAGCTGCAATGATGATCACGAACCCTAGCACACTTGGAGTATTTGAACCGGAAATTGCAGAAGCCGCAGAAATCGTTCATGCCGCTGGCGGTCAGATGTACTATGATGGCGCTAACTTCAATGCCATCTTAGGTCTAACTTCACCTGGAATTATGGGCTTCGATGCAGTGCATTACAACCTTCACAAAACATTCAGTCAGCCCCACGGAGGAGGAGGCCCAGGTTCTGGCCCAATCGGCGTGAAATCTCATCTTGCAGAGTTCTTGCCAGGTCCTGTTGTAAAGCGACGACCTATATTGGCAGGTGACCGTATGACCTCGGTTAACAAAGAATGGTGGTACCATTGGCAAGAACCAGAAAATAGTATTGGTAAGGTTCAACAGTGGCACGGTAATAGTGGCGCAGTGATTCGCTCATGGGCATTTTACCGTAGGTATGGCAGGGACCTGAAAACCATGTCACAGCACGCCGTTCTCAATGCTAATTACCTTCGCCACAAAATCATGCAAGAAGCTGAGGCAAAAGGTGTTGGACATCGGTTCTGTGATGGTGCACCTGTTGATGTCGTGAAACACGAATTCACGTTATCTTTCGCTCCGATGAAAGAAGAGATTGGAATAGGGGCAATGGATATTGCAAAAGGACTGCTTGACAAAGGATACATGGCGCCTACAGTTTACTTCCCACTGATTGTACCTGAGTGCATGATGTTTGAGCCAACCGAAACTGAATCCAAAGAAGTATTAGATGAGTTTGCGATTAAGTTTGTCGAGGTCTTACAAGAAGACCCAGATGTTCTTCATGAAGCTCCAATTACCACCAAGGTAAGGCGTGTTGATGAAGTATATGCTGCTCGTAATTTGGTTTTGTCATATCCTTTTGACGAAGAATAGTCTTCACTTGAGGGTTATTTTGCAAATGCTTCAAGTCTAGTGCCCACCACCACCTAATGTGAATTGGGAGGAAGTGTCGATTCCCGGCCCAGGCCCGAGGATGCTGTGGCCTATGGCTTGGTCACTGCTACCATTGACTGGCGGGCTTCTTCTTATTCTTTTCAAAGGCGGTGGCTTGCTAGCGACTTCCTTCCTAGCATTGGGGCTGATGTTGTCACTTGCAGCGGTTTGGATTGGAACTACTGCCGTTCCGGGCCGAGTAGACATGCTTGTCTTGCTAATATCGCCCTTCACAGCCTTCTCTTTATTTTTCCAACCCCCTAACATAGTTCAAGCCCTTTTGGCCTTGATCGCTTGGACAATAAATTATCGAACAGCATCTTCACTTTCTGCACTTTCAGGTGTTGCTTATCGCTGTGAATGGGACCCAAGACTCCCTTTACCCGATGTTGAAGGCGCGACTTACATGCACAGGAAATGGGCTGCTAGACCATTGATTCGTATTGGCTCTAACATAGTGAGAGGTGTTAGGTTGAATGGCAAAATCATGCTGGAATCAGACTCACCTATTACTTTCACATTCAGTGAAGAGTGAGCAAAAAGATTGCTAATCAATTCAAGTCTGTCTTGATTTATGCGTGAATATCCGTTGGACATTAGAGGGCTAATACTCAGGAATATACTACCCGGTGAAGAGTATCGTTGGGTAGCTCCATTCTTGTGGAATGGGGCTATCAATATTGACGAATATGTTCGAGATACAAAGGTCTTGAGAAGATATCAAGTTCTTTTGGAGGTTGACAGTTCTGGCATGGGTAGAATCATTCCAAGGGCTGCAGGAATTGCAGCAAGACAAGGAAGAATTACTCTGGCACAGAATTTGCTATCTGCTCACATACTTGATGTAAGACCTAGCCCTGCATTAGAAGCCCGGGCACTAAATTTACTGAACGATGAAAAAAGGAAGATAAGAAGGCTGCTGAATCGTAATAGGGAATGGCCGCAGGATATCTGGAATTTGCAAGATACTCCCGCATGGATAATTCCTGCATTCATTCGAAGGTTTAGGAAATTGGTAAACAGCCGCTCAGTCTCTATAATTTCTGGCGGTCACCTCTTGGCTTCTGGGTCTTGGATATGGGATTATGATGCGAAATCTCACAAACCTTCCCAAGTAAAAACATACTCAATTAGTGATATTTCAATGAATTTCGATTAGATTTCGTAGTTGGTTATTCGCGGTACGTTGATGAACCACCGTCCATGGCACAACATCATGGACGTTACAATCCTTCTCGGTTCAAAGTCGGATATGCCTGTTGCAGAAAAGTGTACTAAGATACTCGAACATTTCGGTGTCCCATACCAACTACGTGTTGCTAGTGCACACAGGTCGCCAGCATTTGTTGAGCAAATTATTCATGATGCTGAAGCAGATGGCTGTACCGTCTTCATCGCTATGGCTGGATTGGCAGCAGCACTTCCAGGTGCAGTAGCTGCACTCACAACCAAGCCAGTTATCGGAGTTCCATGTGGCGGTAGAGTTCCTTTCGATAGTTTACTTTCAATCGTTCAACTTCCTCCTGGTGTTCCAGCAGCGACTGTAGGCGTTGACCGTGGTGACAACGCAGGATATCTTGCAACTCAGATACTTGCGCTTGGTAATGACAAATATGCTGCTGCATTAAAGCAGAATAAGTTAGACCAAGTTGCTAAAGTTAAGCAAATGGATGCAGAGGTCAATGGAAGGGATGTCTGATGTTTGATACATCTTCATTCATTGAAGAGGCCGCTCAAAAAATGAAAGATGAAATCGATGAGATAGCGATCATCGCATGCAGCGGTGGCGTCGACTCGACTGTTGCTGCAGTTATTGCAAACCAAGCAATTGGTGGCAAATTACACTGTGTCTATGTCGATACAGGATTGATGCGAAAGAATGAGACTAAAGAAATTCAAGAAATGCTTGCAGCCCATGGTCTGAACCTGACTACTGTATTTGCCGAAGAACGTTATTTCCAAGCTTTAGCAGATGTTACTGAACCTGAACACAAGCGCAAAGTTATCGGTGAATTGTTCATCAGAATTTTCGAAGAAGAACAAGCGAAAGTAGGTGCCAAATATCTAGTGCAAGGAACGATTGCTCCTGATTGGATAGAATCCGGTGGCGGTGTCCGTGACACTATCAAGAGCCACCACAATGTTGGAGGACTTCCTGAAGATATGACACTAGAAATTGTAGAACCACTACGTGATTTGTACAAGGACGAAGTTAGAGATTTGGCACGCACTCTCAAAATCAGAGTGGCAGACCGCCAACCATTCCCAGGTCCAGGTTTAGCAGTTCGTTGTCTTGGTCCTCTTACCCTTGAGCGTGTGCATGTAGTTCGTGAAGCATGTGCGATTGTTGAAGAAGAATTTGAAAAAGCCGCTGAAGAAGGAAAGATGGAAATCCCGTGGCAATATTTCGCTGCACTTTTACCAGTTCGTTCAGTTGGTGTTCATGGAGATGTTCGAGCCTATGGTGAAACAGTAGTCGTTCGAGCAGTGCAATCCTTAGATGGTATGTCCGCTAGGTATTCCGAGATTCCGCATGAGATTCTTGCAAAGATTAGCACACGCATTACTAACACTGTCAAAGGTGCAGTAAATCGAGTAGTTTACGATATTACTCACAAACCACCCGGTACTATCGAGTGGGAATGATTTGTTCAGATTGGAGTTTTGAACCCCATTGCTCTGACGATGCACCAGCCAGCTCTAGCTTCAAAGATAGTAAATGCACCACCAAATGTTATTGCACCAAATAGGTACCACCAGTAAGTCGATGTTAATAATCCTCCCAGAATCAAGCCTCCCAATATTACAGCGCCTGCCATTGTCATAAGTCCCATTCGCATTCTAGCGGCTTTACCTTTAGCATCGATGTTACATTGCATATTCTCACCTGATTATCAAACTTTTTTTTTAATTTGTAGTAATTTTCAGTCTTAATTTCATGTAGTTAATTTTGACCCAAAGTGACATTTTGGAGCGCCAAGTCAATTTTAGTGGGCTTGTAAATACATCACCTGATCTTCTGACGACAATTTCATGGAAGATTTTAGAATAAGCGTCAAGCATAATCTTTGGCTGAACTCTAGACCGTGAATCTAGATACTCGAATAGGTGCATTGCAGACTCACGGTGCCTGTGGACAACTTCAGAATATTCCTTGATAAAAGAGTGCCATGAAGGGTTTTGTGCAAGGTTAGGATTGGATAAATCTCCGACCCCAATGTTGTGAGCGGCTAAGACATCTTTGGGCAAGTACACGCGACCACGCTCGTAATCCTCTGCAACATCTCTCAACACGTTCACCAACTGCATTTGAATTCCTAAGTCGATTGCGTGGAGGCGTGCTGCATGGTCATCATAGCCATAGATTTCAATTAGAATCAATCCGACGGCTGATGCTACTTTGTAACAATAGGCACGCAAATCATCCCAGGTGTTGCTCAATACTGTAAACAAATCATCTTCCATGCCTTCGATGACAGTTTCAAACTCATGCAACCTTATCGGGTATCGTTTGAATACATCCTGTAGTGCAATGAATACTGGTTGGTCATCATTTGTGATTTTTCCTAAACTGGCCTTTTTGACATCATTACGAATAGATACGAGAGCCATCAGACGTTTCGTATGAACTTCAAGTGGATTTGCAGGTTCTATATCCGAATGTATTTCTCTCAGCAAAGCATCCCTTTCTGCGGTTTGTTGAATTAACTCATCAGTAGCATCTACTACTGGCTCTTCATCTCCATCTACAATATCATCAACTAGTCTGCAAAGCGCATACACAGCATGTACGGCACTGCGCTTTTCATTCTCGAGAGCTGTAAACGAACTAAAGAAGGTAGTCGAAGAGTTACGACATATCTGTTGACAATGCGCGTACGCACCTTCCAACGTGTTACCTCCCATCTGAATCCCTCAATTGTGATTTGGGCTGGTCATGGCAACTTCACTTGGCGAACTGTTGGTTGAATTACTTGGTTTGCTACGTCTCTTACGACTGCTGAACCATGTGTCGACCCCGTTCCAATCTGGCCTTATTCCCAAACTGTCAAGCAATAACTTCGAACTGATTCTTGCGGATTCATAAATTACAGGGAGTCCACTACCTGGGTGAGTTCCTCCTCCTACCAAATACAAGTTTTTTATCTCATCAAATTCGTTCTTCGGTCTCTTCCAAAGCATTTGATCGAGTCCGTGGGCTAGGTTGAATACAGCACCACGATAGCAATGCTCACCCCATCCGTCTGGAGTTATTACCAACTCTGATATTATGTGGTCGCTCAATCCTTCAAAACCTAATTTAGTTTCAATTTGCTCAATTATTCTGTTACGGAATGGTTCTTTCTCGTCATCCCAGTTGATGTTTTCATGAATATGAGATACAGGTACTAGAGCATAAACAGTTGAGCAGCCTTCAGGTGCCATTTGAGGGTCTGTTACACACACATTTTGGACATAGACCGATGGATCATCCCAAGTTAGTCTGTGATGCTTTTCGATGTCCTCAAGGTTTTCAACATAATTCTCTGAAGCATATATTTGGTGGTGCGGTAAATCATCGAATGTTTTGTCAACACCTAGGTAAAGCATGAAAGTTGAACAGGAATATTTCTTCTTATCGATTTTCTTGTTCGACCATTTCTTGCGAACTTTATCTGGGAATAACGAGGTCATTCCTTGAGCGAAGTCTGCGTTCATGACAACCTTGTCTGCATAGAAGGGTCCGTTCTTGGTAACAACACCCTTGATCGTCTTTTTCTCCATTATTACTTCGGTAACAGCTTCTTCCATTCGGAACTCTACGCCCAGGTCTTTAGCGATTTCACCCATTCTTGCAGATACGGTTCCTAGTCCACCCATTGGATGGAAAATCCCATACTCATACTCTAAGAATGCAAGCATTGTAAACAGGCTCGGACAATTAAATGGAGACATACCTAGATACTTTGTTTGGAAAGACATGGCAAGCATCAGTCTTTCATCATCGAATAATTTCATCAAATCTTTGGCGACTGACCTGTGTGGTCTGAGTACTTTGGATACGCGTAGAGCTCTTTCAGAAAACAAGTCGCTGAAACCAAACCATGGTTCCTGCAAGCACTGCTTTGATCTGTTGAGTTTGTTTCGGTTGTCTTCTAGGTATTTTCGGAATGCTAGTGCATTGGTAGGACCCGACAATTTTTCGATTCGCTCACACATCTGTTCAACGTTGCTTGTGCAATCCAATACACCGCCTTGTCCAAAGATTAGGCGGTAATTGATGTCGAGTCTCTTGAGTTTCAATTCTTCATGGGCATCGAGTCCAATCGCTTTGAAAATGTCCTCAATAACTTCTGGATAATGGAAAAATGTAGGTCCCAAGTCGAACTTGAATCCTTCTCTTTCGAATACTTTGTTACGACCACCAACCTCTTTTGAACGCTCAAAGACAGTAACTTTTACACCTGACTTGGCAAGCAGCAATGCTGATGCTAAGCCTCCGGGGCCTGCTCCGATAATAGCGACGGACGGTTGTAATGAATTGGACATAATATCACGCTGAGGTTTTAGGCTTTAAAGTACGGTTTGAGTCCACCACGTCCCATTGTTCGTTGGGGACTCGTTGAAGAAGCGTTTTTGGGTCGATTAAAGTAGCAAATTCATCGAGATATGGTCCCATTGAAGAGATAAGATCAACTTCTGGGTGTCCTTTCAAAACCATGCCATCCATGTACATCAGTGAACGAATGATTGGAAATGCATCTTCTCCAAAAGAACAGCCAGCCAAAACTGCAGCACGTACAGTCTTCATCATTTGTTCAGTCAGTGATACTTCACTAACGGATGTTCCAACAAATCCATCATAGAGTTCGTTCATAGAGTTGTAATAGGTTTCTAATGTGTCGCCACTAGGAGTTACATCCGCCATGGTAAGCATGGCATCAAAGGCATTCTTCAGCTCACCTTTTGCCAGATAATAGAAGAACCCGAATAATGCCTTACGTACATGGTTCGGAGCTTCACATATTGCCCCAGTGTCAATGAAAATGAAGTTTTGATTTTCATCCATCATAGCATTCCCTGGATGCAAATCACCATGGAATACTCCAAGGCCAAACATGAATGCACCATGAATTCTGAACAATTGTAGTAGGTCTTCCCATTCGAGGCTTTCTGCGTTAAGATGCGATTCTAAAGTCGGAGATGTTATCTCTTCAACAACAAGTACATGTTCATTTGACAAATCTTCCCAAATCTTGGGAAATTTCAGTTTAGGCATTGGGAACTTATCTTTGTACTCAAGAGCTAAATCTTGCAATCTCTCTTTGCCTTTGATCTCGTTTAAAAGGTTGAGTTCTCTAATGGTATAGTCTTCGATATGCGCAAGTAGTCCAACTGGATTACCAACTTTTTTCAAGCGGGGGTTGAAGAAAAGTCCAAGTTTCATCCACCTTTTCATTCTACGAACATCTTTTCGGAATGATTTTTCAAAGTCGCCTTTGACTATTTTGATTATTACCTTAGTGCCATCCAAAAGTTCTGCTCGATGGATTTGTCCAATACTGGCTGCAGCAAATGGCTTTGATTCGATATGTTTGAAATTCGACCTAAAATCCAATGGCGTGAATTTAGTCAGGAGTTTTTCAAAATTCTCTTCAGGGATTGTAGGCGCCCTACTGTATAATTCCTGTAGAGCAATACATCGTTCAGGGTCTAGCAGATCTGGTCTCAACGCACAAATCTGGCCCAACTTTACTGCAAGCAGTCCCATGGATTGAATCCTATCGATATCCACTGGTCTCTTCCCCTTGAGTTCTCTAGCGAACCTCAAGAATGTCAGCAGACGCATGAATCTAGCATCAGGATTCAGTATATTAATACCCGTTTGGGTTCATTGCCGGTATGTTATACTGCATCACTGGCATGGTGGTGAATAATGTAGTGCCAAAGGTCATCCTTTTCTCCAGAACCCTCGACACGCTTGATGACAATTTGCGAATCTTTTGCAAAACGATTTGTTAATGCGCCTTCAATAATTCCATCATCCATTTCCCACATAGGCAGTGCATCTGGGTCATCTAGCGGGGGGTGGTGAAGACCAACTCTAACATGGAAAGAAGGGTCCACATCATATTCTAGGCTGCCTAAACCAGCATGCTCCCACCAGTCCATCATTTCATCGAGGAATTCTATATCGTGTTCGATACCTCTTAGTGAAAAAGCGATCTCTTGGCCGATTCGGTTGCCAATTTGCCTCAGCATCAAGGCAATATCGATTCCCAGTATTTTCAGATTTGATAACTTACCTTCAGTCAATTTTTGACGTGCTTCATTGACTTCATTACCGGCTGCAAAGAATGCTTCAGGGTCAAATGGCGTGTCCTCATCCGGAACATCTTCAGTGATTCCCAAAGCTGAAGTGATATTCTTCAAGAACGAACCTTCTCCAATTGTTAATCTCAATGGGTCGTTAATCCGGTTGTCGGTATATCTTGCAACTGCTGTATCAAACATAACTGCATTCTCCCAGATTGTGTCGATTAAGTTGAGATGGGACTCAGCGAATGCTTGTGATTCAATAATTAGAGCAGCATCGTCTTTTCCTCTTCCGACCGGATTATCTTCTATGTTGAGGTATTGAACAACTTCAGACATATCTCTTACGAAACCTAAAGATTCTAATTCATCAGAATGCCGAACCTCGATAGATTCGTGTAACTCATTGAAGAATCGAATTGTTCTGCTATCCAAATGCGTGATTATTTGGATTACTACTCCTCTAAGAGCTGCAGTGTTGACCGCTTCTAGAGCAGTTGGATTTCTACATAGGTGAAGAATTCCGTATTGACCGACTAACAATATCAATCTCTCTTCGGCATCTTCAGCCATTTTCTTCAGCCGACTGTAGATATGTGTGCGCTCTTTGAGTACTGCAAACCTAGGGTCGTCTAGGTTTTTGGTTCGTGAATCACCAGCAGTCGTATCTTCTTTGACATTTTTCGAGAGGTTGTCAAAGCCTTCCACTAAGTGTGATAATTGTTGTTTTCGCATATCGATTATGTGCTCGATTGCTTGGTGTAGGTTGAGGCTGGAAAACAGCATTGGGCGGTCAGCAGTTACTGTGACAATCCCCATCTCTTGAAGTCTTGAAAGACTATTATATGCATCAAGACGAGTAGTATTCAGTTCTTTAGCAAGTTCTGATGCTTTCATTCTAGGGTTTGAACCTAGAATCATTATCGAATTGACTTCTCGATCATTTAGCCCCGAATCTCGGAGTAACTCTTGCCACATTCATTCTCCCCCGGTAACGCTCGAAATGTCTGCTAAAATCTTAGCAACGTGTCGCCTTGGCCTGAATAGCCAATCATAGACGTAATGCACTTTGTTGTCTGGACCGATAACGAAAGAAGATTTGCTTGGAAATTGTCCTAGGTGTAATGGGATATTGTAAGATACTCCTACTGCTCTTTCGACATCGGCAAGGAGTGGGAAAGGTAGGTCTCCAATGGAGGATTTGAACTCTTTCAATTTTTCAAATGCGCCAGGTCCAACTCCAATGACGGAACAGCCAGATGATTTGAACAATTCATACTGTTCTTTGAACGTTAAGCAACCACGTTTGCAGGTCGGAGAATTGTGTTTCGAATAGAAGAAAATGATGCGCCATTCGCCGTGTAGCGAGCGACTGTCAAACATCTTTCCATCATCGGCTTGAAGTACGAAATCAGGGGCTATTTGCCCAATAATGCTGTTGCTCATATGAATCGCCGGGTCACACTCTTAGGATGTGGCCCATGCGAGAGGCCTTGGTCCTTAGATATGAACGGTTATGTTCACAAGTCCCCACAATGATGGGTACACGCGAGTTAATTGAGATTCCGTTTTCGATTAATTGTTGTCTCTTATCTGGATTATTAGTCATCAGGTCAATATCGTCAAACCCTATGGAGGATAGCATTTTAGCTGCAAAATCATAGGTTCTAGCATCACCAGGTAATCCTAATTCGAGATTCGCATCAAGTGTATCTAGCCCTTCATCTTGTAACGCATACGCTTGCATCTTTGCAAACAGTCCAATTCCCCTACCTTCTTGCCTGAGGTAAACGATGGCGCCACGGCCATGCGCTTGTATCTCTTTCATCGATTCTTCCAATTGTGGACCACAATCACAACGTAGACTTCCGAAAGCATCTCCTGTTAGGCATTCGGAATGTATTCTAACTAAGGGCGTTGAATCTAGTTCGCTACCCACGTACAAGAGTGCATGTTCTTTGTCCATTTTCGAATCGATAAATGCCCTGATCCTGAAGTCTCCGAACTTGGTTGGCAATGATGCATCAGATGGTACGATTTTAGAACCAGGCTTTGTGCTAAGCATGACGATAAGTTATCCTCTTCAGTTATAATAACTCGTTCAATAGCCTGACTAATATGAGGTAGGCGAAAAACGGTCCTATAAATACTAACTAATTCGATGGAGAGGTATGGACGGAACTGTATGTGATCTGGGAGTCGCTGCTAGAGCCATCCAAAATGACTCCATTCTTCTTGTGAAAGAAGCCAAAGGTAGGTATGTCAATCAATGGGGACTACCAAAGGGAAGCGTGGACCCTGGAGAGAATATTGAGTCTGCAGTTCTTAGAGAATTACACGAAGAAACTGGCGCTGCCGGCTCGATAATAGGGCTAGCTGCTGTACGCTCGACTCTATTCAAGGACAAACCAGCCGTATTCCTTTGTTTTGATGTGCAACTGGAATCTCCTACGGAAGATTTGGTTACTGATGAGATAAGCGACAGTGGCTGGTTTAAGTTAGAAGAATTAAAAGGGTTGGAATGGGTATCTGACACCATGCACAATCTGGCAATAGATGCGTTGAGTGGTTCCCGCATGTCTCTGCAACCTTCTTGTCCACTTTCCAAATCCGAGAACTCTTACTTCGTATACAGTGTTAACAAACATTCAGGGTACGTCTCATAGGTGGTATCATGATTCCAGATTCCAGACTCCGTATTTTCAACTCAGACGCACCTTCAGGTAGTTGCGTTGTTTACTGGATGATTTCTGCTCGCAGATCTGAATGGAATCACAGCCTTGAACATGCAATTGATTTGTCGATTGAAAGGGAGTTGCCGTTAGTGGTAATTGAGCCACTAGCCATTGCACATCGCTGGGCCAACGACCGCTCGCATACATTTGTGATTCAAGGTATGATGGATAACAAAAGAGCTTTCGAGGATTCTCCAATCACTTACATTCCTTATGTTGAGACAAAGCCCAGAGAAGCAAGAGGACTATTGGAAAAGTGGATGGAACATGCCGATGCTTTAGTGATAGATGATTTCCCTGTTTACCACCCACGCCGAGTCATGGAAATTGCGATTTCAATTGGCAAGTGCGAAGTACATTCGGTTGACTCAAATGGATTTATTTCTCTCCGAGGCCAGAACCGTTCATTCACAACAGCCTATTCACTGAGGCGCCACCTCCACAAAACTATCCTAAACCACATGGCTGAGTTCCCGCACCCAAAACCAATATCCCTCGGTACTGGTTTGAAGAAAATCGACGATTCTTTAGTGAACCAAATATTTGCTGAAAGCGACACTCCGATGACCCCTTACGAATTCATTTGGAGAATTTGTGAAGTCAGGGATATCGGAATTAATGCTTTGTCGAAGCTGATGATTGACCATACTGTTCCACCAGTTCAACATGTGCCCGGGGGCTCAGTTGAAGCCCAAAGTAAATGGAACAACTTTTTGGATTCTAGATTGAGCAATTATGCCGAAAATAGGAACCAGCCAGAAGCCAATGGCGCAAGCGGGCTGTCAGCATACCTTCACTTTGGACACATCAGTTCTCATCGAATACTGAATGATATCTTCTCCACCCATGACTGGGATATATCCCAGATTAACTTGCCACACAATGGACGACGTGCTGGATGGTGGGGATTGCCGTCTGATGTTGAGTCTTTCCTTGACCAAATAATCACCTGGAGAGACTTAGGCTTCATTCACTGTGCCAATGTTGAAAATCACGACCGATTCGAATCGATTCCTGAATGGGCACAAAAGACATTGAAAGAACATGAACACGACCCTCGACCTTATCTCTACACCTTCGAGCAATTTGAGAATGCAGATACACACGACGAGTTGTGGAATGCAGCTCAACGTCAGTTACGTTCAGATGGAATTATCCACAATTACCTGCGCATGCTCTGGGGCAAGAAGATTTTGGAATGGACTCCAAATGCAGAAACTGCTATGGAATACATGGTCGCTTTGAACGACAAATGGGCATTGGACGGGAGAGATCCTAACACCTACACTGGAATTGGTTGGGTGCTTGGTAAGTTTGACCGTGGGTGGACTGAGAGAGCCGTTTATGGCAAAATCAGGTGCATGACTACCGATTCAACCAAGCGTAAATTCAAGACTAAAGGCTATATTGAGGCCTATTCAGTTTCCCCATCAACTCAACAAAAACTATTCTCGGATGCTGCTGAGTCCACTAATTCGGATTACCAACGGAGAACTTGAGATGGCAAAATTTACTCATCAGGCAGACCATACTGCCAGTAAAGAAGAGATTTGGAATTGGTACAATAGCAAAGGCGCTTTTCGCCGAATAATGCCTGAGTGGGAAGGAATAATCCCGGTGAATGCAGGTGCACTTGTAGACGATGATGAAACCATTTTCAAAGTCAGCCTTGGACCAATTAAACAAAAGTGGGTTGCAAAGCATCACAGTGTAATTCCAGGAGAACAGTTTGCTGACCGCATGATGCGTGGACCTTTCGGGGCTTGGAACCATGTTCACAAATTTGAATCAGTTAGTGATAATGTAACCACAATCTTAGATGATGTCGAATACAAACTTCCGGTTCACTTTCTAACTGGTTGGTCCGCAGGAATAACAGTACTACCCAGAATGCGCCAGATGTTCAAGTATCGAAGTACTAGAGTCACTAATGACCTAAATCAGATTCAAGCAACATCGGGTAAACCCCGCCAACGAGTATTAGTCTCAGGTTCAACCGGTATGATTGGATTGCAATTGTGTGCATTCTTGGAAGCAGCAGGTCACGAGGTTCACAGACTGATACGCTTGACTACCAAACTACCAGCTGATGTTGATTCACAGCAAGTAATACGCTGGAATGACCAAACTGGTGAAATCCTAGAAGGAGACATGAATGGCTTTGATACAGTTATTCATCTTGCAGGTGCAGGAATCGGTGACAAACGATGGTCGAAGAAGCGCAAGAGGATAATCCGTGATAGCAGAGTGATTCCTACTCGTAACCTTTCTGAAATAATGGCTAATTTAGAGAACCCTCCTAAGTCGTTTCTGAGTGGTTCAGCAATCGGTTTCTATGGTGATCGAGGTACAGAGGTTCTCAATGAATCTTCTAGCCCAGGTGATGACTATTTGGCTGATATTTGCGGACAATGGGAAGATGCTACAAAATCTGCTGAAGAGGCTGGAATCCGAGTAGTTCATTTGCGTTCAGGAATTGTTGTTTCACCATTAGGGGGCGCTCTTTCCAAACTATTGCTGCCTGCTAAAATGGGTGCGGGAGGTCCAGTCGGGGGCGGAAAACAGATGCAATCATGGATATCATTAGATGATGAAGTCTATGCAATTCATCATCTCATGGTTAACGAATCTAGTGAAGGGCCATACAATTTGACTGCACCGAATCCAGTTTCTCAGAAACAATTTGCTAGAGTGTTAGGCCGTGTATTACGCCGGCCTGGCTTCATGCCGCTTCCCGGTTTCATGATCAAAATCATGTTTGGTGAAATGGGCAAGAAACTTGTACTCGAAGGTCAAAACGCTGTGCCTAATCGATTACTGGAATCAGGATTCGAATTCACTTACACGGAATTAGAGTCCTGTCTGCGCAACTGTTTGGGCAAAATCAAGTAATCGGCAAAGTAAATTTGCGCAATCATTGTGCAACCAAAGTTTTCGAGGCGCCGTTTGTGGGGCTCGAACCCACGACCTTGGGATTAACAGTCCCACGCTCCACCAGCTAAGCTAAAACGGCAACCCTGCCGAAATGCCTTCCCTATATGACGGCTTCCATCAAATTGATAGTTTTCAGTTAGTGATTATTTTTAGAATCCTACTGTTTTTAGTAACTTTAGAACCTGAGATTTGGATTGAGTTACTGATTCTTTCTGCCGTACTGCTGTCTATTTCAGAATTAACTTCAAATCTAATCCATGCTGTGCCTGCCTTGATTTCTTCACCTACTCCCACTAGGAGCTCCGCCCCTATTCCATGGTCGATTTGGCTTTCTAAGCCAGTACGCCCAGCACCTAAATTACACAGGGTTTGGCCAATTTCAAGTGCATCTATTTTTGAAATCCATCCTGATTCTTCAGATTTAAATTCAACAAAAGTATTTGCCCTAGGTAAAACTTTCCACGGTTCTTGAATCAAAACTTCAGTGATCTGTGAATCAACACCTTGCCTGATACACATTTCTTTGAATTCATTCAGGGCAGAGCCATCTGCAATAGCAGTACGAATATCATATCCCAATGCCCCTGCTTGACTGTATACTAATTCCATTGTGTCCTCTGGACCCTTCCCTTTGAGACAATCAATACATTCTACGATTTCATGGCTGTTACCGAACATTGTTCCGATAGGGTCGTCCATCTGAGTAACTTGTGCTGTGACTTTCATTCCCAAATCAGTTCCAGTTCTGACCATCGACTTAGCGAGTTCTACTGCCTCTGCTTCCGATTTCATGAATGCGGCTTTGCCACACTTGACATCCAATACTAATTTCTCCAAACCTTCAGCGGCCTTTTTGGAAATTATCGATGCTGTTATCAGTCCGATTTGTGGCACTGTTGCGGTGATGTCTCGAATAGAGTACAGGATTCTATCCGCTGGTGCAATATCTTCTGTTTGTCTCGAAATGAAGCATGGGTTCGCAATCATTTCTTGCATGCTCAGCCCTGTGTTGAATCCAGGAATAGATTCTAGTTTGTCGATAGTGCCTCCTGTATGCGCTAGACCTCTACCGGCTAGCATAGGAATCGTCGCTCCTGCTGCACGTAAAGCCGGTGCGAGAATGATACTCATTTTGTCCCCCACGCCTCCTGTCGAATGTTTGTCCACGCGCCCTACTGCTGACTGCATTCGATTACCAGCATCAAGCATGCATTGAGTTAACTGACTCGTTTCTACCGAAGTTAATCCATTTATTTGACAAGCCATTAAAAACGCACCTAATTGCTCGCGTGGTATCGAATCTATGTTGCCACAAATATACTTGAAATCATCAGTGTTTAGAGTGTGACCATCCCGCTTAGAAGCAAGTATGTCTGGCATTGTTCGCATAACATCATCCCTATGATGCTAGACCGATTTCCACTAATCTTTGATGGAGATAATCCCCTGCGTTGATTGAATTATACAGTACTTCACCGCCGGTTAGGGCAACAAACTCAGGCAATGGTGTGAGGTCAACATCGTTTCTTGGATGGACAAACATCGGCATTGAATATCTGTCAGTACGGGCATCAGGTGGATTTACGACACGATGTGTTGTCGATTTGAATAAGCCATTAGTGATGTTTTGTAGCATATCTCCACTATCGATTATGATGTGGTCATGATTTCCTTCAACTTCTATCCATGACCCATCATGGTCCATGACCTGTAATCCATCTGCAGTTGCTCCTACCAGAAGTGTGATCAAATTGATATCTTCATGTTGAGCACTTCGAACCGCGCCTTCTGGTGAATCTTCACCCAATGCAGGATAGTGAATTACTCGCAAAATTGTGTTTCCGTTATTGGCCATGTCTGGGAGCCAAGATTGTGGCTTGTTAAGGTATAGAGATGCAGCAGCCAGTAATTCAGAACTCATTGACTCCATTGCAATATACAATCCATCAATTGAGTTTTCAAACTCCTTAGGCTCATCAGGCCAGATATTTTTGTGGAAGTCTGGGTCATCAATCGTTCTACCAGTTTGCCAGAACTCTTTCAAATCAGGTGCAGGGTTATCTTTAGCGTGTTCCACGCCATAAGGTGTGTATCCTCTTTGTCGAAACAGTTCAGCTTGTTCGTAACGGTCTTTTTCACCTTGCGGTAAGTGGAAGAACTCTTCCGAAACAGAATAAGATTTCTTTATCGATTCAACATCGATACCATGTCCAGTTAATGCAAAGAAGCCAATATCTTGCAAGGCTTCTCCCATTTCGGCAACGAAATCATCCCTGCGCTGACCGCCTGCTCTCCAGTCTGAGAGGTCACAAATTGCCAGTGTACGAGTCATTTCAATCACGTAATTTTGCAATCAACTTTAGCATCTCAATGTAAAGCCAAATCAGTGTCATTACTAGTCCGAAAGCCCCATACCATTCCATATTTTTTGGGGCTCCGAGACGAACTCCATTCTCGATCATACCGAAATCGATAATCAAGAAAAGGGCTGCTACGGCAGTAAATATCACGCTGATTCCAATTCCAATTGGCCCACTACTGTGGAGGAAAGGAATGGTTGTACCAAAAAATGACATTATGAAGTTCACTAGATAAACCATCATGATTGCACCAGCCATCGAAACTACAGCTAGTATGTACTTTTCAGTAGGCTGGATTATTTTTAATCGGTAAAGGGTAAGCATGGTTACGAATACTGCTGCAGTACCGATTAGCGCTTGGAATACAACACCTTCGCTTCCACCAAGGTAATAGTTTTCAATCATATATGAGAACGCACCAATGAACAAGCCTTCTAGCAGTGCATACACAGTGATTAGAACTTGAGGATTTGCTGGTCTAACGAACATGATTATCAGAGCCATAATAATCCCTCCAATTGCTCCTCCAATCATCATCAAGTCATCCCAATCCGGGGGTTTCTGAAGTAATGGAATAAGCTAAAGTTCCCGTAATTGCAATTATACTCAATAGGAACAGAGTTTTGTGAATTGTACCATTGAGTGTCATTCTTTCGGTAGCCATTCCTGGGCCGAAATACTGAGGGTTGAGTGCCGGATTACCTCTGCGAAATACCATGTGAACCAAACTGCGATTATGGCACTCCCTTGTCAACCTTATGCGGAGTTGTCGTCTATTTGTTGCTTATACCACTCTGCGAGTTGCTCTTCAGACCATCCCGAATCAAGATAATTCTGTACTTGTTCCTGGCTCCATCCGGAGAACTTGCTCATATCAGGTCCAGTTTGTTCCTCAACCGGATTTGTTCCATCCAATACTGGAATGTCCCAAGACTTTGCGTCTGCAATTTCAGGAGCATCGATTTCCAGTCCCGAATCTTCGTCTTCCTCTTTCTTCTTGGTCAGAAGAATTGTTCCTGCTCCAAGCAGAATGATAGTTCCTATTGTGATTAGTGTTAACATGAAATCCATTCCACTTGAACTTCCACTTTCGGAAGAATCGTCTACAGTTTGGTCTTTGTTCTGTTGGTTGGAACATCCTTGAGTATCTGTTGCCGCACCTACTTCTGTTCCAAGGCAATCATCAACATCATCGTTAACTCCATCTCCATCACTATCGATATCTACAATGTCATTTGAATCGTCATCATCAATTGGATCAACCCCATTATTTCCACCATCAGATTCAGGAACGCAGCCTATTACGGTATAGTCGTCTACTCCATCCCCATCTGCATCTGACATTGTAAGTGCGTCACTCGCACTCACATCAGCCATAGTAGCAGCCCACAAGATTTCATTTCCGTCTTCAATACAATCGCCATCGGTGTCATTTAGGTAAGGGTCTGAGCCGTATGAGAATTCACCCAGATTTGTTAATCCATCATCGTCAGGGTCCAAATTGGAGTCTTGATTTGTACGTGATAGATTGTTTTCAACTTCCCAGTAATCCGGAATGCCGTCAATGTCGGTATCAGTAGTCAAGTCCAATCTATTCCAATCTTCCCAGAAAGAAGCTTCAAACGGTGCTGTGATTTGTTGTGAATGAATTATTAGCCCCATTTCTCTATTGCGAAGAATCGAATTTGCTCCCCAGTTAATACTGGAGATTAGAACACTTTCACCATCAACTATTACTCCCTTATTGTGTAATTTAGTTACAGTTTCATTCTCACTCATCAGTATGGCTTCAACATCTCCGGGCCAATCATTTAATTCATTGACAACTTCTCTAATCTCATCGTTTTCATCAACATAATGTTGGTTGATTGCTA
>CASIBX010000042.1 GCA_949373075.1 Candidatus Poseidoniaceae archaeon | reverse complement strand
ATCCAATGGCTTATTCAAGCGAAGGTATGTTCACCTATTGGGATAACCGATTGACATGGCGAGTGTCCTTGTGACGGGTGGAGCCGGCTTCATCGGCACCCATTTGTGTAGGTATTTACACGATTGTGGTCATCAAGTAATTTCCCTAGATGTTAACCAAGTTGGCGATCAGTCATGGGAATGTGTAACTGGCGATATTCGTGATGATTTGCAACTTGATGGGATTGATGTCATCGTGCATCTTGCCGCTCAAATCTCAGTACCTAGGTCTATCGACAATCCCGACGAGACCCTTTCAATCAACGTTGATGGCACATCATCAATTCTCTCAGTAGCAGAGGCTTCTGGGGTTAAGCGGATTTTATTCGCCTCTAGTGCAGCAGTATACGGAGATTCACAACAAATTCCTATTCCAGAAGATGCTCCATTAATCCCTCAGTCTCCTTACGCAGTTTCCAAAATAGTTGGAGAAGAATTACTAAAACGGTCAAGCATCGAAACTTGTTCTTTCAGGTTTTTCAACGTATACGGTCCCAATCAATCAGCAGAAGGAGGCTATGCTGCCGTTATTCCAGCCTTCAAGAAAGCAATATCAGAAGGGGTAGAGTGCACGATTTTTGGTGATGGAACTCAGGTTAGAGATTTTATTCATGTCACAGATCTTACTAGAATTATTGGTTTAGCCATCGAAGCAAAGGAATTGCCAGCGGAACTAAACATTGCATCAGGAGAAGCCACGAGTTTGCTAGACTTGATTGAAAACCTGAAGTTCTTGCACCCTGAAATGCTTGCTCCTGTTTTCCAAGAAGAACGCGTAGGAGACATTCATACTTCATTGGCAGACATCTCTCTTCTCACATCAAAGTTCGAAGTTGGTGAAATGATTAGTATTCAGGAGGGCCTTTCTTGAAGATAACTTGGCTTTCCTCTCGTTACTTAGGGGGAGATTTGAGTTCCACTACTCAAATCCATTTAGCCAATGGATTGGTTGCTAAAGGTCACACTGTAGATTTCTACTCTCCTGGGAAATCGGTTGGTAATCAGTTTACACATCATCCAATAGAGCGTAGCCAAACGAGAGGCTTTCAAGCGAGTAGCGTGATGAAAAACCTGAAGAAAAGAGTTAGTGAATTCAAAAAAGCAGATGTTGTATTGATTGATTGGCCAATTTTCAAATTAGCCCCGTTAATCGATGCGCCTGTGATTTTAATGGACCGGAGTCCACCTGCAGATAGGGGGATATTTGCTAAATTGCAATGGCCCATGTGGACAAAAGCGTGGTCGAAAGCAGTTCGTGGAACTGTAGTATCCGACGCCCATCGCAGTTTCGTTGCAGATGAAACTCAAACTCCAAAAGCATCAATCGGAGTAATTCCAGCAGGAGTAGATCTAGAACTATTCCAGCCAGGAGCCAAAGATGGGCCCATTAGGATGGTCTATCATGGGCGCGTAGACGTTAACCGTGGAGTAATGTCTCTTCCAATGATTCTAGCAGGTTTGCAATCAAATGGAATCGATGCATCATTACATATTCACGGTTCAGGAGACGCAGTAAAAAGATTACAGAATATTGGGATGCCTGGTCTTGAAATTACAGATGCAATACCTCAAGATGAAATCTCCCAGTTACTTTCAAAATACGATGTAGGATTCTTACCTATGCCTGAGAATAAGGTTTGGAATCTTGCAAGTCCATTGAAGCGTTCAGAATACTTAGCAAGCGGTATAGTGATTTGTGGCATCGCTCATGCAGGTCATCAAATCAAAGAATCCAAGGATTGGATGCAACTATTCCCTCAAAAAGAGTTTATCTCCCTCTCGGTCAGTTGGCTTACAAGTCTTGACAGACAATTATTGACTGCACTGCAAAAAGAATCTAGGGATTATGCAGAGGATTATTTGTCATGGAGTCATTCAGTGGATGCTCTAGAATCTATGATATTGTCATAGATTTCGCCCCATTTTGTGGTTACAATGCCGATGTGGTTTTTTGCTACTGCGTCCTCTAAACCTTCAGTAATTGGGTTAGCAATAGCATCTTTCCATCCTTCAACATCTTCTAAATCAACGGCTTTTACACACGCAGGCAAATCAGGAACATTTGTTGAAGCGACAACTGGACAACCAGCTGCAAGCGCCTCTAGTATTACCATCGGCTGACCCTCAAATCCAGAAGGAACAATCAGACAACCTGCTGTTTGTAGTAGATTCCATTTTTTTTCTTCGCTCACCCATCCAAGAGCAGTAACTCCTTCAGGAGCTGAATCAACACCCGTTACTCGAAGGTCATCTAGGCCTAGAGAATAGGAGAATTCGTGTCCTTTAACCGGGTCATCTCTCCCCATTAGAAGAGTGAAATTTTCTCTTTTGACCCCATCCGTTAATTTTGCATCTACTGGATTTTGCACCGATAAAGAATCACCGACTAAAGTTTGCAATTTATCACTCCATCCTTCAGATAAGCAAACGACCTGATAATCATCTAGGTCTGATTTGGTGTCGATATCAAATTGTCCCGAATGAATGTGGAAAATCACCGGAGCATTAGCAACTTTAGCAATAGATAACTTCCTTCGATAAGACCAACCTGCTGCGCTGTGGATATGAACTAAATCGAAATCACCATTTTTGATTTGCTTTTTTGCAATTCTCCAACGCTTCATTTTTCTTCGCAGACCCTTGGTCGAGAATGTGTTACAGGATGAAGATCTCCACCCTTCAGGCGGGTTTGCTGCTAGAAGGTGGATTACAGATGCCATACCGCCCTTAGCCATCGTCGGACCAACATGCACTACCCTTCGCATATCGGCTGCTTCTAACTACACAGCAATAGCCTTGATGCCGTCATCATCATGGGTTTTGTTGAAGAGAAGGTCGTATTGTGGCTTTCATATGGCAGATACTTGGTTAGCTTACGGCGAACTTGGATTGGCCGTCATAGGATTCGCTCCTTTTGCACTCCACCGCCTATCATGTGGCTCATGGGCTAAGGAAGAAGTCAAAATACCTGAAAAAGATTCAATGCTTCCAATAACAATTCTATTGCCCGTTTGGAATGAAGGTTTGATAATTGAGAAAAAGTTAGCAAACCTTGCTAAACAAGAAATCAAAGCGGATTTACTTCTAATTGATTCTGCTTCAACAGATGATACTTTAGAAATAGCAACGTCATGGTTGCAAGACTTCCCTAATGCCTTCAATTCGCATAAGATAATTGCTATGCCAAAGCGGCTCGGAAAGACAACTGCAGTAATGTTAGGTCTTGATGAATTGAAAGACTTTCAAGGAATAATCGTGATGACTGATGCTGATGCTACAATCATGCCACAATCTTTCAATCGTATTCGAAATTGGTTTAGTGACCCGCAGGTAGGAGCGGTAGGGGGCTCGCCTAGGAGGAAAGGGATTCTAGGGGAAGAAGAGGCTCACAGGAATATCTACAATCTTTTGAGAACAGGTGAATCTTCACATGATAGTACCCCTTTCCTTGAAGGGTCATTACTAGCATGGCGTTCTAATTCAGTCAATTCCTCCGATCTTTATTCCAATTCCAATGCCGATGATGCTCAAATTGCAACTGCGGTAAGGCTAGGTGGGCTTCGCTCAATTCAAGACTCGGAGTTGACCTTTACCGACCAAATGCCATTGACATCTAAGGGGCAACGGCGTCAGAAAGTTCGTAGAGCCCAAGGTTTGATTCGCCTTCTCTCACGCAAACGTAAGTTTTGGTTCTCCAAACGCCAAGGCCGCTTTGCAAAAATCTTGAGGCGTAATGCTTGGATGCACATCCTCTCGCCATTAGCAATCGCTGGAGGGGCGGTATTGGCTATAATGCGCAATATTGCATACCTGCCAGAGTCCAATCTAATGTTGGCCCTCTCTATTACAGAGGTATACTGTTTACTAGCCTGGTTCCTAACTCGAATGAACCGTTCTTTTACGGGAATTAAAACAGCAGGTACAATCCTATGCGGTCTCGAAAACCTTCTAATTGCATTATTACTTGCAGGCCGGGGTAAGAGTTTACACATGTGGGAACAGCACACAGATGTCAGACAAACTCTATCTGAGCAGTAAACATGTAAGGAAATTAAAATTAAAAAAAGCCCCCCTGAGAACCGAAGTTCCCAGAAGGGCAAATTCGAGCGAGGCTCGTTACTAAAGGCTATCAGATGTTATCCGACTTCAGTTAGCATCAGCGTAAGCTGATACTTCTTGAAGAACCTTACTGTCTTCGCCACCTACACCAATCTTGGTTAGGGTGATGTCTACAGTACATCCTCCGTTGATGCCATCACAATGGTCGACTGTACCTTCGCCGATAGTGATCTCTTCAGATACTTCCCAGCTCTTGTCGTCGTCTATTGTGTATGTGCACTGTGCATCTGCTGTACCTGCTTCTTCACAGGTGTAAGATGCTCCGTCGTCTACAACGATGCTAACAGATAGCAAAGCCCATGATAGGCCGTTACCTTGTGTCATCTTGACGTGGACCAGGTCCTCGCCGCTTTCGCTGCTCATTGTGTCTGATGCATCTCTGTCAGTGAATTGATATGTGTCAAGTCCACTACCAGTTGAATCTCCAGCAAGGCTGGATGCCCATACATACAGTACTCCAGCCAGAACTACAGTGATTGCAACCATTAGGATGGTAGCGATAACTGGGCTGACTGCCTCTTCGTTTCGGTTTTCGTTGTTCATATTTTTGTCCTCCTCCCCCAAGCGGGGGATAGGTTCTCCACCACAGCCGCCATATTTAACCTCTCCGCCCACTAAAGTCGGTTTGACCCCTAAAAAACGCCTTACTGCGGACTTGTCCACGCGCGTACCCATTTACAAAAAGTAACACCGAACTCGTTGGTACATACAATTTGTAGGCGCGAAAAACGCATTAACAACTTTGTTTCTTGAAAATGTAACAAAACGATTCAGCCTTACGGCTAATTCATGTTGAGGTGAACAGGGTGAGAGCCAACGGAGAGGGGATGGGATGCACTCAACGGGAACTTCAACAGCCCTGTTCAGTTCAAGCCGAAGGTGTCACGGCAAATAACCATTTTGTCGAGTACTAACGCAAGAATCACGATTATTAGCGATTAAACGGAATATAAATTTCAGACTTATTCTACGGTAAGAATCTCTGGGCCGCCCGAATTTACCATTACTGTGTGTTCGAATTGTCCTATCATGCCGCCATCTTTGCAACCTAGTGCATGGTATGTTTCTAAAAATCTAATACTGATCAATTTCTTAACTAAAGCATTCCACTTACTCTGTCTACTTTCTTCATCAGCTTCAGGGAACGGTTTTTCCAACATTGGGAATGCCCATCTTTCAGCAAATGGTAGTGTTGAATATCTCTCTTCTAGATTACGCGCTAATTGGGCACCAAGAGGTTTGAGCTGTTTTCTCGAAAGAGCCTTTCTCCAAAGTCCTTTACTAGTAACGCGATAAATATTTGAAGAATTCCTTTCTCCAATATTTGTGATCATACCACTATCTCCTGTAGTGTTAAATGGCTCTACTGCATAGACTCCACCTTCCTCAACGACCCCTTTGAATCCGAGATTATCTGCGCCACAGGCATATGATGGAACGCTAACTCCTGCGTGTAATTCCCATGGTTTCAATTGATGGCCACATAGATTGCGAATCGGTTGGAATCCCGCATCGATGGTAGGCTGCGCTGCTGCAGCGCCTACTTTGTACCATGGTGTGCCCGGATGTAGCATTTCAATAGCGGCGTCACGAGATTCACGTGCTGCGTTGATTTGCTCAGTATGCTTACCCTTGTTTCCAATTTCTAGAGTCAATGCATTGTCTCCGATATGGCCATTGATATGTACGCCTACATCGAGTTTTACAAGGTCGCCATTTTCGAATATGGTGTCTCTGTCCCAGCCTTCAGGAGCATTTAGTCCGTGGTCTGTTGTATAATGGGCTGCAAATTCATTAACAGCTATTGTGACAGGGAATGCTGGTTTGCCACCATTCCGTCTGATGAATCTCTCTGCAGATTCGATAACTGAATGCCAACTTTTCCCAACAACGATTTCATCTTTCATCGCTTCTAAAGTCCGACGTGCAACATGGCCTGCATCGTGCCAATATTTCAGACTGGAATCGTCCACCATTTCATCACGTCTGATTGAGGTACAACGCCCTCTCTGATAACAGTTAGCCTCCAACCACGTTCTTCCACACCGTCTTCTTCCAATAGGATATAGGTGCTACCTAGCCCGTTTGGACAGGTCCCAGGGACAAATTTTCCGATGCCTAATTTTTTTGCTGCTTCTTCTGTACTACACTCGGGCGCCATTCCAGATTCATTGGCACTAGTTGCAGTAATAGCCCCTACTTTCTTTGCTAGTTCGATTGCCTCTGGATGAGCAAAAACCCTTACTGCAACATTCATTCCCCCTAACCTTTGGTCTAAGGGAAAGATGGCAGGTAAAATTGTAGTAATACCTCCTTTGGTAAATGAGTCTAACAGTTCGCTTAAAAAATTTGGAATGACCACTAAATCTGAAACCTGTTCTAAATCAGCAATTCCAAGACTAACCGGCATACTATCAGGCCGAGATTTTACTGAAAACAAATTATCTAATCCTTCCTTGATAGGTAAACAGCCTAGTCCTGGTAGCGTAGTTGTAGGGTAGACGATTAGCCCACCTGATTGCAGGTGTTCCTTCATTCAATCACGCCCTGACCCATTTTTTGACGTGATTTTCAGCGATCTGTGCTGCTAATTCCTTATCCTCGGTTTTGACCAATAGTTTCCCACTCGGGTACAATGTCAAATCTGCAGGTCCCGAAAATGTCCATGCCAGTCGAGTACGAATTCCAATAGTGTATCCTGCAGATTCTATTTCTAGGCCTACGTTTTCAAGATTGATTTTGTCAATACCATCTACTTTAATTTGCCATGCAGACCTGTTGCCACACATTTCCATAACAAACGAGTCATCAGTCAAGGTAATCCCTCAAAGCTCAGGTTTTTCAGGCATCTCTATCTTTGGCTTAGTGCTGCTATCTGGTGGGCCAGTTGGTGGGCCAGTTGGTGGGCCAGTTGGTGGCCAGTTGGTGGACCAGCAGGAGGAGTTGGTGGGCCAGTTGGTGGACCAGTTGGTGGACCAGCAGGAGGAGTTGGTGGACCAGTTGGTGGACCAGCAGGAGGAGTTGGTGGACCAGCAGGAGGAGTTGGTGGACCTGCAGGAGGAGTTGGTGGACCTGCAGGAGGAGTTGGTGGACCTGCAGGAGGAGTTGGTGGACCTGCAGGAGGAGTTGGTGGACCTGCGAGTGAGGTAAGTGGTACAGCAGGAGGAGTTGGTGGACCTGCAGGAGGAGTTGGTGGACCTGCGAGTGAGGTAAGTGGTACAGCAGGAGGAGTTGGTGGACCTGCAGGAGGGGTTGGTGGACCTGCGAGTGAGGTAAGTGGTACAGCGGGAGTTGTTGGAACACTCTCGGCTCGAGATGGCTGAGACATAGGCGCTTCTCTGATTGGATTAGGATTTAGAATCGGTGCATCATAGGCACCTTCACTAGATGTTGAGGTTAATCCAGTTGATAATTTATCGATATCTGTTTTGATTAGAGTATCTCCTCCTTCTGAATTTTCGGCAGCATAGGAAGTCATCACGACCTTGGACGCATCGATCATCTCACGTTCTTGGATATTTCCAAAGTCTCCTAAGTTATCACCAAATGCCCCAGAGAATAGAGATGAGCCAATATTGCTAGAAAGTTTTCTACCTTGAGTGGCGCTATATTCAAAATCAAAAGCATAAGGGCCCATTTTTATTTCATCAGAACCGCCCTTTAGTACGAAAGTCCATTCTCCCGAGTCGAGAGGGAATTCAAAAATCCATTCTCTTTCAACACCAGGGCCAAGACTTGTAACCCCTTCTTTTGAATTGTGTTTGGCGCCAGAGTTTGTGATTATTGAAACATCTAATCCACCCATGGGGACGGGTGCTTCGTTAGAAATTGAGATGGTAGCGATAATGACGTCCTCATCATCATCATTGATGTCCATTTTGACATCGAGAACTTCCGCTTGCAATGAACCACTACTTCCCGAAGTTGGTACACTCATGCCGCTCGCCTAGTTTGCCACTAACGCAACCATACTTGAAGCCAACCGTGGCTGGTCCGTCTAACGTAGCCCACCGCGGGTATTTGCAGGGAGCGACCAATCAACAGCCGCAACAGTATGATTGGCGAGGTCGACTGGACTTCTCTTAGTTTCATGCTTCCAAGTCCTGTAGACATCTAAAAGACCCAATAACACGCCGATATATGGGATTACATATTTTGTTTTATGAATCGACCTTCTTCCCCAATGGTTCTCACCCAAGAGGCTACCATCATCATGTACGATTGCAATTCTCATAGCCCTTTGGCCCAAACTTCGTCCATAATATCTACCTGTATATTTGAAGTACAGCCAGTAGAAAGTTAGGTGTATAACCCAAGCAGCAATGACATACGGGGCGTCTTTTGTTATCAGAGATTGAATTGACATCAAAGAAAGATAGAAGTCTCCCCTCGAAGAGTCCAATAATGCGACGACTAGAGTAATTAGGAAAGCATCGAGGCATAATGCGACAACTCTCTTCCATATTGGAGTGATTAACATGCCTTCGGGGGCAGTCGCAGCCACAGCTGCTTGTGCCATAGTTCCAGGGTTGTGTATGCTGACAGCAGAGTCCGCCATGGCGGGGGGTTGGGGCATGCCTTTGAAAGTGTGGCCCTCAAGAATTTACAATGTGCCATGCCATCAGGTTAGATTCTGAAATCCAATCTAGCCAACTTGCCCATGTGGGGTCGTTACGAAGTGTCCTGTCATCTCCAATTACAATCAATCCTCGCTTAGCCCTAGTCAACGCGACATTCAAGCGCCGATAGTTAGACAGGAATCCAACCTTACCTTCTTCATTGGCCCTAACGGTCGAAAGGACAATTATCTCCTTTTCTCGACCTTGATAGCCATCTACAGATTTGACTTCTAGGCCTTCAATTTCATCATCGACCATACTTCGTATGAGCCTTACCTGGCCTGCATAAGGTGAGATGACACCGATGTCTTCGCTGGACAAATCTCCAGGTAACAATAAATCATTCACAACTTTCACAACTACAGCTGCTTCGTCCATATTTGAACGTGAAGAGCCAGACTCTTCTTCGATTTCAACACCGTGAACGGGAACAAAAGCAACCGGTTTGTCCCAGTCTGGCCATAAAAATCCAGCCACCGGGGGTCTGTCGGATGAACTACAACCATCGTCGAGTCGATTTTCATAAAATCTAGATGACGGGAATTCACGGATGGTGGGGTGCATTCTATACTGTGTAGTAAGCATATGAGCATTTAGACCATTAGAGAGTAATCTTTCAAACAATGGAATATCCAAACCTCCTTCTTCAGCACGCTGACTAGTTACAGTTGGAGGCAATTGCTTGTGGTCTCCAACCAGAATTAACTGACGCGCTCCTTTGACGATTGGAACAAGCGCAGAAGGCTCAGTAGCCTGTGTCGCTTCATCGATTAAAACGATTGAGAATTTACGACTTGCCAAAGTAAAATGTCCGGCTCCGATATTGGTAGTGCACAATACTTCAGCACCCCCTATTACCTCATCCGTAATGCGTTGTTCTAGGTCTCTTATTTCTCGATAATTTTTGTTTATATCTCGATGGGCAAGGCCCTTTTCTTTACCCTTAAGGTCGTGAAGTTTAGAGCGCATGGCTTCAGTTTCTTCTCGAATGAATGCTATTTCATCTTGCTTGGGGTGGCTAGAAACTTGGGCGTCTAGTGTTGCTTCTCTGAGATTCTCTCTTACCTTTACAGGTCTTCCTAATCGTATCGCTTTCACATTTAGGTCTAACAGTCCTTCGAGTAAATTGTCGACAGCGACATTTGATTCAGCGCAAGCAAGAATTGGCCCTCTACCCATGTCTATTAGTGAACGTAATAGGTGAACTGCGGTATGGGTCTTACCAGTTCCAGGTGGTCCTTGGATCATAGTTAGTCGTTGACCCACCGCTGTTTCAATCGCTTTGGCTTGACTCTCATCAAGCATCATTCCTGAGAGGCTCAGGGGCCTTAATTTTTGACCGCGAATTTCAGGTGGCATTTGAGCCGATGCTACGACATCATGTGGCTGACATAATAGCAAATCGCGTAATACAGTACCGCCATCTCCCTCAGTAGAATGGAATGACATTAGAGCCTCATGCATCCTGTCATGAGCTACACGATTAGCGCCACGGTCCAATCTCCAACCTCCCTTGCGTAAATCGCTAGGCTTTTCTTTAGTAACAATTCTAATTCTGGTATTAGATCTGTCCAAAACCACTCCTTCGATTACTTTCTCTCCCCACGGCCTCGCTCTTGAGATGATGACCATGTCGCCGTGGCCAAACCGATGGAAAGGAAGCGGTCCTCCGCCCCTTGCTTCGAAAACAACAATTGGTTCTCCAAAGAATCTCCCAGATGTTCTTCCAACCAGGTCAAAAAGTGCTAGACCAGCGCCTATCATTTTTTGTTTTGACCAATTCTTCCATCTATCTTGGACTTGATTTAATTCATCTTCCAATTCAATTCCTATCAAATTAGTAAAGCAATCAAAGTGGTCTTGAGACTTACGCCATTTGGTTTCATGAGGTGTTTTACTGTTACTTTGGCCAGTAGAGCGAGTGCTCATCCTGTGCACTCCTCCTTTCTCGGCCATATCAAAACGGGAGTGCTGCTTGTATAGCATGCTGCCGGTGGTCGGGAATAGGTGAGACTTAACAAGGAAATGAGACGCGGAATGTATGTTGATGGGGATGTTCCGACGTAAGGCGGCCGCAGATATTGAGGGTGAGGTTTGCCCTTATTGCGAGTTTGTAAACCCTCCCGGCTCGGACACATGCACTCAGTGTTACTACGACTTAAACAAGGCACCTAGGGACCAGGGTGAGCAAATAACTACTGAAGTAAGTGATTCGATATTCGATGAATTGATGTCTGATAATGATGATACCTGGGAAGAAACTGAAGCCTTGGATGTTGTCTTAACTCTTGATGCAGACCCTCTTGACGTAAGCCAGTATGATGTTACTGATTTCAAATCAGAAGATCCTGAGAAGATTGGCTTCATGGAATCATCCTCTCCTGAATTATTGAATACGGTATCGCATAAACCAGTCGAAGTAACTGTGGAAGATGTCGGTGAAGCAATTTTAAATGTAGAAAAATTAGATTTTTCCAAGGAAGACCCATTCGCTGCTGTACCTGAACCAGTGCCTCAAGGTAAGGGAGCGGTGTTTTCTCCTAGCTCTCCTGCCAAAATTGATGATGATTTGCAAGGCCATGTTGGAGGTTCAGAATTACCATCTCTTCCTTCCGACGACCTATATGAGAATAAGATAGATTTGACAGTCAAGAAAGCTCCTGCTCCAACACCGGCGGTAGTTTTACCAGATTACAAACCAATTACAACCACGGTTCCTGAACCAATAGCCGAGGTTCCAGTAAATGCTCCAATGGCACAGGATTTTGAAAAACCCCAAGAAATAGTGGAACCACAAATCGTGGAACCAGAAGTTATTATTCCTGAAGTCAAAGTGATTCCAAATATTCCTGAAGATGTAATCGAAACACCAGTTGTTGCACCAGCTCCTGAAGTGGACGTGGGCATTTGGCCATGGTCTCCAAGCGATTCTTGGGATGCAAGAATCGTCCACAGAGAAGTAGTGTCTGCTTTGGAGCAAGTCAAGAGCGGGCATATTGCTGAAGCAACCTCTACAATCGATACACTTGGACCGCATTTGAGCGATGCGAATGTCGATTTGATTTATCATATCGGGATGATTCTCAAACAAATTGGCCGCATAGACGAGGTCAAATTAATGCTTGAGAGGGCAAAATTAGCAATGCCTGGTAATGAGCATGTTTCATCAGCAGTGACTCATCTCGATGTATAAGGAGGGGTCATTCTGGACACGCCGGAACTCAAGGTCAACACTGAAGTTATACTGCGGCCGATTAGCCGGCGTATACTCCCTGAGGTCATGGAATCGTACCAAGAAGACCCAGATGCCGCTAAAGCCGCCTTACCTTGGTTGAAGGAAGGCGAAGAGGCAAGAGGTCAGATTACAGATTTGATGATAGATTTAGAAATGCACCGAAATGGAGATTCGATACATTTCTGGGCCATACATTCATTGGAAGGAAATACATTCCTTGGTATGATAGGTTTAGGAGATGAATTGCAATTGGCTGCATCTGCATACAATCTGGGATATTGGGTGCGACGAGATTGGAGACGGAAAGGTATTGCAGCCGCCTGCGTGGATGCTATTTTTGAGTGGCAATCTCAGAGAACTGAACAATCCCTAATCGAGATAACAGTTCACCCTCATAATGAAGCAGGCTTAGCTGCCTGTAAAGCGATTTGTTCGAAGTGGAAAGGACTAGCGGTGGAGGGTTACGTGCCAATCGAGATAGGCGAGAGAACAATCCCTCATGTACTACATCTTGTTCAACTAAATCGTGGTGAATAAATGCGCCCTATTTGGTTGACAGTAGATTCGGACGACATACGACATGTCCCTTCTTCACAAGGTCATCCAACAAGGTCAAAGGGAATTCCACATGAAGGAACGTCTGATGAAATGTTAGAGGCGATGTCTGCATTTCGTAGGTGGCTTGATAGAACTCAAGTCACTTTGACAATTTTTGTAATCGCTGACCAACTAGACGATTCAATATTCAATCATTGGCTCAAAGATCTCTTGCAAAACCATCCTCAGGTTACAATTGGGTGCCATGGACTAACACATCGTTGTTGGTCTGCATATCCTGAAGACGAAGATGGCTTTTTGGCAGCGATAGTAGAGGCGGATGTCAAACTCCATCAATTTGCAGGTGATGCTTGGAGGCCTTGGTTTAGAGCCCCAGCAGGATATATCGCACCATGGATGGCTCCAGTAATAGCCAAGGCTGGTTTTGAATTAGATAGTAGTGTAAATCCCTCCTGGTTGGTTAGGAAAAAGGCAGGTCCTTGGAAGGATTGGAATGCCGTAATGAAAGCCTTGAAGGATTCAGGGGTTGAGAGTAAGCCTTGGTTGTGTAGATTTACTCTACCAACGTGCGGTCCTGCTTTATCGATTCCTTTTTTGCGCTGGAATGCGAGAAGAGTTTGGTCAAAACTCGGTCCCTTCGTAAGTCCTGATGAGACCGATGAGACAGTGTACTGGCATATTCTAGATCACCGTAAACAAGATGGCAACTGGAAACCGCCTCTAATGATTGAATGAGTGCAAAGGGCTCAAGTCATTAAGGCGTTAGGAGTAAACATGGAGAATAAGTTCTGGAAGGGCCTTCTCCTTATCGGAATCCTGATGCACATTCTTGCAGCAGTACTGATGCCCCTGGGCTTAGATGCTCATGTTCATGCATCATATGTCAGTGACGAAATGGATGATGGCGAAGCACACCTCGAATGGGGTGAACTGCGACCTGATGCGCCTGATAGTTCGACTCCTTCAGAGGTACCCGCTGATGACAAATGGTTTGCTTGGCATTCACTCATAGAAATGTGGTTCAGCATATTTTCCCCCTCTATTGCTACATTACATGTTCTAGGATTAATTGGTGGATTGGGTTGTCTAGCAGCGATATTCTTAGCGACTAGAGATTTATTTGACGAGGACCAAGCATTACGTCTAACCGCTTTGGCATCAATCTATCCTCCCTTGATTAGGGCTACTGGACGATTCTATCAAGAGGGAGTAATTTTGATGATTGTTGTCTTGGCGACTTACTGTATTATCAAGGCTGTAAGGGATAAGAGAGAGTTGAGTTATTGGTGGATAGTACCTCTTGTGTGTGCGGTTATTATTTTGTCATTCAAAGGAATGCCAATTTGGTATGTAATTCCTGCAGCACTTGCTTTACTAATGGTTAAGAGAATAGAAATCGGGCAAATAAAATTCGCACTATTCGCAATTGTCGTAGAAGCCATTATCCTGTACAGGAATGAAATTCCATTGAATAATCCAGACATAATTCCTGCATTGTTATCTGCATTTATTGGATACTTCATATTCGTTCATTGCGGTATGCTACTATTTTCTAAAGACGATGGAGTAGATACCGATGAGTCAAGATTAATCACCAAAGGCTCATCATTGGTCGCAGCGTGTCTAATTGGATGGATTGCAGCACTGTGGGTTACCGAAGCAGTCGCTTTAGAAACAGGGTTTTTCGATATAGTTCGCTCTTTCAGAAATAATCCGAGATATCTTTCACTACTCATAATCCCATTTTGGTATAGCCGTATGCTGAAGTCTGAATCGAAAGGACTCACTATTCGTGGCCCGGGTCGAAATATGATAGTTGCAGCGGTTTGTTTCATGTTGCTCGTAAACGCTGCAGTATTAGCATCAACAGGAGAACGCGGTACTGAAGTGATAGGTGCTCAATTAGGTGATGATATCGATGAGGGCGAGGACATCATATTCATTGCAAATTCACCATTATCTGTACACAGGATGTACTCGATCAAGTTTGCAATGGATTCTGATAGTGATGGTGACAACTTAGGATTCTGGAGGCATAATGATACAGATTGGCACAATGAATTACTAGAGTGTGACACATTAAAAGATGTCAACTGGATTGTAAATTATCCAACAGGACATGCAGTTGCACCTGAAGGATGGGTAGAAGTTGAATTCGAAGGTTCTGATAGAGTTAGTGAGAACTATCATTTGTATACTTGGAGTGGAGAAAATGAACGCTGTGCTTAATGGAGTTAAAGTCCTTGATTTGTCCCGGATTCTTGCCGGTCCTTACTGTGCACAGATGTTATCTGACCTCGGGGCAGATGTCACCAAAGTAGAAGCTCCTTGGGGCGATGATACGCGTGGTTGGGGCCCGCCTTTCCTTCCTGATGGAAATGCAGCATACCACCTTTCATGCAATCGCGGGAAAGAGATAGTTTTCCATAATCTAAAGGAAGATAAAGAGGCCATTCAAAAATTGATTTCAGAATCAGATGTTGTGATTGAAAACTTCCGACCTGGTCAATTAGAGAGGTTGATTGGACCAATTTCAAAAGACGTAATTCTATGTTCTATCACCGGTTTTGGACAGAGTGGACCTAGGTCGCAAGAGCCCGGTTATGATTTGGCACTTCAGGCTATGAGTGGTATAATGAGTATAACTGGAGAGCCTGATGGAGGTCCTGTAAAGGTAGGAGTTGCATGGATTGATATCATCACTGGTTTGTATGCAGGTAATGCAATTCTAGCCTCTCTTTTCCATAAAGAGAGGACTGGAATAAACAATCATCTAGATATTTCGCTATGGGATTGTGCCATCGCATCTTTGGCAAATCAGGGTCAGAACCAAATCGTTAGCGGGGAAGACCCAGGTCTACTTGGTTCAGGACATCCAAATCTAGTACCATATCAGGCATTCCAAGCCAATGATGGCTGGGTAGTAATCGCTGTAGGCTCAGATGCTCAATTCGAAACTCTGTCCATTCGTTTACAGTTTGAGAATAATTGGCCTTCGAACCAACAAAGAGTCGATTCACGCCAAGCGGTTGCAAGCCTAATCCAATCGAAGGTTGGCGATAAATCGCGCAAAGAAGTTTGCGAGTTATTAGATGGCATTCCTACTTCACCAATTAACAAAATTAGTGAAGCCTTAGCCGATATTCAAAGCATTGCACGTGGAGTTATTGGGGAATGGGACGGTCAACCCGTTCTTGCAAGTCCACTACGTTTCATCTCAGAAAGAGAATAATGAGGTTTGACCACCGGTGCGAACCAGTCCAGCCTGTTCAAGAAGGTCCATCGCATTGTCAAACCTTTTCTGTGAAAATTGTCTATCTTCTACTAGGAACTTTTGGAGTCCTTCAATATCAACATCGCCTTGAACCAAATCAGAGTCATCGATTGTTACCACTGGGTGGTTCATGAAAATCTCACGAATTTCATCCAATCTTTCAGGCACTTCTTTCTCCTTAGCCTCACATATCGCTTCAATATTGTCAAATTCTTTAATCAATTTCAATCCTGTTTTTGGGCCAATTCCTTTGATTCCAGGGTGGAAATCAGTACCGATCATTATTGCTAAGTCGATTAACTGACTACGAGATAAATCGTTATCACTCAAAACCTGAGTTAATTCAATTCTTTGTGCATGGATAACTCTCCCCATTCTCTTACTTCCATCAGATGCAAAGTTACGAATCACTACAGGTGCACCATATAGCAATGCATCCCAGTCTTGAGTTGCTACTGCATCTAACTGTCCATTGGCAGCCATAACCGATGCTTGAGCTTCTCCTTCTGCTTCAGCCCTAAATGCTGGAATGCCCATCAAAGATAACATTTCAATCGACTCTTCGACCATTTCAGGAGTGTACTTGACACACCTTTGAGCCATTTTTTGAGCGGTAGCGAAATCCCCAATCTCTAGTGCTGCTTTCCATTCGGCTTCAGCTTGTTCTCGACGAGCCCTTCTGATGTCCATTTCATCTTTCTTCAATTCAGGGTGCTTCCCATCAAAGATGAATACAGGTTTTACACCCTTTGACAGCATCATAGATGCTCTCGATAGGAATCCCATCAAGTGGGCCACTACTTTGCCATTGTTTGCTCTGAGTGGGCCACCATCTCCTGTGGGAGACCGGTCACGTATAGTGGTCAGAAACTGAAATGCCAAAAGGAAACTATCGATTCCAACGCGCTTGCCTCTCATAGCATCCATCGTCGTATCCTCAGCCTCAGCAAGGTCACGCAGATTGCAGCCCATGTTAGGTGCTGCAAGAGGACACACTTGAGCCTCACGGCTGAACTATCTGTCTGAAAGCGGGCAATGCAGGATTCGAACCCACGTCTTCGGCTCCGAAGGCCGAAAGGATATCCAGACTACCCTAATTGCCCCAACCAGCCGAATAGCCCCCCCTTCTTGAACCAAACCCTTGTGAGGTGTTCCTTGGATTACTACGATTTGTAAAGCGACTAGTCATTTCGATGAAGACATCGAAGCGATGACCATAATCCGTCCAAGGGATTTGTGAACAGGTATACCATACATTGCTTTGATATCAAAACCAGGCAGACTAATTTCGTAATCTATTTTTTCTTCGAGATTTTCAATACCTGCTTCACAAGGCATTATCACAACTAAATTACAATCATCATGTTGACTCGAAATATTTTCTAAAGTGTCTTCCAGTAACTTAGAATCGCCCTTGGAATTGCGTCCATATGGAGGGTCTACTACGATTGCAGTGAGGTTTTCTGGTAACTCAAAACGAGTGGCATCATCTCTTCTTACTTCTGCCGAAACACCTGCCCATTTCAGATTTTCAATAGTTCCTTCAACCATTATTGGATCAAAATCGATTCCAAGTGTCAATCGATTGGTCAATGCGGCTTCAATCAAAATACCACCTGTGCCGCACATAGGGTCAACGATGTACCCCTCTTTTGTTCCCGCTGCGATATTCACCGCTGCTCTAGCAAGCCGAGGCTCAAGACTGACAGGGCGGAAAAACGGGCGCTTGTTTGCTCGCATAGTTGCCCATCCATGTTTACCAGGGCCTTGTCCAACCATCCATCCCCAGGCGACAAGCCCTGCAGATGCATCTAGTACAATCCCAAACCTATTCTTTGGGCTTTCAAGATTAAATGTAGATCCCTTTTCATGAAAATGGCTTCCGACTTGCCTTTCAATATCGCTTGCACTAACTGGTAATTTACCTTCATGGCGCCAACATTCTACTGCCATGTCTTCTTTCATTTCATAATCGACGAGAGCAAGAAAATCTTCGATGTTTGTCCATTCAGTCATGCCTCCGCCAACCAACACACATTCGCATCCAGACATTAGGCTAGCACGAGACCAGTCACTTCTGCCTTCGGCTTTGATTAATCTTCTAGCATCGGTTCTAACAATATCAGATTGCGGAAACATTGCTTCAGCTTCTGCTCTAGCAATGGCGGGGTGCCATCCGCGTAGAGCAATAACCGCAGTTGTCTCAACCGTCATCTTTCATCACCTTGAGTAGGTAGTAACGGATTCTTCTCCCCACTTGGAATGTGAAACCTCATTTAATCCAGACAGGTCAAACTCAGTTAATACCGGCTTTGAGTGAGTAACATTTGATTTGACTAAGATGAACTCGTCAACTAAATTTTGTTCTAAGAAATGGTTGATTGTAGTAGGGCCTCCTTCAACCAGTAACCTCTGAACCTCCAAATCTCCTAGCATATCCAGCATTGCGGACAGTCCCCTAAAGTCATCACTAAGATGTCTGGTTCCAAATCCATCATTCAATACTTTAGATTCAGAATTGATTCGATTATTAGGGTCGATTATCACCCGTAATGGCTGCCTGTCAGTTTTTACCAAACGAACAGTAAGCGAGGGGTCGTCTCGAATGACTGTATTTGCACCTACTAGTATGGCACAACAATCTTTGCGCAATTGGTGGACTTTCTGTAAGCACTCTTGACTGGTGAATCTCCCTGCGTCTTCAGATAAATCATCTACAGAACCATTTGAGTCAGTAGCGATTTTCACAGTCACAAACGGTCTTCGGTTCTTACACCAATGCAGGAACTCTTTCATTTGCTCAGCAGCTTCACTTTCCAATAAACCCGAGTTAACACTTATTCCAGCCTTCTTTAACACAGAAATCCCATTCCCTCTCACTAGTGGATTAGGGTCGCCATGTGCTATGATTACCTCACTTATCCCTGCCCAAAGCAGTGCTTCAGTGCAGGGTGGAGTTCTGCCAAAATGGTTACATGGCTCTAATGTTACATATGCTACAGAACCATTTGTGTTATGCCCTTTTTCTTCAGCATCATGAATCGCCATTTGCTCAGCATGTAGGCCGCCAAGATGGTCATGCCATCCTTCAGCAATGATTTTACCATCCTTAACCAACACACACCCTACTAGCGGATTTGGCCTTACTTGGCCCCTTCCTCTTTCTGCAACTTCGAGGGCGCGTAGCATATGCTCCCGCTGCTCCGCGCTCCAAGTCATGATACGGGCTGATTGGGCATTAGACATGAGTGCATCGCTTGTTTCAACAATAGGTTTGATTTCCTCAACCAGTCCTGCGATAGACATGGGGCCCCTACATTGCATTGTCAATCCTGCCAGCAGAGACCGCACTTGTGGTCGAAAGTGGCCTAAAATAATTGAAAAATTACAAGCGAGAGGTTTCGTAGTTGAGACCTACATGACAGAAAAAGTCGGCCATGCAAGCGAAATAGCTTGGAAACTACGTCAAGAGAGTGTGAATGGAATAGTGGTCGCAGTTGGAGGAGACGGAACTGTACACGAAGTTGCAAGTGCGATGCGTGGCAGCGATATCCCAATGGGGATCTTACCATTTGGTTCTGGCAATGATTACGCGATTACACAAGGAATCTCCCGTAAAAATATTGATGAAGCCATCGATGTACTAGTCAATGGGGTGGACAGAAGATGTGCTGCATGGCGCCTAGAGGGATATCCTGCAGCCCAAGAGGGGGATTACCCGTCTCCTCAATCCAATGTTTGGGATGGGCCTGCTCTAAATGAAGGCCGAGTCGTCCGCTGGGTCTTTTTGGAATCAGATGCGGGGATTACTAGTGCGGTTTCTCGTGCTAAGTTATCTCGTGCAAAATGGATCAAAGGTGAGAAGAAATACACATATCTTGGAGTTACAACCATTCCTTTTTGGAAGCGTAGGAAGGTCTGGCTAAAACTCGATGACGAAGAAGGAGAGATCCGCGATTTCACAATGTTTGCAGCAACAACTGGTCAGACCTTTGGAGGGGGATACCTAGTATGCCCAGGAGTTAGTCCAGTGGATAAAGAAGGTTCTATCGTATTCGCTCCTCGTCTTTCCAGAATAGCAATGTTATCTTTGATGGGACCTATGAAAAAAGGGAAGCACATCGGGAAATGGGGCATTACTCAGAAAAAAGCAAACCGTATCGAAATAAAGCCGGTTAACAAGTCAGGAGAGGTTTGTGAAGAGCCCCTAGACCCTTCTACTTGGGTTCAGGCAGATGGTGAGCCAGTCATACTCAGCCCCGCTATTTTGGAGTGGCACACCGAACAATTACTAGTTCGCGGTGCTGCTAATGTACCCTGGGCTTCAGAATGAAAAGTCACTAAACTCTTCATCATCTGCAACCGATGGTGCTTTGTTTTCAACTACCGGTTCAGGCTCAGGCTCAGGAGCGGTTGCTCGTTTCTTAACCGCTCTTCGCTTTACAGGTTTACTTTCCTTAGGCTCGATGCTTGGCTTAGATTGAGACACATTAGAGGTCATTGTTGCTGAGAAATGCCCTCTTTTAGGTCCGGAGTCAGGTTGACTAGTAACTACGTTAGAGGATGGCATTGGAGAGTTTCCAATTGAAGTATTTCCAATTGTAGTAGTTGCCGTACTGACAACTGGCTGTGAAACTATATTTTCTACTTCGTTTGTTACTACAACCGAACTGCCAGAACCGAACGTCTGTGGTTCACTATTATCATCAGATGATAACACACTATCGAGGCTAAATCCTGAAATCGCACCATCATCGTTCTTTGACTTCTTTGGAGGAGGTGACATCTTTTTCTGTTTAGCAGCACGTTCAACCGTACTTTCAAGACCATCCTTTTTCGACCTTCTCAAATCTTTCTTCATCTGAACGGCCTTAGCAAAACCTTCTCTTCCAAGCAATGTTTCAGCCGTTGATTTGGCTCCTTGTCGAATTATCATGGTTGAAACCGTGTACAAACCTAGTCCACCACCAAGGCCAACCACTATGAAGAACATGATGAATGTGATTCTACCAAAAATATCTGTATCTCCCAGTACGTATTCATCATCGCTATCTCCGCTTGCACTTACAGTGCCTTGTTCTGCACGAATCTTTGTAACTACCATGCCGTGACCCTGACCGTCTAATTTCTTGCAGTTATCAGGATCGAGGTCGCCTAATCCATTGCCCTCAACAATGTACCCTGTGAGTTCAATCGGCTGGTGCCAGTGGTCTAATACATTCAAACCATTAGCGATATATTCTGAACCAGGGATAATCCCTATAACTTCCCAATCATCTTCGTTATTGGAAATCTCGTCACCAGGTGATTCATTCGGATTCAACGGCGAAATCCAATCCTTTAGTGCGACTTTTCCAGCAGTACCTGCTTCAACAGCTTCTGCTTGACTCCAAGTCATAGTGTGAATAATTACAGCAGCACCCATAGCGGATTGGATACTATCATCGTCAGGATGTGCGTCGTAAACCACTGCAGATATTAGTAGCCCCGTGACCTTAATCGTTCGGTTATCACACTCGATTAAATCTACAGATTCTTCGTAACCTTCACCTAATTTGGATTTGATATCGGCTTTACCTTCACTGATTTCAACTTTGAGTTGACCGTCTCCAGTCCCCCATTCAGGAGTAGTAGAGTAGATGCACCCTGACATGAACATCAGTAGGACCAGCAGCATCGCAAGACGCACCTGAGGTCGGGCCATGAAGTGCCTACGGTACCTTGAGTTGTTGAACCCTTTCCATGGATATGGCTAAAATTACACAATGTCGAGTTAAGCGCGGAGAGAGAGATTCGAACTCCCGTGTCCGGGGGACAGTGGATTTCAAGTCCACCGCAATACCAGGCTATGCGATCTCCGCTTGTTTTGACGGGGGGGGCCATTCTTTCAAGAATCTATCTTCCCTCATTCTTCCCTTCTAGCGGCAATAATCGCTAGACCTAGGCTTGCACTGACCGTTACAAAGGTAAATCCAGGTAAACCTGAATCATCATCACCGGGGCTATCTGCAGAATGAGCGGCTCTCTCAACATCCTCTACGAAGTCATCGACATCCCAATCGTACCCTAAGAATACGACCATCGGATTCCAATCTGCGTCAAGAATGAATGTTTGAGTTGAATGAGATGTCGAGGTAGTAGTTTCGCTTGAAGTATGGTTTTCTTCAGGCATTACTACCGTCACAGTTTCTCCACCACTCTCCTGCATGCCATCATCGCTGCCATGGTCATCATGACTGCCGTGGTCATCATGACTGTCATGTTCTTCTTGGTGAGGCGAAGGAATCATTGAATCCATAGTGCTATTTGGAGCCCAAGCAATGTGCGACTGGTCATACAGAGTATCCATTCCTAAACTACTTTCTTCCCATGAATCACTTGTCATATTCCAGTAGTGAAGTTGCCACCACCACGAATAGTCATCAGGTGCGCTTACATTGTCGATAGAAGACATGTAGTGCCCCCATTGTGAACTAGGAGCCTCAAATGAATCTAAAGCAGCTAAAGTCATGTGCCAGGCGTTGACTTGTGATAGCGTGGAAGAATCATTAGTGCCATCTGAAAACATAACCGCAAAGGAATCGTTTTCCATATCGGGCATTGGTATCATTGAATCATCTGTTGAATTTGGAGCTAATGCCAAGTGGCCGAAATCGACTGAATCGATTCCTAAACTACTTCCTTCCCAAGAACTCGATGACTCATTCCATGAGTGTAATTCCCACCACCAGGAATAATCAGAAGGAGACTCGTCTCCATTAATTCCTGTGATGTAGTGCCCCCATTGACTTTCACTTGCGTTAATCGTCCAATTGTTTTGGTATGCGGAAGCTGTCAATTGATCCCAACCACTAGGCAATACATCGTAGACGGTTGAATTTACACTATCCCCATCGTGGTCATGACCGTGAGATTCTATTTCTTCAGTGATTACAGACACTTCGAAATCATCCCATACCAACTCAAGGTCCTCTAATTCTCCAGTAAGATGAGGCCAAGTTGCTCCATAATCTTCCATGTATGCTTTGAGAACTTCTGGTGAATCAGTAGCAGGATCCACGGTAATTGAAATGAATTCATAATCAACATCTTCCAACTGGCTTTGTGCGCTCAAAAGGTTGTTTGTAATTACTGGACAAACATCAACACAGGTAGTGAAAATGAATGCCACGACCGTAACATCAGCATTTACTGTTTGAAGCGAGTAATTGTTTCCATCAGTGTCGATTAATACCCGGTTAGGGATAGAGTCTCTATCCAAATTATACCCGTTCCAATGAACTCCATCTCCACTTGCACTAACCGGTGGTATAGCCGATACACAAAGCAAAGTCACTATCAAAACACAAAACCAGCGCATGGTCGGGCCTTCAGAATCTCATTTATGAAACCTATCTATACAGGATTTCACTCAGTTACATATGAGTAATCATAATTTGGTGTGCACCAAGATGGAAGACTATCTATTCCATCAGGATTCGACAAACCTATTCCCCAAATCATTAGCGCTACGAATAGCACTGGGAATAATGCCGTGCGAGTGTAGATGAATGGGTCTCCTTTCAGATGCATAAAGAATGCAGCAATGCCGTATCCTTTGATTATTCCAACAATTATTAGAATAGCCCAAACTGCAGTTCTAGTGATTTCGATATCCGTGCCTGGAATCGTTTCAAAGAATACTGCAGCGATTTCGAATAATGTAAAGAACATTAAAATCAGGAAATTTACGTAGTAAACATCCTTACCTATCATATCTGCCATTTTCTGGAAGATTCCAGCGATTGGTCCTGTATACTTGTGTTCGCCCATAATATCGCCTCAGTATAGATAGAATGCAGGGAAGATGGCAACCCACGCCAAATCAACGAAGTGCCAGTACAATCCAAAGTACTCAATTCCCTGGCCATTTTCTTCGTCATAGCCAACAGTGTCAGCTTTGAAAACCATGAATAGCATAACTAGCAATCCAATGAATACGTGAAGACCGTGTGCTCCGGTTGCTACGAAGAAGATTGAACCGGCTTGGCTGTCGATAGTAAATCCTTCAGCAATCAAGTGGCTCCATTCAATTAACTTCAGTACGATGAACAGTGAACCTAGTGCAATAGTGATTAGCAAATAATTGCGAACAGTCTTTTGTCTTGTAGGGAATAACCGAGCCATCACAGCGTTCTTTGATGGTTCCCAGTTTACATCTTTAGCAACCTTCAACGCCAGTACGATTGTGTATGACGAGATAATCAATGCAAATGTGTTAATTCCACCAGGTAGTAATGTCCAGAAGTCTCCAGTTCCAGTTGCTCCACCGGGCCTTAGATAATCAGAAGCAGTGAAGGTATCCACAGCATCACACTTTCCATCATTTACAGCCCACTGGGTACACCAGCCGGTTCTCATCCTCAAGTAAGAGGAGAAGAAGGAAGCGAAAACCATTGTTTCAGAGATTAGGAAAATCCACATTCCGGCCTTACGGATGTCTTGTCCTTCAAACGGCGCAGAAGTAGCAATTTGCTCAGGATATCCTTTCAGATCTTCATTCCACCAATTTCCAACTCCCATTATTGTGATTATCATTCCAATCGCTGAAAGCATGAAGCCAGACATATCTGGATCATAATCCAGACCAAGCCATGACTTACAGGTAACTACGAATCCAGGGAACCCCATCATGAATAATAGAATACCACCTGCCATCAAAATCGGAGAAGCTGAACCATGATGTTCTTCATGGTCCTCTCCATAATGGTGTTCATCATCATCTCCATCCGGCTGTATGCTATTGAAGAATCCTGCCACTCCGTAGAATGCAGCATAAACGATGAACATTACCATAATCGTCTTACCTGCTGTACTCCAGGTTAGGTATGAAAGGTGAGCATCAACATCATCGTGATGCGCCTTTTCCCATGCAGCATCGAATGCATCGTTATCAAAAGTTTCACCACTTTCGTTTGCTGAATTCCAATCGGCTTCAACATCTTCTAGCACATGATGGGCGTCTTCCCATTCATGGTGCTTGACTGTACCAATTCCTTGTGCTAAAACAGCGTAAGCAGTGATTCCTGCAAACAGGAGTCCAATCGAAATCATAACCGTCTTCATCCAGACGCTATTCTTGACATCATGCAGGCTTCCGCTCATTCTTCCACCTCCTTGTTCCAAAGTTTATTCATCGCCCTGAATGGAGAGCGTAATATCGATTCTAACTTGGTCTGATGGTATTCATCGCCATCGTTAGCGTCAAGTTGAACTGGATTAACTGCGAATGAAGGTGTCGGAGGTGGCGAAGTGACCATCCATTCTAGGGACCATCCACCCCATGGGTCATTTCCAACCTTCTCGCCTTTCTTGACAGAGCGAATAATATTCCAAACTAAGATTAGTTGAGATAGTCCAAAGATTATCGCAAATATCGAAATTGCCATGTTTAATTCAGCAAACCCAGAATCAGCTGCATAGGTGTGAGTTCTCCTTGGCATCCCCATAATTCCTACTGCATGCATAGGCCAGAAAGCTGCGTTGTATGAACAGAATGCGATTAGGAAGTGCCACAATCCTAGAGTCTCATTCATCTTACGACCTATTACCTTAGGGAACCAGTAGTAGATTCCAGAGAATAGTGCAAATATGATTCCGCCAATGAACACATAGTGGAAGTGAGCTACTACGAAGTAACCATCGTGGAATTGAGTATCAAGTCCAGCAACCGGGAAGAACATTCCAGATAGTCCACCTAGGGTGAATGTAATCAAGAATCCTAGTGACCAAAGCGTGTGCGTCTTGAATACAAGGCTTCCACCCCAAAGAGTCGCGAGCCAATTGAAGATCTTCACTCCAGTCGGAATCGCCACAGCCATTGTGGTAATCATGAATGCAGAACGCCATGCTGGACTCATACCGCTTGTTAGCATGTGGTGTCCCCAAACAATGAATCCTACTACGCCGATACCAACCATGGCATAGACCATCGACCTGTAACCGAAGATAGAACGTCTAGCACTTGTTGCAAGAACTTCAGATACAATTCCAAATGCAGGAACCACCACCACGTATACCTCTGGGTGTCCGAAGAACCAGAACAGGTGTTGGAACAGCAACGGGTCTCCACCGCTAGTGAAGAACGTCGTTCCTATCGTTGAATCGAATAGTAAGAAGAATACTCCTATTACGAATGCAGGTAGGCTCACATACAGCATGAATACACTGATTAGAACAGACCATGTAAACAGAGGCATTCTCATCCAGCCTACTCCCTTTGCACGCATGGTGAAGGTAGTGGTTACGAAATTTACACCAGAAAGTGTAGATGATGCACCAAGTAGTGCAATTCCAGATATGAAGGCAATCGTTCCAGGGTTGGGACCTTGGTCGGTACCAAGTCCTGCTAGACTGGAATATGGCGGGTACATAACCCAAGTGATGTCCGCTGCTTCTCCGCTCCAAACCCCTGTGAAGATAAGTGGTGCAGCAGCAACAATTATCCAGAACCCAAGGGCGTTTATCCTAGGGAATGCTAGGTCTTTTGCTCCTATTTGCAATGGTAAGATGTAGTTCATGAAACCAGCAATCATAGGCATTGCAGCCAAGAAAATCATAGTTGTACCGTGTAAGGTGAAGAATGAATTGTATTCGTCATATGTTAGGAAATCATTCTCAGGAAGTGCCAACTGTATACGGAATAGTAATGCTAGTAATCCACCCACTAGGAAGAAGAAGAATCCGTACAGGAAGTATAGAATTCCAACCATCTTGTGGTCAGTAGTAGTTAGCCATGGTTTGAGGTAACTCCAGAAGTTTCCAATTGAGAAGTTCTCAGGATTTCTGGTGTAGAATACCCACATGCTTCCGATTAGAATTAGCCCGAGTGCCAATCCTATAACCGTCATCAGAATCGTTAGAGCCTCAGCGCTTGGTGCTGTAGGGTTAGCATTAATTCCAGACACAGTTACTTCTTTGCGATTCCAATCATCAGCCTCGGTAGCTCCACCGTCTCCATTAACGGCGTTGCCATAAATTACAAAGTTTGCAATTGCAGTATCATCTGCAGGAGCGGTCCACTTGAATGACCAGGACCTTCGGTCATTGATTTCCATATTGTGAGACAAACCTCCATCTATTTCCAGATCACTTGAATCTTCAACATCTAATGATTCTAGGGTGCCAACACCGTCTTCAACGAATATCCTGAAACCGCCATTTTGGTCAGGGTTTGTTACTGGAACTTTGTCGTTAGAGATGGTTAATGTAAACAGATATTCTTCTGATGCATTGAATATATCAGGAAGCCCATCTACGGTGATAACGGTGTCATCAGTCATTCCTCCGTGACAGTTACAACCAGCAGGCTCAACGTTTCCAATACCGTTTTGCCTTGCCTCAAAAGTGGAGGTCGATGCTAAAGCAATCAATAGCAGAGTTAGGATGGCAATAGCGCGTCCTCTCATGATATCTCCCCTCCGTTACTGAAGTATACTCCGAAGTCTACATCGCAACTAGTGCCTTCTTTTGCTACGACTTCTACCTGTCCTTTCATCATCGAGTGCTGGTTACCACAGTATTCCGCACACCTGATTGGGAAAACTCCTGCATCATTTGGCTGAACATACATCCATGTTCCTCCTTCGAGACCAGGAACTGCATCTTCTTTCATTCCCCACTCTTGCAGCCAAAATGCGTGTTGAACACCTTGGTAGATATTTGTCTCCTTGAATTCAGAATCCCTTAGCGGGTTGTTACTGAAGAGATTAAACAGCACATTCGTGTCACATGGAATGATTAGGTCTACGCTCATTTTATGTTCAATAGGTATATGTTGCCAGCGGTGTAGAATGTTCCCGTCAGTATCTAAAACATCCACAGATTGGAATATGAATTCATTGAATAAAATATCCATCGTTGTGTTATTGGCCAAGTCAAGGCTAGCAGAATTGCTCCCATAGCTAACATCAGCGGTTGCTGCACCCGGTCCAGCATCGATACTTAGCCCGTTGAATACATCCCAGGTCACGTTATGGCCTGTTTCGAAATCTTCCCAAGTCAATGCATCTTGATAGTAAAAGTCCCAATACCATTGTTGCCCATTGACTTCAACAGTGAATGAATCATCATCCTCTTGAATATTCTGCACTTCTCCCCAAACGATGTTCATTGAACCAAAAGCGAGAATCGTTACCCAAATCACCAAAATGGTTGGACCGACGAACCATGCTAATTCAAGGTCAAAATTGTGGCGCTCTTTAGGAAATGTGCCAACTTTGATTTCTTCTAATTTGACATTTGGGTCGACTCCCTCTCTGTAACGAAGAATGGAAATTATTAGCCAAGCGAATGTGAATAGTCCAACTACGATTGACCAGAAAAGAAATTTATCATACAGAATATTGAACACTGTATATTCATCTGGCCACAACTCACGGTCAGCGCCCATGGCCCAAGCGGTCACACGGGTGTATTAAGCGATTGTGGATACCTGATGTCCTCCCGTAGGGAGGTTGGTTGATGAGCCGCCTCCCCATCGAATAAATTGTGGGGCTAGCCGCTTGTGTACAAACCACCCTTGCAGGTGATGTTTTAATCGAAGTCGAGGTTCAACCAGGCGCCAGCAGGCAGGGCATTATTGGCTTCAATGAGTGGCGTGGTAGAATCCAAGTGGCAGTAAAAGCCGAAGCTCAGAAGGGTAAAGCCAATCATGCAGTTTGCAACGTTCTCAGCAAAATTTTTTCAGCTCCAGCAAAAGTCGTGTCTGGTCAAACCACTAGGCAAAAAAAAGTGAGTATCGAGGGTTTATCTGCAACCGAAATAATATCTATTTTGGAGGGTCAATTTGAACCGTGAACAAAGATATGATTTGGCCCATAGGGCATTGGAATCATGCATTGAAGAAAACGCAGACGGAGTAGTTATTCTTGTAGAAGGTCAACGCGATGAGATCGCTTTACGCTCGTTGGGATTTACGGGTCCAATCGAAAAATTAAATCGTGGCTGGCCAATAGATAGAGTGGTAGTATATATTTCAGAAAATTATGGGAATTGCATTGTTTTGATGGATTGGGATCGGACAGGAGGGAGGCTTCAACGCAGACTAATGGAATCAATGACTAGTCTGGACATCAACCCCTCAGATGAATGCCGCAGAGCATTATCAAAAGCAATGAAGCCGGATACGATGTGTGTAGAAGATTTACCCTCATTCCTTGGGGAGCCTTACTCCTGATTCCTTCACTGTGTTGAGCACAACGTGCGTGTAAGAGCGGCTAATTCCTTTCAATGTGAAAACAGACTTTGCTAGGTCGTCAAGGTCTTCTCTGTCCTTGACTCTTGCAAGTACCATCGAGTCCCAATCTCCAGTCACATCATAGACGCTGAATACCCTCTGGTCAGCGGAAATTTGCCTCTGAACATCCATCATCATTCCCTTTTCAATACAAAGTCCTGCCATCACAGTCATACCCCATCCTATCTCTTCAGCACCTAGTATTGGAGCATAACCTTGGATGGCTCCTTCTTCCTCTAATTTACGAATTCTGTTGGCTATTGTGCCTTGGGCTACGCCAACGATTTGCGCTAATTGCCTCTGCGATAGACGTGCATCTTCACAAAGTGCTCGAATGATGGAGCGGTCGGTAGAGTCGAGGACCATAACTCTTAACGAAAGGAAGAAGGTTTTCAATTATTCGACAGTGGGTCTGGTAGATTTAGATCTAGAATCCAATCTCCTAATTCATCAACAGTAACCGCGAGGCGAAGTGAAAAATCTCCACTTCCGCTAACCTTTAGAGTTCCTTCATGGGTTTTACTACCCACCAAGCGTTCTCGCTTTATTTTGCCATTTGCTCTCCAACCTTCCCCCATTTTCAATTCGCCGATCTCGATTGGATTTCCAACTATCAGCCGATATTCGATGACTTTTTCTTCGCTCGACCAAGAGCCTTCCAATCGAGGCAATCCGAGTTCTCGCTTTCGTTCAGCCATGACTACAAAACCAATGCATACAATGATAATAATGAGAAGAATTGCAGGAGTAAGGGTTGCGTTTTGGTCTACAGATTGCCAATATGTTGGCATCTCTGCTCTTTGAATTGATAACACCCGGTTAGCAGAATCATTTTCAAATCCACCAATCATTACCAGTATTATTTCGTATTTGTTGGCATGGCTAGCATCATCCAATTCAATTCCAGCACCATCTAAATGCTCCTTAGTAATCGTCTCATTCCAATTATTCACAGAGCCATTTGAGAAATTAAACGATGCAGATGGTGCCCAGTCTCTGACCAAATTTGTTATTTGTCGACCTTTGTCATCGACAGCTTCTGTTTCTATGATGAACACATGCATTTGAGTTGCCCCGTTTAGTGCGTGAGGATTAGTCCATGTAGCGGTGATATTGAGAAGTTCGACTTCAGTCGAGCCAATCAGTTGTATATTCCAACCAATCTCTACATCATTTGTATTTACTTTTGGAGTTAAATCAGAAATGTTCTCCGCATAACCATCAATTGCTGCGCTTGAAGTGTTAGTCAAACCATGATACATCATTCTAGACTTGGCATCATCGTCGGGTAATCCGCCATCTTCTTCTTCAGCACCTGTTCTCCAATGTAGTAGAGTAATGTCTCCAGCATTCTCTAAACTTTCTAGTTGCTCTACTCTATCTTCATCTTCAGGCCCATGAAACCATTCGACTAGAATCGGAGCTTCATCTTGGCTATCATAGTGCTTTTCAGAATATATGGTAAGGTCAGAAATTGCTGCAGCTAGGGGCACTAATAATACAGCGACAAAAACTGCCAAAGCCCTCATTCTTCTTCCCCTCGATTCTCAATACCAAGTTTCATTCGAAGAATATCACGCTCATTATCATCAATCATTAGCGATACTCTAGCCGCAACCCATACCGGCAGCAGATATTCTCCACACCGTAAAATAGCCGACCCACGCTCGATCTCGGCAGGAAATGCTTCAGTGATTGGTACTTCGCCCTCGAGCATAGAAATCATAGTATCTTTGTCGATGTCAACCAATCCTTTGGTGATATGAGGCCGAAGCAATTCCAATGCTTCCTGTCTAGTCCTCCACTGTCCTTTGTTATCTGTAAAGGACGGTTGCCCAACGTGAATGACTTTCAGAGGGTGGAATGAATCACCTGGCCAGAAATCTCCTTTTTTATTGAAAACGATTGGCTTGAAAATGCGGTCATTAGTCACATTTGTAGAGATGTTAACTCTCCTTCCGCGATGCCACCAAGAAAATACTGACTCATCTATTCCCCAGTGATTACAGATTTCTTCTATGATTTCTGGAGTTGCTAAATTAGTGCTATGTTTGTTCTTATTCTGTCGAGGTAACTCAACTGGGTCACGGTTTAATTCGCGTTTCAAAATCATTGAACGGGCGATGCCCTCTGGTGTCCTCTCCGCTACATGTTCAAACAATGCAACATAGAAACCGCCGGTGTCATTGTCATGTTGATGTACTCGAATTGTTGATGAAAGCGGAGGGCTCTCAATCCCTCTCTGAGCAGGGTTCAGCATCTCTTGAGATAATCCCGGCAGTTTTGGAATATTGCCATCCCACTCAACAACTTGTGATTCTTCATCTAGAATAGGCCAATTATCGATTCCCTTGTGATGAACTAGTGAAGGAAATAGTCTGTCAGTATCTATTTCGATTAATTTCAGCCAAGGGCATTTTTGTAATATTTCGCAAACGACGGCTTCATTTTCAATAGGGTCCAGTGAGCAGGTAGAGTACACCATACGACCACCTGGTCGCAATAAATTAGCAGCGCGCACAGCAATATCGGCTTGTAATCTAAACAAACTCCTGCCAACTTTTGGCGTCCATGAGTTCCACAATTCGCGATTCTTTCTTGTCGTCGCAGTTCCGCTACAAGGGGCATCGACTACAATTCCATCAACGCCCGGCTCGGGCATTCTTCCGATATGACGGCCATCATGTTGCATGATCAACATATTTTCGATTCCTAGCCTTCCCCTATTGGTAGTCAGAAGGTTGAGTCTCCCGGAAGATGGCTCATTTGCTAATACTAATCCATTTGGAACCGCTTCTGCAAGTTGTGTCGCTTTGGAACCAGGTGCCGCACATGTGTCCATAACGAGATGGTTATCCTCGGGCTCTAGTACCACAGGAGGCAACATCGACACCGCTTCTTGTCGAGTAATTCTACCCGTAGCATGAAGAACGACAATCAATTTTTTAGTTTCATCATCTGGGAAATCGCCTTTGGAGAATGGCATAACCCATGATTCAGAGGTCACCATCCATGGTATCCTTTTGCCACCAACCGACTCCAACATTTGTCTTGTCCAATCCATGTCATGCCTCCGGGGGGTTAGTCTCATGGTAACTGGAAGTGGTGATGATGCTAATGGTAGCCACTTTTCGACATCGATGCCTAGGCTCCTCGCCAAACCCGATAACGGAGTTTGAACCAATTTTTGGAGTAACTCCTCATCGGCAGGTCGCACCATGCCTGTGGGTCAGGCCTCTCACTCTTCTTGCTTGTGCAAGTCTAATGGGTCAGTTACTTGTCGCAGGGGTATGGCTGAAACCTTGGTAACCCTTGCATTCATTTCAGCTCTGGCGATGATATTGTCGCCTACCTTTGGGCGAGGGAAGTGGTTAGCAAGCCTGACCGCATTGTTTTGCTGCATTGCATTTCTTAGCACTTCATTGGAATCTATTCAACAATCTGGAGGCTCAGTTTTAGTCATCGTAGTAAGCATGGCGATACTTTTGCAGTATCGTATAAGGCAAGGGATTTCGATGAAATATCTCAATGGAATTGGTGGCTCTGTAATTGTACTAATGTTACTAGCAATGTATCCTGAAGGCGGTATTGAGGAATCAATAACCGAATATTCTCTAATTTCAAATGCTCAAGAAATCCTAATCTCAATAACAATAGGTCTTTTAATCGCACAATTATTAGTCAATTCAATCGTTTCAAATCAAAAAATAAGTTTCGTAATGCTAGGGGCAATAATACTTCTATTCGCATGGGGTGATTTGTTAGATAGAGACATTTTACCAATAATTGTTTATTCATGTGCGGCGATTTCTTTCCTGCCCTTTTTGGAAGAGAAAATCAACGACAGCATAGGTTCGGGCCAAGGGCGTTCACTCTCACTTGGATTTTCAACTCTAGTTGGCATTTTCCTAATCTTTGCAATAACATATGTCTCGGTATCAACAGTAGATAGAATCGGTTCGGGAAACGGAGCAATAGCTGTATCGTTGTGGATGACACTTGCAGCATCTAGTATCGGATTAATTGGAATGTTGTTGCCGCTTTTAGGATTCGATTCACACCCACGCCCTGAGGCCTGGGGGTGGAGGATTAGTCTGGCTCTCAGTCCAATGTTTTTGACTTTACAAACCGACTTATCACCACACATTTTACTTGGAATAACCCTTGCAATTTTGATTTCTATTAGCGCACCGTTGGTTCTCGAGAAGAACCACGCGAAAGCGGTTTGAATAATGGGAAGTCCCCCCAACTCTTATCAATGGTTGAAAGCGGATTGAGATTTGGAGAATTCAGATTCTCCACAGGATGGGGATCTTGATGGGAAGAGCATTTACAGACGGCGTAAGCAAAGGGAATAAACTGAAATTGACAACTAAGAAGAGGTCTTGGAAGCCTCTAGCGGATTTACAGGGCCTTAGTGGCCGTACTAGAGACATAGGTTCAGACATGGGGCCGATGGTGGAAGTTCCAGCAATGGTTAGAATCGAAAACGAGAAGTGGGTTTTTGAGCGTATTAGCCAAGAGACATTAACACATTTAACTCACAGACTAATCATCCACGAAACGGAAGGTCCACGAACATTAGGAGCAACTCTAGATTTAGAAACAGCTATGCAAGTCGCACAAGGAATGGCTAGAACAGAAGGCTCTGTTGTATTGATTGAACCACTAAGGTGATTCAGAACATATCCATAATCCAGGAAATAACTCCCTCGTTAACGAGGTAGATGAACCCGGACAATCCGATACATGCTAGATAGATTTGAGTTGGAGTAATTTTCCAGGCATCTTCAGACTCTTCATCGAAGTATCGAATCAGACCTGCAGCCTGCTGAATACCGCCACCGTCTTTCTTTGCCATGATATCGCCGACACCGATTTCCTTTATGAACGCGACGCGCGACCATCATTCCTCTTCAGACGACAAATCGACGAATGGAATTTCCTCTTCATCATAAGTTAGAGTCATTCCGTCTGGAGACACATCTTCAATTTCAATTTCAATTGAATCCGCTTCGATTCTTGCTAAAGCACGTAATACTGCAGGGGCATTATCGTCTGCAAGAGCGTTTCTAGCAGTTTCTATTTCAGGAGAGTCACCTTTGGCTTCTAATGTGGTCTCAATCATTTCATTGAGGTCATCTTTCGCTCTCTGAATGTGAGATGCCCATAGCGTAGAGTTCTGTTTGCTATTGCCGACCTTTGAATCGAACCTTCGATGCCAAGCCATTTCCCAGGGTTTGTGAGGCAGGGCTGCTACTAAGTCGAAAATGATTCTAGCCCTATCGCTAACCGGCCCTTCTAATGTAATTGTATTCGCATAACATCTGGTAATCAACCCGAATCCCCAGTAAGGGTAACTTTCTAATCGTAAATTTACATCGCCAATTTGGGTTGTAAACTCCCAAGACTGTTCATCAAATCGGGGTTTTTTTGTCACTATCGGAGTCGAATTACCTTGCATAACTTTCAACAGAGTAAGACCGATGTCTCCCAAATAGATTGATGATACATTTGCAGGGTGGGCTTTAGGTCTGAGATATGATTCATCATCATGTCCGTGAGTCGGCCCTGCACTACGAACTTGAGCATACAGAATCGTCTTGGACGGGTCCAAACCTTCCTGCATGACTAATGTCACAACATGCCTTGTCCTTCAATCATGCCCCTAATTGAGAGAAGGGTTCATCATAGTGGGCCCTCATCCCCTCATCAGGTGAACACATGGCAGCCAAGTCAAAGAAGGACCCACTCGCAACTCTAATGGCATTACCTGGAGTAGGTAAAGCAACAGCAAAAAAACTCAGTGATTCAGGTATCAAAACCGCAGCAGGGATCAAGAAGGCAGGCCAAAAGGGATTGGTCAAGGCCGGATTGAGCGCAGTAATATCAAAGAAGTTACTATCAGCAGTTACAAAGAAATCTCCAGCAAAAAAAGCAGCACCAAAGAAGGCATCTCCTAAGAAAGCAGCCGCTAAAAAAGTTGCATCTAAAGCCGCAACTAAGGTCAAATCTACTGCTAAGAAAGCAGCGGCAAAGTCAAAGAAAACAGCCAAGACAGCAAAGGCAGCAGCATCTAAAGCCGTGGCATCGGGAAGGAAGGTTGCAGAAAAAACCATCAAAAAAACTGGTGGAAGTAAATCGGTCAAATCCTCAAAAGCAAATGATGGTAGGAAAGGCAAGACTCTCAAAGTCCCTCGCTCGGTTAAGGACATGGCTTGGTTCCGCAAGGATTGACCAAATCTGACCGTTATATTGTAAGACCTTCATTATACAAGGCCGTTCATGCCAAGGCGCAAGTATGGTAAATTGCGCAAGACGGTTGAGTTGCCGTCTAAAGCGAATTGTTCACGTTGCCGTAGTGGGAAACACTGCCCAATAGAAGGACATGATGGCTATGTGGTAGCAAGCCATAGAGAATGGGCTGGCCCTCCAAAAACCGAGAAGTGCAAAAAAGCGCGCTCATGATTCGTCTTCGATATCAATAGTCTGAGCCCGCTTGTAGATTTCTCGTAAAGTCTGGTCACTTATTTCGAGATAAACTCTTGTCGTAGCAATGCTAGCATGTCCAAGTAATCTTTGAATGCTAACCAAATCGGCTCCTCTTTCAAGCAATCCTGTTGCGAAATTATGTCGTAAAACGTGAGGAGTAAGTCTTCCACGGGGAATTCCAGCCTCATCTGCAAGCCTATCCATCATTCTTTGAATAGTTCTAGATTGTAATGCAGTGCCTGCCTTTGTCACTAAGAGGTGTTCACCTTGTGGGACTCTTGCATCCCGTAAAGGAAGCCAAGCAAGTATCGTAGCGACCGTTGCTTGAGTAAACAAAACCAACCTGTCTTTTCCACCTTTACCATCGATTACCATTGCTGAGTGGTCATGTAAATCAATATCTGATAAACTGAGTTCACACAATTCACTGACTCGAAGTCCAGTGTCTAGAATCATAGTGACAACTAGGTTTGTAACTGGGTCTTCGCTACAAGAGGCAGCTTCCTTGACCATTGATAATTCTCTACTTGTCAAAGTACGAGGTAATTTTTTGCCGCTCTTAGGCCTAACTAGATGCTCTGGCCATTTTTGACCAAGCCAATTCATCAAATGGTTTGCAGCAGCCAGTCTTGCTTTCACAGTTGAAGGCGATCTATCAATTAATGAATGAACCCACAGGTCGAGTCTGCCATTGAATGGCTCCACTCTTTCCAGTAACTCCTCTACGCTCATCCCGTCTCTATCGGTTTCGCTAAGAATATTCTCGCTTGGCAATGGCATTTCGATAAGATGCCTTAGAGCGACCATGTATGATTTTTGAGTGTTAACCGATTTACCTTCAGTCTGTAATTGAGTTGTATAGCAGGCTAACCATGGGAGATGTGCTCTAGTTACAAGACGCGGCGGTAGCACCGGACCGTCTGCGTACAGGCGTTGCTGTACAGCCCTTTGCTTTGCCCTGTATGGCTCTCTTCCCATTGGCGTCACCGCCTAATCTGCCGAAGCAGACCGTGCATCCCGTGTCCCGAAGGACATGCGTCATTCAGGGGTTCCAAGATATGAAGCCTTCGCGCGAATACCCATGCTATGTGTGCTGAAAAAGGCGAAACCATATTCATCAGAAGGTTTTGGAACACTTCATGAAAGCAGATAATATTGCTCTTCTTCAGTTAACAAAAAGCAATGACAAATCCAAAACCACAACTAGGTATTTGTTCGTTTTAGGGTTAACTTTGGCTTTACTCATCCCTAGTGCCATTCAGGCAGAGTTAACATTCCCTGAAGATAATGGTACCTTCATTATTGATGATATTGATGCGATTGATGAAACAGATGAACTAGCAATCGATGATGTTCTTTACGAAGCATATGATCTGTGGGGCACTGAAATTATTGTCGTGTTGATTGAATCTACAGCAAATTATCAACCAGAACCTGAAAGCAATACAGAGTCCAGTGAATCAACAAATGAAAATCAAGATAATAATACTAATTCCCCTGAAGACGGTTCATCCGCTCAAGTATGGGGCACACCGGTCTCACTCGACAGCACAGGTGAGGTCGGCTGGGACTCCTCATTAGCGATTGATTCGAATGATAACCTGCACGTGACCTATCGGGACTACATCAATGGCAGTCTTGAGTACATGACTCATAATGGCTCTTCATGGAGCACACCGGTCTTGCTCGATGTCGTCGGTTATGATTCCTCATTAGCGATTGATTCGAATGATAACCTGCACGTGACCTATCTTAACACTACCAATTACAGTCTTGAGTACATGACTCATAATGGCTCTTCATGGAGCACACCGGTCTCGCTCGACAGCACAGATATCGTCGGCTTTTCCTCCTCATTAGCGATTGATTCTGAAGATAATCTGCATGTGACCTATCGTGACAACACCAATTACAATCTTGCGTATATGACGCATAATGGCTCTTCATGGAGCACACCGGTCTCGCTCGACAGCACAGATTCCGTCGGCTTTGAACCCTCATTAGCGATTGATTCCAATGATAACCTGCACGTGACCTATCTTGACAACACCAATTACAATCTTGAGTACATGACCTATGATGGCTCTTCTTGGAGTACACCGGTCTCACTCGACAGCACAGATGACGTCGGCGGAGGCTCCTCATTAGCGATTGATTCCAATGATAACCTGCACGTGACCTATCTTGACAACACCAATTACAATCTTGAGTACATGACCTATGATGGCTCTTCATGGAGCACACCGGTCTCGCTCGACAGCACAGATGACGTCGGCATTGAATCCTCATTAGCGGTTGATTCCAATGATAACCTGCACGTGACCTATCGTGACGATACCAATGACAATCTTGAGTACATGACTCATAATGGCTCTTCATGGAGCACACCGGTCTCACTCGATAGCACAGATTACGTCGGCTATCAATCCTCATTAGCGATTGATTCGAATGATGACCTGCACGTGACCTATCTTGACCAAAGCCCTCAAAGTCATCTTGAGTACATGACAACCGGCAACAACACTGGTGGGGACAACACAGCTGACAACAACACCGGGGGAAATAACACAGGAAACGACACCTCAGCAGATAGCGGATCTGATGATTCTCCGGAAGAAGAGGCAATGAGCTTACAAGACTTCTCAGTCGCTCTATTCGAAGAGTGGGAACTTCAGGAATCCGATTGGCAAGATACCATTTTGTTAGTTATAGCAACCAATCAATCAGGCACTTGGGAATGGTGGATGCAAGCCGACATGTTTTGGGATGACGTTGGCGACTTCTCCAATGTTGGAGTAGATTCCGAATCTAGTTTCGATTCAGGCGATTGGGCAAACGGAGTTCTGGTTATCGCCGAAGATTTAGTTTGGGCGGTTGACGATGAATTATGTTATCAATATCCAGCTGATTGTGAAACCCCTCCTGTAGTTACAGACCCATCGAATAACGACTTAACAGTCCAAGATGGCGAAGAAGTCGAAGCAAGCACTACCGAACTAATAATAGGGGCAGTATTTTGTTTGGCCATCCTTGCAGGGATCGTGTTCTTGATAGTTCTAGTAGGCAAATCTGGAGGCACTTCTCACGGTGGAGGATGGAGAACCAGATTCACTCGTTCTAGATATGAGGACCCGTATTACGACCCTTACGGCGGAGGTAACAACTACGTCGACCATAGAGAGGTGCATCATCATCACAACACCCCTCAGCAACAATCAGCACCTGCTCAAAAACAGGCACCAGCATCTAGGAAGGACTCCGCTCCAGCATCCAGGCGTAGTTCAAGGTCTTCCAGAGGATCAAGAGGCGGTGGCGCATCTCGTGGTTCACGAGGTAGCGGCGGAAGCAGCGGTGGCAGCAGTGGTGGTTCAACACGTGGCTCTTCAAGAGGCGGCGATCGCAAAGGCGGCGGCAGACGCAAAAGATGAATTTGCATTAGTGGCGTCTAGAATGACACGCACAAATCTCAATCAAGCATCCAATCCATTGCGTAATTAATCGGATAACCCCTTGCACCTTTACTTGAAACGATTATTATATGACTAAAGGTTCCCCAATTTTCACTTCAAGTTTTTCAGACCATTCTTTCGCAATTGCAATTCTTTTTTTGTCTTTCAAATATGTATGACCATCCAACTGTATGGATACATTGCCATGTGAAATAATGAAATCGTTGAAATCTGGCCTTACAGCGCCGTCTGAACCTGGGCGGTATTTGCAAAAAATCTCACTTTTCTTTGAGAGAGTAATCTCATTGAGAAATGTGATGTCACCAATTAAATCATCATCGGTTGCATCAAGAACAACCTTGACCTCTGCAAGGTATCGCTCACGACGATTGAAGTAAACAGTCGCCTCGTATTTCTCATAATCTTCCGGATTAACCATCTCTCCAACGGAGCCCCTGACGCCCGAAAATCCAATCATTGCAGCAATTGAGCCTGCACCAAACGTGCAACATGACAAGAAAATAGGGGCTTCGCTATCAGGACTAAAAAGAATCAAAAAAGATACGCCAATGAAGACCAGTCCAACAATAATCCATGGGATGAAGAAGATTGTAGACGCCGTGTTGCCTACAATTTTTCGCCCACCCAAACTACGTGTATATTCTCTGATTACTTCAAATCGGTGCGAAATTTCTCCAGTAACCAATCCCTTTAGCAGTTCATCTTTCGCCTTATTCTGAATGTTACTCATAGCGGCATCTTCTGACACCTGTTTGAGCAAACTCATATCATTAACGCTTTACAACTACTACTTGACTATTCTACCTACAATTAGCAATAATTAGCCCCCCCTAACTATGAAATTCGCATGGGTAGAGTTAGTAGCGACCCACTGAATCCCCATAGTATCGGAATAAAATGTAAAGTGGGTTTTGGGATCCATTTAACACATCGGAGTTGGTTAGTTGATGCTATCAACAAGGTGCATCAAACCGACCCTATGTTCACTCATAAGATTCGAGGGGTCATCTGCTTCAACCCTTGCTATTGCAAACAGAATTGATTGGCAGCGGCTAGATGATTGGTGAGTGTCGGGAGAATAGTTATGCACTGGAAACATTTCTGTTACAGCATGGTAGATGCGGAAGGGCAGCAAGGAATTCGCTCCGGACCTTTGGTTGGTTCACTTATTCTTCTCCTCCTATCTTGTATTTTGATTCAATTGTCGTTGAATTCAGATTGGGCAAGTATGTCTGGTGAGGTGGAATATACGGCTGAGGACAGAGTAGGAGCGGATTTCTTTGATTATGAACTTCCAGATATCTCGATGACTGTTTCTTTTGGACTTACAGACATGACTATTGCGGGTTCAAACGATGATGAGAAAATGGAAGAAACTGCCAAATTGGAAGAAATAAATGATGGTCGTGAATACGGTCAATATTTAGACATGGATTGGGATGAATGGTATAGTGCTGGCAAGACTACCTCAATCGCTTTATGGATTGGATTCATTGCGGCTATTCTCGGCTCTATCATGGCACTCATTGGTTTATCAAAAGCCAATGATACAGCCCATGGAAGTGGAATAATTCTGTGCGGGCTTGCGGCATCATTAATCAATGTGGGATGGTTTAATTGGATTATGTTTGGTGGTAATTTTGCTGATGAAATCCCCGGGGGTGACGGATGGGCAACAGACGGTTTCGGCGTATCAACTGGTTTCATTATGTGTATGATTGCAGGGATTTTTCTGCTAGTAGTGCCTTTTATTCTTACACGAAGTCAAGAGCTACCTATCAATAAATTATTGCCCCTAAAAGGAGGTTATGCCGAGTTAGAAATGCGAGACTACCGGCCATCAATGCGCTTGAATACTACAATTATAATCATGCTTGCTAGTTTACTAGTTCTTTCAGGTGTAGGTCAGGGAGTTGCTTCGGCATACCTCTACTCCGACATCTCCGCAATCCGCAGTCAAGTACGACGATGATAGTGAAACAGAGGTAACTCGGTAAATTATGCGGACCTTCCTCGGATCCCATGGATATCTTTCTTGCTGGATTGGGATGTGGAAAGTGGCGTGGAAGAAGAGGAGTGGATTAGCCTCGGAGATGGGGAAACATACGATACTTTATTCTTCGAAGATGCGGAACTGAAACCTTGGCAGTATTTCACAATAGTGTTTGAGTGTAATGATGATGGCAATGGTGAAACAGGAGCACCGAACACACAGGAGGAAACAGACATTCTTCATTGGACAATCAGGGCTAACAATGGACAAGAATCAAGTGGAAGTTTGGATTGTAATGATGGAGAAATAGAGAGGGAAATGCCTAACGAAGGCAATGATGACTGGGGAAACTGGTTCGATGAACTTGACCTAGACCTAATTTATCACGATTATGATGATGCTGATTCTGTAATGGAAACAGCACCCTCAAACAAAAACATGTTTCCAATTACCGTGGAGTTTACAGCAGAGACTCACGGCGACACACTGGGGCAAAATCAAGACAAGGAATTGGAATTTATGATTCATGAACAGGATAGTGAAGGTTATTGTAGTGTTTGCAAAATAACATACGATGTAAAATATAAAACAATGATGGCGCCAGAACAAAGGCAGTCACATAGACACTATAATGGCACTTCATAGATTAATTGTCAATTGAACAATGAACTTATCGATTCTCATAATGTTTGAAAACGGAATTGACCCCCCTTGCGAATACTAAGGGTGGGTGGTAAACTCATGATAGAGAATATAGATTTCAATATTTAAATTTTTGACGGGACATGATTTATCGTGGTTGAGCGTGCCATCCAACCCTCGTTGAGTGCTTGAAAAAGGGGACCCATGTGTATGTATACGGCTACATGGCTAGCGTCTAAAATGACCCACGCAAATCCCTTTGAAATTCAATTTCCGTTTTAATGAGTAATTGGATATAATCTTGTAATTCATCCGAAATAACGGAGGCATGTTTATCTCCGTAGTGTTGAAACATCAATTGTGCAAACTTCTGGATATGTGATAATTGGTATTCTTATCCAATTAGTTCTAATAAAAATGATACAGGATTATACTCGTGAGAAAAGAAATTTCAAATATGCATTTTGGACTTTTTTTGCTGGTGCTGAATTATCACTAATTTCGATTGTTGGGTATGAAATATACTTCCATTTCAATCCATGCTATGGACAATTTTATTGTGGCTTTGGTCAAGGAATGGCATTGCTTGTTTGCTTGATTATTTCTGCAATATTGATCTTGCTGTCACTAATTTTCTACCTATTTGAATACTACAGAATGTTAATTCAACCTCAAGATGAACTTTCATGTGAAGAGTAAATTGCAAGGGGACCCCTTGCGAATGGTCCAAATGAATTATTCGATACTCAAACTTGTTTTGTAAACACTACCCACTGCACATACAATTCACGAGTCAGTGCGGTTGAAGGACTAATCACTCATTCGTCTTTACGACCAGAAGCGAAAATACCTGCAACAATTGCGGCCATGGTTCCAAATGCTCCCAGTGCTGGCAACGCGTCGTCATCATCATCATTAGATACAAAACTAGATTCGGGCAAGATTGTAATTGAGTAATTAACGGCATTACTGGTTTGCTGACCATCACTGACGGTTACTGAACATTCTACTACATCCTCAAAATTAAATGCCGAAGATAGAGTATCTGATTGCGAACCGGGCGCACCTGCTACATCGCCATTTACTAACCATGTCACATCTACAACTATTGTATCGCCATCAGCGTCATAAACATCATAATTGCATGTGAGTTCATCATTTTGTAAGGCTCCCTCAGGTGTAATAATCACATTCGATACGACTGGAGCGTTGTTATTTGGAAAGGAGTCGGAGTTGTCGCCTACACCATC
>CASIBX010000041.1 GCA_949373075.1 Candidatus Poseidoniaceae archaeon | reverse complement strand
AACAGGATTGATACTTCAACAAGTGCCAGTGGGTCACCAGCTTCACTCATTGTAGCAAGTGCATCGGTATAGTGGTGAAGCGCTAAATCAGCATCGCCAGTCTTGGCATAATATCGGCCCAATACCGCTCTTGCTCTTGCATGTAAAATTGGATCTTCTGAAGATTCAGACCTCTCATATGATGATAATGCATGGTCCCTTGCTCTGATGTGCTCATCCAAATCGAGTAGTGAGCGGGCCAGAACAATTTGAGCAGATAGTAGATCTAATGAATCATTTTCAGAAAGTATTTTTTCAACTTCTGCATAAGCCTCGAGCGCTTTGGTTTTGTCGCCGTTACGTCGTAAGATGTATCCCATGTTATTGTAAGATCTAGCAGCACCAAGGGCATCTTTCATGGAAATGAATAGTTCCAAAGCCTTTCGATGCATATTAAGACTGGAATCAGAATCTCCTCGCTTGAGAGAAATATCTGCAAGATTAGACATTATGTCTGCTATGACATCGTTTAGACCAGCCGCTTCAGCGGGTGGCCTTGCTTTATTGAAAGCATCTTCTGCTTCATCGAACCTACCGAGAAGCGCCAGAACTTCACCACGTAACCTGTCGATTCGACATGCTCTCTCAGGGTCTATCGAACTTGTATCAATTGATTCTAGTAGACCAAGAAGTTCAATGTGTCCTTCTTTAATCAAGTCACGACCTTGTTCAACAATTATGTCAGTTGCATCTTCATGCCTTGAGGATGAGATGAGATGGTAAATCAATTCTAGAGCGATTTGACTACCTGAACTTTGCTTCTCATACCAAGATACTGCTTTGTTGTGTAATTCCTCTTTGGCCTGTCCGTCTAAACTTTGTAACAAGAATTCTCGAATTAAATCGTGAACATCGTAAGTATCTGAGTCAGCGTGCCTAGCCAATCCAGACTCAACTAGCGAATCGAGTTCATCTACATTCAATCCTTGCTCAGTTATAGCCTCGAGCGGAATCGGTTCTCTAAATACCGATAATGCCCCTAGCAATCTCTTTTGCTCTCCTGACAATTTCGAAAAGATTTCGATATTAACATAGTTTTCAAGAGATTCATGGAAAGCACCGGCAGATGCACCTCGATTTATCAATTCGAGAACCAATGGGTGGCCACGGCTCAATGAGTGAATGTAGAGCAGTTTCTCTTGGTTCAAATCATCGAATGCAGACAGTAATGACCGTGTTGATTCTTGGTCTAATCCTTCTAGAGGAAGAACCAATGAAACGATTCTTCCATCTGCATCTTTCAGAGGAACAACTTCTCTGAATGAACGAGAAAATATTACTAAACCAACATCGCCTTCGCATTCAACTAGGCCACGTGAAAGGGCCTGAATTGTTTGATGTAGAGCCTTATCACTCACTTTGTGATAGTCATCTATCACAATCAATGCAGGTGAATTAGACAGAGCATCAGTAATTATTCTAGCAGCATCTGCAGCCTGTGGAACAGGTGTAGCAGCGATATAATCTGCCAACATGGGATCTCCAATGCTTGATAGCCAGTCTGCTATACTTTCGAAGAAAGCACGGCTGCCATCCCAATCTTGACATCGATGGTAGAGCAGGTTTCTGCGATGCATAAAGGATTCAATCACTTTAGCCGCCATCGAGGTTTTTCCGATACCAGCGATTCCAGGTATCATCAAAGTGGTCGAACGAGCTTCGAGGAGATTTACCATGTTTTCAAGTTCCGTTGAACGTCCATAAAAATGCCTCAATCGGGGTAAATCTCCCAGACTAGTTACCAATTGTTTCTCGACATGCTTCGAAAGGTCACGTTCTACCAAATCAGCAGAAAGTGAACGTGCATCCAGTACACCATTGTCGTCAAGATATCGAATCACATCGACTGGCCTCATATTGAATGGTAATTTATCTTGGATTTCACCAAGAGTCGAAGGGATTGTATTACCGTCAGGAAGTATAGCTCGCAACGGGAATTCTCTCAATCTCTTCCAAGTTTCCTCAGCCAGATTCATACCTGAATCTGTCAGAAAATATGCTTTGCGTTTTCGACTAACTCCTTGTACATGCGCTTGCCTTTCCACAAGTAACCCTTGGTCCTTCAAGCCAGATATTGCTCTTGGTACATTTGAGCGAGCGATAGCCACCGCATTTGCGATGCCCATTTGCGACAGGGCAAAAGGGACTTCTACAGAACTCATGAAGTCTGAAAAATCAGACAAATGTAACAAGATTCTTTCTTGAACTCCGGGTTTCGGTCGTACAACCATAACATATCTCCAGTTTTACTCCTCTTAGAGTGTTTTGTATTCCCGTGTAGGAATTCACTGCTGTGGTGGCTGATAATTAGGATCAGCAACCCACTGATTAGATTGAGCATCCCAAATCCACCCGGGATGCTGCGGCTGTTCTACATTTGCAGCTACAGGTGCAGGCGCTTGGTTACTCACGGCCTGCTCCGCTGCCCTTGCTTTAGCCCAAGCATATGGGTCTTCTTCTTTTTGCTGCTCCATTGCCGCTTCTGAATCTTCATCTTCAAATTCTTCGAACTCAAGGAAGAAGAATGCTCCAACTCCCAATAATACTGCGAAGGCGATTGCACCCATCAGAACCCAAACCCATGTAGCCAATCCAGATACTACTGGCTCGCCACTCTTCAGTGTAATGTCTGAACCATCGTCTTTACCTATCGACTGGCCGTCCTGTTCGAAGTAGATGTTGTAATCGCCATCATCTCCAAGTTGTGAGGATGTTATTTCCATAGACCAAGTTCCATCTGCTTGTACGGTAGTGTAATTCAGTTGTATATCTCCATTAACTAGTCTAGCCTTGACTTGTGATCCAGGGAGACCAGTTCCATCGAATAGTGCAGAATCATCGAAAGTGACAGAACCTGTGTCAGTTCTTTGGGCGGTGAATTTGACACCTTTTACAATGAAATTGACTTGCCATGAAAAGGCGATTGAGTCGTGAATATCCCTTCCTTCAAACATTACTCCCTGCATAGACCAATCTGAAATTTCGCTAGATGTTTGGTACATAGCATCCATTGGATTGTAAATAGCCTTTCCATCAGGGGTTATGCGGATATAGTATGCATAATCATCATCAAGAAGCGTTTGAGGGTCGTCATAAATATCGAAAACCATGTGACTAGATTCCGGACCCATACCGTCTGAATCGTTGAAGTAATCAAGCAAGTTTATTTCAGCACCTTCGCCACACTTGTCGAAAGCGCTAGACCTCTCATCACAGAATATCGTGATTGTCTCAATCCAACCGTCCTTGTTGAAGATTGGTGCAATGTTATCAGCATCTGTAGGGTTATCAATAACAATACGAACTGTTTGAATTAGAGAATAATCAACACCATCGTATGCCTTTACCTGAACCTCATATTGCTGGTCATGAATCAATTGACTGGTATCCCAATATGTCATCCATGCACCATTAGGTTGGAAAGTTGTAATTGGGTCTGGCCCACTGTTTAATTCAATTCCACTCGCCAAGTCGATTACAGTAATTTCTACTCGAGTAACTTGACCATCATTATCACGCGCAACTCCGCTGATAATTGTCTCTTTAGCTGCACGTACGCTTTCCATTGGTAGCGGCTCACTTACCTGAATGATTGGTATTCTGTTATCATTATCGATAGTGATGGTGATAATATCAGGTGTGCAAACATCTACAGACTCATGACAATAATTGGCATCGCTTGCCCATACTGCGAAAGTGTATTGCCCACTAGGAAGTGAAGAAAAGTTCCAAGAATCTGACCAAACTGTTCCCCCGCCACTATTGGCAGGATAGTTTGCTGAGTAGTTGTTGGGTCCAGTTACACTAAACCAGATATCTCGAATATCACTACCCTGAACACCTTGGTAGTCATCAGAGGCAGTTCCAGTAAAGAGAACTTCTTGTCCATCATAAGTTGAACCATCAAGTGGTGCCTCCAAAATTAGTGTTGGAGGATTGATATTCAATTTGAAGACCCTTGTTGTAACGATTGATTCGTCTAGTCCGTCATATGAACGGACTCTGAAAGTAACATCTTCCTCGAAATGGTTAGCCATGTCCCAATCAAAGCTCCAAGTCTTGAACGGCCAGTTGGTCATACTAACTTCTCCATCAGAACCAGAGGTATCTGTTGCAAGGTACCAGTCTATGCTTCCATGAGGTTGAATCTCGACCTTTTGGACATCACCAAACTGCTTTAGCCATGAATCGTAATCATTGAAGTACGGACCAATTTCTCCGTCATAAGCGCTCCCTGTAACTGAGATAGTTCGAGCAAAAGAAGTGCCATCGTTCTGGTCTACATTAACATGAGGTGCGATATTTGCAAGATGAATCACTTCATCAATCATACCAGTCAATGTGAACTCGTGAACTGAAGTACCTTTGCCGAATTTCTTTGCATCAACAGAATAGGTTGGCATTTCACGTCCCCCGTTTTGGCAGTCAGGGTCTTGTCCGTCAACCAATGTATCACCATCATTGTCAGCACCGTCACCACAGGAGTCTTCTCCAAGATCAGTCGCCAAATGGTTCCAATTGGTATCAATGTGGAAGTTTGAAGGAAGCGTCACCCATGGAGTAAATCCATATGCGTCTGTTGTCATATTGTACAAAGGCTTGCCATTTGCATCCTTGACAGTCACAAGTGCTTCAGAGACCTGTGAGTTGTCTGCCTTTACCTGGTAGCGTACTAGTTCGCCTTGCTCTACTTGGACACCCCAAGCAGTGTTTTGGTTCTGGATATGAATCTTTGAGCGGTCAAAGTTTTGTATATCGGAATATGTGAAAGTTGTAGCGTTTGGATTTACTTCCATTGAAAGCGGCATGAATTTAGGAGGCCATTCAGCAGTTAATGGAGCTTGTATACACTCATCTGTATCCCATGGACACTCCGCACCTAGCCATGACAAAGACACTGGGTACATTTCTCCAGCACCAGGGTCTGGCATGAATTCACTTTGTACTGCGACACGAGATTCTGTAATGTTGTAGATCTGGCTCGCGTTACTGTAGGTGTTTTCTGAGAAGTATGCTATTGAACCATACTTATTGCCATAATTATCGTCGTATAGAGAGATGTTTGCAGCAAATCCACCAACTTCAATGTCGTTTCCTTGAGCATTTACAATTCCACCCTTTATTCTAAAACCGTCACCTATGTTGTTGGTTACGGTGTTATCCATGAATGTTGCAGATGACATGAATACATGGAATGCAGGACAAGGGAAGTCTCCGCCGTACATATATTGTGAATTGCAGGTTCCTGAATTGTTAGAAATGACATTGTTTGCGAAATATAGGCGTGCTTTGGAAGGAGATGGAACGTTCCATCCTTGGTCCTTGTAATGGTACTCACCAATAAGAACTGGCTCCTTGGCAGTATCCATGATAGTATTATTTTCTGCAGATACATCAGACTCACCATACACCCAAAGCCCATTCCATCCACCGATTGGACCAATGATGTTGTTATTTGCAATAACCGTAGAAGACCTGATACCCATCCCTGAACTTTCTCCAGCCCCAGATATCGTATTGCGCTCAGCAACTACGATAGCACCGTCATATGCTGTAATTCCGGCACCATCTGAAGGTGTGATTGTGTTATCAGAGATTACGAAAGTGTAAGTCTGGCCATTTGTTACAAGGTGAGAGTTGGTATCGATAGCGTTACACTTGGTGGCAACAGTTGAATTGGTTAGGTAACCACTGCTGGAACGTAAGAATGCACCATAAGAGTTCTCAGAGATGGATATTGAATCCATTCTAACGAATGAATCCTGTAAGTAAATTGCAGAGCGGCCTCCTCCTTGGGTTCCACAATCTGTTTCCTCTCCTGTGAATGCAGAATTCAGAACTTGCATTACCACTAGGCCAGCACCTGCACCATATGCTTGTATTGCAGCACCATGGTAGCCTTGAGTATCGATTCCTACGGCAAATGTTCCACCGTCTAAGGTTGGAGATGCTCCATTAAATGCGAGTACGTTTGTTGTATTTACATCAGTAAATGTAGGGTTTGTGACACTGAGACTCGCTCCATCAAAAACCATGGCACCATACTTGATGCTACCTTGCCCATCGATGTCTACAGGTATACCGTATGCATTGTCCAATGTGACATGGTTCATGCGAGTAAGAGACTGATCGATTGTCGATGCCAGATAAATCCCTGAGCCACAAGACATGTCGGGATTGAAGACCCCTGTGACATAACAACGGCCAGTTTGGTTGGCGACTGGTTCAGCTGCTGAGCCCCAAATGAAGCGGATTGGAGAGCCAGTACTAGCCTGGGATGCACCACAAGACGAATCTCCAGCACAGATTGAACCCTGTATCTGGATGTTCTTATCTGCAGGTACATTGATTGTCGTGCCTGCATTGATTATGAGTTTAGCACCACCTGCCACCAAAAGGTCGCCATCAAGGTTCATGACACCAGTCCATGTTTCAGTACCAGTGATAGTTCCCGATGAGGTTTCATTTACTGCTGACACTACAGGTGCTGTTGACACCATAGCTACGAATAAAGACAGTATGAAAATACCGACTAGGCCGAAACTCTTGCTTTTTTGTGTATTTTTAGACATAGAAATACCTCTAACAAGCCTCCCACAGCCAAGTCCGCCTTAACACATTGGTATACAAAACACAGCAATAGTATCATATATGGGCTTTAATATCACATATTTTAGAGTTAAAAAATATAATAATATCAAATATAGACTGAAATATCACACTAATCGTAGTGTAGAAATGCCTTGCTGCGACCCGAATCTAGTTTTCAACAATCTACAGAACTACGTATTTCACTCAGCCAACCTTTGCCATCAATTGCGCCATAGCCCGAACGAGAATTATGTTGTTGACTTGAATCGAGTGGTTCTGCAGAGTTCATCAAAGCAGTCTTTACTTGTTCAATACAATCAAGATCCGGTTCATTCATCAGTTGCGGTTCTGCTTCGAGAATCAAAGCAAGTATGCCTGAAACAAATACTGTAGCATCACTAGTACCAGTTGAGGAGTAATAACCATCACCTGCTGCTGTAGAAATTATATCCACACCTGGGGCGGAAATTTCAGGTTTCAGATGTGGATTGGAACGATTGATTCCATCATTCTCTTCAGGAGAGCCAAGGGATGACCCGCTCCAAATATCACCTTCTCTGTCCAAAGCTCCAACTGAAATTACTTCACGTACATTTGAAGGACTAGCAACTCTGCCATCATCGTCGGGCCCTCCATCATTTCCTGCCGCAGATACAACATATACCCCATTTGCAAGAGCAAGCCCCACTGCGTTCGCAGTATCGCCTTGACGGACAGCGTCAGGGTCACTAATACCGCCTAATGAAAGTGAAATGATATCTGCCTCAAACGTGCGCCAACACCATTCGATTGCATTTGCAACCAATGATTCATCGCCACTGTTCCCTCCTTCACCATCATCTCCCAAGGCCGCAGCCATTCCTAGAGTGACACCCGGAGCTACGCCATTGAGGTAGCCGTCCGAAACTAGTATTCCTGCCATCATCGTGCCATGCGAAAGGGTACCACGGTCAGTTGGCTGGTTTGAACCAGAGAAGAAGTCTTTGAACACTAAATCTACATTTTGCATATCGGGGTGTGCCAAATCGATTCCAGTATCAACCATGCAAACTCGAACCCCTTCACCTGTCAAGCCTGTATCCTGCAAATCTCTCGCACCTGAATCCTCGAATGCCCACTCAGAGTTTGGAGGCGGCAATTCTAGAACAAGAAGACTCGCAGCAGCCCAAATGACAAGACCGAGAATTATCAAAACACCAGCGGTCACGATTTTCTGGATATTGCGTCTAGGTTGAGAGACTACTCTCACAGGCTCAGGGGCCCAACCGATTACTTCGCCACGCCATCCCTCTTGGTGTCCGATAGTGGATGAGTCAACGGCTGACAAGATTCTCGAATCACCGGGTTCAGGAATGAAATCAACTCCTTTGAGTTCATCACCTTCCCACATAGTCTAACGCTATCGCCATCAACCCTTGAACGTATGTCTTATTCCAACTTCAAAACTAACCCCTTTAGAGGGTACGCATCGAAGCAGGTATGCGTATCAGAAGCGACCAGATGATCCCTTACGTGCTGTTTTGTAACCACCGAATAATACCAAGATAGTTAGTATTATGATAACTGGCATCAGGAAGCTAGATTCTTCGCCATCAGCAACATTGGAGAACTTGTAGGAGATATCCATGTCAGGTACCTCGTCACTAATAGGTGTACCAATAACTTCCACTGAAACCGTCAAGTAAGCAGTTCCAGGTGGCATATCCGAGTATGGGAATTCAGCCCATGCTTGACCTGCTACCTTCTCGCCATTCTCGTCAGTGGACGCTGCAGGTACAGTAATTGTGATCTGCTTTTGCGTGTATTCAGTTTCATCCTGGGCGGATTCTAGGTAAACAATCACATCATCAGCCGCTAGGAAACCTGTATTTTCAATTGGTATTCTGAAAATGCCATCTTCATTAGCCAAAGATTCTGCAGAGCGAGGCTCGATTGATTTTTTGATAATTGATAAAGTGGCGACTGAAATCTTTACGGTAGTTGATTGCTCTTGAGTTTCATAATCACCTTCACTATCTGCAGTGAAATCAACATCACATGTTATTTCTGTTGAATTCGCAGGTGCAAATATTGTGAAAGACTGGCTACGGTCATTATCAGCAGCCACAGTTAGATTGGATATTGCAGGAGTAACTTGCCATCCAGCATCGATACAAACATCTTCAAGAATAGATTGGACGGAAATCGTGTCATCACCATTTCCGTGGTTGAAGACAGTTAGAGTAACCAAAGTCTCTCCTCCATCAGCCACACCGTACTGTTCATCAGCTCCATCTAGTGAGATGTTGAATTGTTGAGGAACATTGACGCGAACACTTGCTTCACTGATTCCACCATCGGAAGCGAACCTCATGTTCACTGCATGGCCATCATCGTATGTTTGTGTCTGGTTCTGTAGTGGTAGGGTGATTCTTACATCGATTTCACGGTATAGCACTTGGTTCGAATCTGAATTATTGATTCCAATACCCATTCCTACATCCATGATGTTAGTCCAGTTCCCAGATTCCACATCGTTATACTCGATAGTCCACTCATCAGAATCCTGTGAAACACTAACGCCTGAAGAAGCAGTAAATTCATCTGCAATTTCTGTACCTTCATAGGTTAGTCCAAGTCTCAAAGTGATAACTTCATATCCATTATCATCGTTTGCAATCGCTGTTACTTCAGATAAATCATCATCGGTAATCACTGCAGTGTCTTCTGTTATCGAGATAACTTCGATAACTAGGTCAGAATTGATTCTGCGATTGAAATCCATTACACGGTCTTCTGCGGTGGCTTGCATTACGGTAACTGTGATTCCAGAGTTGTATTCCATTTCGAGCGCCATTTCATGCTGCACTGTATCGAACTCGCTGTCGAGTTCAACACAATTTACCAATTCACAAGCAGGTAATACCATGCTAAGTTCACCGTTCTCATCAAACTGCGTGATCCAAGCAATCTCTCCAAGAGTAATTTCAACATCCACTCCATCAGCAACATCGCCTGCATTATAGACAGTGTTGTTGATTGTAGTCCAAGTCGATGTGACAGACAATCTTCCACCTAGTTCCATAACTAGGTCAATTGATGCCCCTTCCTGAACTGATGCTTCGAGTAGTCCAATGACTATACCGCCACCGTTCTCATTTGAATCAGAACCTTCTGCGACAACAATCCAGTCCCCTGGCTGGATTTCTCCAGTCCATGATAAAGTGTCATTCGCATAACTTGTGTCTGTAATAGTGACTGTATCTCGAACGATACCCTTGGCAGGATAAAGTGTGATTGTTGCCCCTTCCAGTCTTGTACTGACTCCTGTGATATCAGTCACAGTTCCAGAAACTGAAACTACGCCTGCGCTCATCTCGAAATCACGGCTCTCGTGAGTGTCATTTACCACATAGAAACTGTTGTTGCCATCTGTGTAATTTACTGTAGCGAAACCTTCCTTCATTGCAACGATTGAGTAATTATCTCTGATTGGAACGAATAGAGACCAAACTCCACCTTCATCAGTAGACAAAGTTTCATTTAGACCATTTTCACTTGAAATTGTGACATTAACACCTTCGATACCTTCATTGTTAGAAGGTTCATCATTTTCATCAAGGTCCCAATAGATCTTTCCTCCAACCTTAACCGACTTGTCGACTAGTACAACTCCTGCTTCCCAAGAGCTGTTGACCATTGCATCAGCAGAGTTGTAAACTCCTTCAGACAAAACCCACATCTCTAGGTTTTCAGTGAGGTTCATCTCTAATGTCCAGTTACCAGGCATCAATACTTCGCTGATCATTCCTTCATTATCAGAAGGTCCAAGGCTTACATTACCTAATCCATCAAGGCTAACTGCGGTTACACGAGTTGAAGTGACATTCACTCCAGTCAGTGATTCTTGCAGTTGAATTGTAACAACCATTGCAGTCTTGGTCTTCCATTCGATATCAGAAATTGAACTTTCAACTGTTATGAAATCACGGAAGATTTCAGTTTCATTGCTGTCTGCTTCATAATCTGCAACTTCTACATACCATTCGCCTTGAGGCACATAGTCTGCAAATGTTCCATTCTCATCGGTTGTTAGAGGGTGGAAGTCATCGCCAGCTTCATTGCGAAGCCAAACTGTTGAGTTATCCATAGGGAAACCACTCTCCATCAATACAGTTCCACTTACAAGGAATTCTGGTGAAAGCATAACTTCAATCGAATCCCCTGGTGGTGCTAGACCAATGTCAATATTTGGTAGAGCGGATGCAAATCGGCGATAGTCGCTTGCATTTTCATCACGTGGGTTATCTTCGGTCATCTCAATGATATAGTTACCAACAGAGAGTTCTACATTTAGTTCTCCTGTTTCGTTATCATACATGTCCTCAGTAACTTCCAAATCTAATCCGAAATCATTGATCGACTTAATTTGAATTTGAGGGGATATGGCCGTTCCATTTTCCCAGACTCCATCGAAATTACTGTCGAGGAATATGCGGAACGATAGTGAGACATTAGCAGGGTTAGCGATTAAATCAATTTGACCTGAAGTATTTTCAGTATCCAATTCAACTGCTGCAACATTCATGTCAGCATTGGAAACTGTGAGAGTCCAATTACCTTCACTCAAATGCATCAGGAAAGTTCCTTCATCATCTATTTCATCACGCCACTCTAATCCGTTTTCATCAGTTGCAACTACTTCTGCACCTTCAGAACCAGAGATTCCGTCCCCCCATGGCACGCCAGTACCATTGATAGGTGAATTTCTTACCCAAACTGTTCCTTGGACAATGTCTGTACTAACAAGGTAGAAATCTGTTTCCGTTACTTGAGATGCATTCTCAACTAACATTCCAGCACTCAATGTGTCTGTACCAAAGAAGCTGTCCACAGTAACATGGAATACAACGCCTTCAGGTAATCGTAGGGAATAACTACCATTTGAGTCAGATATTGTTTCTAGGACAATCATTCCAGAACGAGCTTCTACTCCAACATTGGATGCGCCCTCACGATCTTCAACTGGGATATCTGAAGGCGTATCGAATTGACCAGTGGTAATCAACAACTCATCAAAGGACCAGATTGTACCATTAAGCCAAACGCTCACTGCATAATCTAAATCCAATTCTAGATCATCAGTTGTAACTTCAACTTCATGCCATAGAACAAAGTTTTCATCGGTTTCATCAGATATAATCCACTGACCCATGTCAATTTCAACATAAACGACACCATTATCATCAGATTCTGCAGTTACTACATACTGGTTCAAATCAGTGCTTTCGACGTTTGTGAAAGTTACAGTGCGATTTGATAAATCAAATCCGGCTTCATCAGAGTTCAAATTAATCATAATATCACGCTTTGTTGGTACTGATGTTGCTAGAGTAACATTTTCAGAATCAATTCCAACGCTGAAGTTACTCTCTGTTTCATACCATCCGTCTTGGTCGATGTCGACTCTCCACTGGTAGTCACCATTGGCTAGAGGTCCATAACTGAAGGAACCATTTTCATCTGTAATGATCTCCGCGGCTGTTGTGGCTTCATCCAAACCAAAGTCAATCAACTCGATTGTTGTATTAGCCAAAGGAGTTGGGCTTCCGTCTGTAGTGTAATCTGCATAAAGGATATCTTCAAAGATGGAACCTGGCAGAGTCATTTCAACACCTGCTCTTGGTTCAATCGATACATCGACTGGTTCTGGAAGGAGGATTTCTCGACCATTTTCCATAACTGCAATCATATTGTAAGTACCCGGCATCAATCCAGTCTTGTAGAATGAACCTGGTGAAACCATTGGTCCAGAGAATGTACCCTCACCAATGAATAACCCAGTTCCGTTCGCTGTTCCAGTTCCTTCGTAAACTCCAGTTCCTTCAAACGTTTCTCCATCAAGATACTTGACTACAATTACCTGGCCATCTGCCGTCATTCTACCACTAGCATTGAGAATTCCTTCGAAGAGGTACGTATCAGCATCGCTAGTTAGACATGCTGTATGAGTATTGACGACTGTTTCATCACCAACTGTTTCATTCCAAGTAGGTAGAGTTGTGATAGTCTCGTTTTCTACTACTTCAGAGTCACATCCAGGCGCATCATAATCTAGCCATGTAGCAACAATTGAACCTGAACCATCGAATGAAGCGTTAGCAGTGTATGAGCGTCCATCTTCAACTGCACGAGTGTAGTTTCCTGTGAAACCTCGTACTAGTCCGGTCTTTCCTTGAGTATCAAAGGTACCATCGCCAGTAAATACTACTTCACCGGTGCCTTGAATGACTCTTGAATCGCCATCCTCAGTAGTGAATGAACCACTTGTGGTGGTAACTGAGTAGTTTTCAGCCATTCCCCAGATATTACGCAGAATGAACTCGACGCCATCTATGGCTTGTCCTTCAAAGGACTCATGTCCAGACCATGTGACTGTTCCAGAGATTCCACTTGCTGCGACAGTTATGTCGAAATTGCCATCGAAGTCGGAGAGCCTATCTGCCTCTTGTCCAGTAATGTTCTGAGTCATTTCACCCATCCAAGTCATATTGGATACCTTTCCAAGTAGTGCTGTGATTATATTTGTCTCACGATCTTCATTAGTTTCAACTGTCAAGTCGCCTAGTCCAGATGCATATTCTCCGGATTTGAAAACATCTCTTGCTCCGACATCGTTGTATTCCCCTGCAAATGCAGTAGCTCGGATTTTACCAGCAGGAACTGTGTAGGACCAGTCACCATTTTCATCAGCATCGGTGTAACCGATTGGAATCCAATAGGTGTCGTTGTCTAAGTCAACTTCGCCTTCACCAGAGAATGCATCTCTTTCTAGTAGAATTCTAACATCTGACATGCCAGTGAGTTGGTCATCAACAGATAGTGCCACGTTTCCTCCAACTTCAACACCAGGGTAGTACTTCAAAATCTTGACAAGGGTATTTGCTTGACCCAGAGTATCAAATTCATTATCGGCATTGTACCAGTTGGCGATTACAAAGTGGTTCATCATTGCTCCAGGCAGTGGAACTGCATTTGTCATCATCGAGTTTGGTGTACCCGATTGTCCAAAGTGTTGGCCAGGTTGTTCGGTTGTAGCGAAACCTAGAGATGATGCTCCATAGCCTACGTAAGATCTTGCAAGCATTGTATCAAAGAATGCAGGGGTATGGTCTATTCTGATGTCTACTAGATTCAGTGGTTCGAAGTTTGCAGCACCTGATTGTTGGTTAAGAACATCCTTGCGCATTTCTTCATCGAATTCTTCTCTAGTCATTTCATCGCTGAATTGTCCACGAGAAGTCATGTAAACTTCATTCATGAAAGTAGAGAAGTCCTGACCTGACAGAGAGGATACAGGCTGGAAAATACCAGTCGGGTTACCGCCGCTGTATTCGGAACTGTATAATCCACCACGAGGGTACAGTTTGCTGTCTATACCAAGGTATCTAATCTCATGGTCCCTAGTAATTAGGTCTCCAGGTCCACCATCGTGGTTCTGAACTGAGTATACTTTGTTGTTAGACAAGTCCGCATACAGAGAGTGTAGTGATTCACTATCTAGAGAAGAAGTTAGCAATTGAGTAACGAGAGCAATACCTGCGTTCTTCTTGTGCATGCCAGTACTTACTGAGTCAAACTCTTCTATCAAATCTGCAGTATACCAATAATCTCCAACAATATAGTGAGTCGTATTGTCTTCAGTTTCAGAGGCAGAACGGATATTGTTATTGAAAGTTGATTCTGCGAAAGATGCATCGTTGAATGCTTCTCCTTCACAGTATTCCGAGTTCAGTTCTTCACCAACACATGGGATTTGCACTCCATTTTCATAAACCTTGTACAACAATGGGGAGTCCGTATTGACTATTCCATCCTCAATCATATGGCCTTGTGCTAAAATTACGTCACCATTGACCTTTATCACCTTGAATACACGGTCAACAACATCATCAGATTCTAGGGAGGTTTGAATGTTTACAAATTCTGCCTTCTGGTCGCTTGTTAGGTGGGCACCTAGAGTGCTCAAGAATGAACCTGTGTGAGTCCTTGTTCCTTTGTTAGCATCCTGATATGCCAAGTCTCCTTCAGAGAGTCTCCAAATGAACATTGCAGCTAAGTCATCTTGGTTTCTAGACAGCAGCATATTTCCTGCTGCAGAAATTCCAGACTGGAAGTTATCGGAAACCGATGGATGGTCGCCGGTTTCAAGGGCTTGGAATCCATAATCCCACCAAGATACGAAAGCCGGTCTTTCTGAATAGACTTGGTCTGTATCTTGTTGTGATAACCAATCATAGGCCATATTCCATCCTCGATCATTGAATCCAGAACCAAATGTGCTTAGGTACCAACGTGAGTTTTCATCATACTTTGTATCATCAAGTACAGAGAAACCAAAGTCATTCCAACGGAGGATATCAGGAACTATGTTGTAGATTGTTTCATCCATTTCGGTTTCATGGCGGTCACCATTAATCATTGCAGCATCTATTCCATATGTTGCATGCTGTCCGATTAGCATAATCAGAACCATACCGATTGCACTGAATTGCGGGTTCTTCCATAGAGCCTTGCGTGCATTTGAAATTCTTTCTCCAGGAGTTCGGATACCCATTCTTCTCCAAGCACGGGCCATGTTGCCAGCTCCGCTGGCTTTCCAAAGAGTTACGATTCCCCATGCACTCATTACAGTCATAGCAGGAGATGCATTGAACAGGAATCTTCCTGCAGACCATGCCATGTATGCAGCAACTATTACCCACATACCCAGAATAAGTTTGGTTTGGCTTTTCTTGACTATTCCATCCCATAGGGCAAGTATTCCCATTACAATCGCTAGTACGAACACGATAGGTCCGAATGAAGCAAACAGTTGTCCACGCTTTGGAGCGCCTGCTTCAGCAATTGTTGCGAAGATTTTGTTCTTTGTGAAATACCCAGAACCAGTAGTTAGAACATTCCATGCGTTTGACATATCTAACATCTGTAGAACGTATAGTACAACTCCGAAAATAGCGCCGCCAGCAAGCAAAGAACCTAGAACCATTAGCCAAGGTTTGTCACGGAAACCAGTTGTAATCCATGCAATTGCTAGCGTAAATGCTCCGATAAACAACAGTGGTATCAGACCGGTTGAGTTCAGAACTAAGTCTAGTTGAGGGTGAGCGTAGAAAGGTAGAATCATCATGAAGATAGTTCCAAGCATCAGCACATTCAATGTTGAAAGAATAGTACTATCCTTTCTCCTAAACATATTCATTGCAACTTGCAGAACATACGCGAGGAAGATGATAGCAGGGCCGTAAACGAACCCTTTCCAACCAAGAGCAACTATACTGAAACAAACTCCAGCAGCGATTGCATTTGCAGATGCTCTCCTTCGAGATTTGAAAACCTCAGACATGGCTTTGATAATACCAGATGGAGAAGCAGTAGTGGTTCTTGATAGCCTTTCATCTCCTCCTGCCTTTACTGCTCTGAGATAGAACATGAATGCTGCTGTTAAGAACAATAGTACGAATGAATCGTGGTCTGCCATTCCCCAAGTCGATTTTTGGACGTGAGTTGGCATGAAAGCGATAAGCCAAGCAGAGATTACTCCTGCGCCTTTTCCAAAGTTATCCTTTGCAATACTAGCCATTGGGAAGATGGTTAGGGCACCATAGACCGCAGGTAGTGCTAGCATAGCATACCATACAGCGTCTGCTGATTCAATACCAAGGCTACTTAGCAACATTGCGACAAAGGCCATCGACCAAGAAAACAATGGAGGTCGAGGATTTATTCCTCCGACCGGGTAGTTTCTATCAGCATCCCAAATCAGGTGGGCGTTTTCAGCGATAATGTACTCAACGATTCTCTTCATGTACCAAGGGTCTGAACCACCGGTCAAATCCCAAGAGTCTAGACCTGATGAGTTCATTGAAGGTACGAAATACCATTGAACACGAATGGCTAATCCAACTAGGAAGGCAGTGAATACCATGATTCCAGTCCAGTGGTTGGACCAAAATACACGTGCCTGACTAGGCTCGTGGGCTTCACGGTTCATCCATCCGCCATAATCCTCATGAGTTGCAAACCAATAGATTACTACACCTATGAAGAAGGTTATTCCAAACCAAATCCACACAGCCCAAGTTCCTTCAAGGCTTTCACTGGACCAATGTCCAGATTCGTATAGTGAAGATACGATGTAAAGTATCCACATCGAACCAATGAAGAGCGCACGAGTAAACCATCTTTCTGCACACATCCATGCACAGGTTAATGCAACCAAGCCAGTTAATGCAGCAGGCCAGAACCCGATGTAACCGTGGTATCCATCAACGGACCAGATAGTTAGTATGTCCAGATCACCCAATGTGTTGAAGTACGCTAATATTGCGATATGTGATGCTGCCCAAACCGCTAATGCGACTTGAAGAGGAAGTGTTGATCTGTTCCAAAGACCTTCGCTAGGTTTAATGTAACCAAACCATCCTTTGTCTGTTGCAGGGGTTAGCATGCCACGTAAAAGAACTGCAGCAAGCAATCCGAGAATTACAAATATTGCAACCGTGTTAAAGAAGACAAATCCAATGCCCTCTTGCCAAGCAGCAGTACGAATGTATTCTTGTCCATCGAGTGTGAACAACTTGGTTTGAGTATCTGCGAAGTTAGCTGCAGCAACCATTGCGGTCCACAAACCTATTGCGCTGAATATCAGTACAGTGTTCCATTCGTGACGTCCCTTTGAATCAAGAAGGTAGCCACCGAACATTACGACGAAGAAAGCCAAACCGACTAGGTTTGACGTATACATTGAAACTCCTTCGGAAAGAACGAGAGTAACGATTAGGGTAACGAGGGAAAGTGTTGCCGCTGATACGTTAATGAGTTCATTCTCTTTCATGACACGCGGTGCCATTCCAAGTATTGCAGCAACAGTGATTGCAGCAAATGGTTTCATTTCTTCCATCTCAAGAACCAGGCCAAAGTCTAGTCCATAGTTAGCAAGAAGAGCCATCAAAATTGCAAGGGGGGCAATGAGCCACCCTAGCATAGCGTTTGGCGCTTCGTTTCCATTGTCGTTTTCGCTCGACATTTTCATTCCCTCTAGGTATCAAAGTGCAGCCGTAAGGCTGTAGCGTTGCGGGCACCAAAGGCCTCCTTTTATGCGTTCCCTTGTGAGGAAAGTACGCAATTGTAGAGAAGTACGGCGAAAACGAGGTACTGCGAGGGCGCAGTAGAAATAATGGTCAAAGTGCCCTGTGTCCAATATCTCTGCGGAAGTGTGAGCCAGCCAATTCAATATTTTCGACTAAGGCGTAAGCCTTGTCAGCAGCATCGCCCAAAGTATCGGCGATTGCTGTACAGGAAAGAACACGCCCGCCGTTAGAAACAAGTTGTCCATTTTCGACTTTGGTTCCAGCATGATTTACCCATGATTCAAGCGTGGATTTTGGAACGCAATCAATCCGCCTCCCCTTATCAACAGAGCCGGGATAGTTCTCCGCAGCTAATACGACAGTAAGTGCACATTTGTCATGGAACTCTACGTTTTGTGAGGATAATTTGTCGGTTGCTGCAGCCTTCAACAATTCACCAAGGTCCGAGGCGATTAGTGGTATAGTAATCTGACACTCAGGGTCTCCGAACCTGACATTGAATTCGACAACATATGGGTCATTATTTTCATCTATCATCAAACCGACATAAAGTACACCACGGTAAGGAACTCTGCGAGAGGATAGCGCTTTATGCATGGGCTCAACGATTCGCTCGATTGTTTTTTTACGAACTTCTTCAGTGTATACTGGAGCGGGAGCGTATGCACCCATGCCACCAGTGTTTCTTCCTTTATCGCCTTCAAACTCTCGCTTGTGGTCCTGGCTAGCAGGTAGGCAAACAAATCCGCTGCCATCCATCAAAACAAGCATACTAGCCTCCTCTCCGGGCAAAAAATCCTCTAATAGAACCTGCCCGTCAGATAGAATCGAATCCTGAATAAATTGCCTTGCTTCTGATCTGTCATCAGTAACGACAACTCCCTTCCCACCAGCGAGTACATCCCGCTTGACAACCCAAGGCCGACCTGCAAAACTATCCAAAGCCGAATCGACATCACTGTCTTTTCCAAGCACATGAAAATCGGCGGTTGGCACGTTGTTTTGTGCCATCACTTGTTTGGCATGTAGTTTACTTCCTTCTAGTCTAGCAAGAGCAGCAACTGGTCCGAAACATGGGATATCCATGTTGCCTAGTTGGTCTGCAAGGCCTCCGCAAAGGGGAGCTTCTGGACCGGCTACTACGAAATCGACATCCAGTTGAAATGCTAGATGTATCAAATCTGCAACTTCACTAAATGCATGATTGGTAGCGATTTCTGCTGTTCCAGCATTACCTGGCGCACAATGTATGTCACCGATAGATTCACTTCGTGCAAGGCCGAGACAAAGCGCATGTTCACGTCCTCCGCCTCCCACGACTAATACCGACATTCCTGCCATGTTCGCTCCATTTAAGAGCGGCTCATAAGCCCATCGCGTTGGAAAAACCGCCATTGGGTTCAAAGACTGGATGGTACACCCTTAATTTAATGTCAGATTTTAACCACTTTGAGATGATGTTGTTCACAACTTTGGATTTACCTTCCGGGATTTTTAGTTAACACATTTGCAATGATGTGGGGGAAGTGGCTTCCAAAGACAGGCTATGGGCCTTGGCCTATCGATGGAGGACGAGTTCACAAAGATGGAAATCGCATACTCGGTGACGGGAAAACTTGGAACGGTCTAATCGGTGGTTCACTAACTAGTGGATTGTTGTGCTGGGTAATGACAATGATACCTGAAAATTGGATATTTATATCTCCTGTTGAAGCAGCCACTGGTTGGGCTGCTAGCGCCTTTTTAGTCGGTACTTTCCTTGGTTTCACTAGTTTAGTAGGTGATTCAACCGGCTCTTTCTTCAAGCGACGCCGAGGCATGAAAAGAGAAGGAGATGTCTCTAGTAAAGCGCCACTCTTAGACACCCTACCATTCGCAATATCTGTATTTGTATTCGGACAAATATTCCTAACAAACTCTGATCACGGCGGTAGAGATTTACTATTACCAATGCTATTACTTGTACTGATTACACCTATACTTCACCGTTCTTTCAACTTGATTGGCTACAAGATTGGATGGAAAGATGTGCCCTATTGATGAATGAAAACGGGGTTCAATTCATTTGCTTAGTCTGTCGTCCCCAATACATGCGAAGAGCATTTTTGCTGACGGTAATAATTTTGTTAAGCCAACCCATGGTGTCTGCCACAGATATTTCAGAAGATGTTGAAGAGGATTCTAATGATACCCTTTCAGGTGAATATTTGGTTACTAATGGTGCCACTTGGACAATATCGGGTGATTATGAAATTGCAGAAGATACAACGATTGTTGTTGAGGAAGGATCTACGATGGTTGTTTCTGGTTCCATGAATGCTGAAACATCACCACAACTCAATCTAGCAGGTACTGCGAATGTGCTTGTTCCAGTTGGCAACTTGGGTGAATCGGGGACATTAAGGATTATTTTTGCCCAAGAGGTTCTTTACGGAATAACCATTGAAATCAATAATGAATCGACAGAGAATTGGACGGGAAGCCAATATGATTGGATTGGGGGTATGGATTTAGACAACCTCACTGTAAATATCACAACACATCCATTCCAAATCTCTGCAATAAGTAACATCACACTTTCACCACAAGGTGCAACTCCTGTTTTGAGAGATGCTGAGCAATTGTCGGGAGAAGGCACATCGCTTGTAATTCCAGATAGAGCAAACGCTTGGAGTATAGATGTTCAAGGAACATTAGTAGTAACCGGCTCAATATTTGGTGCAGCTATATCTTGTTCAGGAACCTGTACTCTAAATGGTGCCCAAATGTCAAGTACAGGCCCAATTGAGGTATCCGGTTCTATTACAGTTACAGACTCCACACTTTCTGGAGGAATAAGTGATGAAGACATCATTATTTGGGATGATGCAAGTGTAGAATGGACAAACTCAACCGGCACAGGAGGAGTCACCGACAATTGGGTGAATATTCTAACCACGCGAACTGTTGGCGTTCAAAATGGCTATGTCGTATTCTATGGATACAATCTCGGTTACGATTCGGTAGGCACATCTCCGTTGGGCGATAACAATACCTTTGACCTTGCAAACCAAGGAGACAATGTAATTGAAATTACAGACAATGAAAGAAAGAGAATGGTAAGGTGGCAAGATGGGAATGGTGACTTACATGTTGAAAGTGCTAGTGGTAAAGTAGTACTAGCAACTCCATGGGGCACTTATGAGAAAGATATTCCAAATCTACCCCATGTCAACCACTTTGACATAATTCTAGACACTCCATCGTTGTCTTTTGATAGCCTGGTTGCTAGTGATGATGAGAATAACGTCAATTCAAGATTGGGCGTAATGGCAACAATTACCAATACCGGAATTGTCGATGCTACATTCATACTTGAATGCACATCTAATGGCACTGATGCGAATGTAGGCACTACTGTGTCTTATACCGCATTGGCTGATTCCACTATCGAAATACCAATGAATTGGGATTCTGCTTACGAAGGAGATCTAATACTTGAATGCGAAATATTCACTCCGTACCATTTCGAAGGTCTTGAAGTTGTAACCACAAGCACTGCATCTACCGAACCGGTTAGTTGGAGTGAAGTTGAAGACAACTCTAGTAATCTGTTCCTGCCAATCACGATTGGAGTCGTAGTTGCTGTAATTCTTTATGTTGTTATGATGCGAATGAAACTAAACAAGGACTTGATGAAAGAACATCTTACTTCGGCAGTTTTCGATGAAGAAGAAGGCGATGAAGATACTGGGACCATTGAGTGACCAATATTGGTGCTCAACTGCGTACTACACGTCGGACGCGGAGGTTCATCACTTGCCCATTAACCACTTTTTGAATTCGTGCCTGCCCGTCTAAGCGCCTAGTACTAGACCTGCGTCTGGAGACACGCCTTCGAGGGGATTTTGTGCTTGTATCTGCATCTCCGAACGATGCGTTTACCGAAACAGAGTTCTCGTCTTCGTAGTTTAGTGACCAGTTGACCATACCCTTTTCATCGGGGTAGCAGATATAAACGGTTGTTTAGCGATACAACACAAAATATGCACTTGTACATCAGCAAGCTTCAGCACTCTGGTGTTCCTCAACATCTTGTTCGGCTTCGTTTGAATCCCAAAAGAAGTCTATCTTCGAACTTGAATCAACATATGTCTCCCCGAGTACGTTCACAATCTCAACTTCAAATGTATAACAAGCATCGCCTGTGTAAAAGTCATCTCTAGCCAAATCGCCAGCGCTTGTGCCTGGCATTCGTACCCAGTCAAACCAAAAGTCTCCTAGCCCGTTAACTGCGCCTTCATCTGCCTGGATTGTAGAATATTGGTACTCTACCGAAGAACCTCTTTTAACGGTCAGAGTAGCGCTCCAGTCCGACTCGATTGGCATAGGAGTGGTACCTGTGAAGAAACCGTTAGAGAAGTCAAATGATGCATCAGGGTCATTGATATCAGGGTCAACTGCTGCGATACCAAGGATCATCTCAACCGTTATTCCAGTATATTCCTTTTTTCCATCATCATCATTCCAGAATACTTCTCCAACTTTAACGAAACCAGTATCTATTTCTCTGTTCATAATATCGCCAAAGGTGAAGCTATCTTCGCCTTCTTCAGAAGTAACTTGGATTTCGTAACTAACCTGATTTATTTCATTCATGTCCATCGCATTTCCGGCCCAGAACTCGTCGAGTGGGATGGAGTGGCTACCTTTATCGATATTGATTTCACCATCATGAGTGTATTGAACCTCTCCATCAACTAAAACTTCGACAGTGTAACTCATTCCCCTAGGTCCAAAGAAAGATAAGTCGATTTCATCATTTTTACCGTCTAATTCAATAGAAGCAATTGTTACTCCGCCACCCGCATTCATGAACATCGTACCTAGTGCAGTAAAAATGAATAATCCTACAAAAGCAATGGCTGTTATTGCCATTTTGATGTTAGAAAGCCCTGATTCGGAAACATAATCTGAGCCGTTATACAACACCCAGCCAAATAACATCAACATTATAGCGACTAAATAGTCCATGGCTGTTGCATAAAGCCATCCTGTTTGAACAAGCCAAAACAGACTGGATAGAAGAGCTAAGACACCGGCTATTTGCAAACTGATTAGTATCCTTTTGTCAAGACCTTCATCGGCAGGGGAATCGATTACCGCCTCGGCTGTTAGGTTTTCTTTTTCAGTCGATTTCGCAGTTTCATTTGCTTTATCTAAAAGTCCACTCATCTAAATCACCACTGGTGTTACAACACAACACGGTAAGTGCTGTGTTATCAATACAACCCCTCCAAGGGTCATTATCACTACATTTGTAGGTGGATGTCAAAGACCGGGGGCAGCTTCACGCCATTCCTCGTCTTCTTCATCATCATCCATATTGCGTCTTGCAATAACTGCTGCTGCCATTCCTAGCATAGCAAGAGAAGGAATTAGTTCGAAGCCAGGTAAGTAAACTCCACGTACATAGATGGTTACCATCTGAGATTGTGAGTTACATCCACTTGTTTCATATCTACAAGAGAAATCTGAAATTGCTTCAAATTCTAGAGTATGGTACTCGTCGGTCCATCCTTGGTTCTTAGGAGTTCTTACCAATACTCGCACCTTCATAGGTGCAGCCATACCGTCAATTTCAACCGAAACCAATGGAATGGAGATTTGGAAACCGTTTTCTTCTAGTTTGTCTCTCGAATCATCGGTTACTCCAACCTTGAACTTATCAGCCCAATTCCCTTGATTGTATACCTTGAACTCAAAGTTGTGATCGGTCTTTGGCGATAACTGTAGGAACGGTTCTGTTGCTTCAACCTGTAGACGGCTAAATTGTAGGATGTTGATAATCATCGAAGTTTGAGATTCCGCTAGAGTTGCAGGGGGCACTCCGTTTGCTTCGACTACAGTAGCGGTAACCTTTAGGTTACGGCCAGACATAGTCATGCGCTGGTCTGCACGTACAGTTGCTTGGAATTCGGATTCGCCACCCGGTCCCAAAGAGATTGTTCCAGGCGCAGCTACTACCAAACCTTCTGCGTCGACTTGAATCTGAATTCTCTCAGCGTAGACGTTAGGGTTAGTGACTCTACAATTTGCGAATCCTGTCAGCGTTGCACCAGGGTATACAGGTACGTCGACAGCACCACTTGGATTTGGTGACAAACACTCGAGATTAACCGCAGGAACAGAGACCTGAGCCGCTGCAGGGGTTGCAATTACAAGGATGCTCGCCATGTATAATGCGAGTAGAAACAAAGAGCGTCGTAGAGCCTTCATGGAATCACCTATGTTACGACCCACATTCTCGACCCTCATAACCATTTTGGGGACTTGCCTTGACAAAGCAGTATCAGTACACCTTTTCAATTAAGGGCCATGTTGATATGCCTACGCCTTATCGACGGTACATCAGAGGGATTTTGATGAGCGATGAAATAATTATTGAAGCAGAGGCGCATTGTGATGGACCGTGTGGAGTTTATGACCCAGCAAGTGCAAGAATTGCAGGAGAAGCAGTACAATCTATGACCAGCAAAATGTTGGCCCTAAGTTGCCCTTCTACCGATGATGGACCGGCTATGGCAGCGTACCTAAACACAATGTCTCGCTACGCAGCAATCAAAGAGGAAGAAGCTCAGAAGTGTAAGGACGAGCTACTTGTTCTTTGGACTGATTTCTTCAAGCCTCAACACCTAGAAGCAAATCCAGACCTTCACGACACATTCTGGCATGCTGCAAAGTTATGCTCCGCATGTAAAGTAGAAGTTTCTGCTGACCACGCACAAGAATTGATGGATGCTATCGAAGCAATCCACTCTATGTTCTGGGGCGTCAAAGGCCGTGAAATTTCGTGGATTCGCGCTTCATGAAAGTAGTCATCAAAGGCGACTCAATGTGGCCGAAGTTGAACGATGGTGACATTGTTGAGTGTGATGAATACACAGGACAAGTTATCGAATTGAAATCGATTATTGTTTTCAAACATCCATTCAAGAATTCCGTAACTTGCGTTAAGCGGGTATCTAGAATCAATGATGATATGTTGTTCGTTGAGGGAGATAATCCCGACCCCCTGGCCAGTGAAGACTCCCATAATTTCGGTTGGGTGTCAAAATCGCTCGTAATAGCGATTGAGAATAAACTGGAATGAAAGATGGACCCGGAGGGACTTGAACCCACGACCGCCCGGTTATGAGCCGGGTGCTCCACCAACTAAGCTACAGGTCCGTAGCAAACATCTCAGAAGGACGACAGACTTGATTGTGACGGTTTGATGACTTCTCTAGCAACCTGCTCACATTCGTCTCTCACAACTTCTGGAATGAAAATCAAAGCCTGTTCAGATGTCTGAACTAGGCTTTGGATTAGCGGTGAATGCTCGACAACATCTCTGCCGTCTTCGAGCATTATACCCTGACTGTAGGGCTTGTATCCTTTCTTTCTGATACTAGCGGTGATAACATCACTAATAGAAAACCCTGCTTTTTCGAGAATAGGTAGAATCTTTGGAATCACAACTGAACTCATCTCAGCAGTTAACTCACCGATTCTAATCGATTTGTGGTAATCTCGTCTAGAAACCAAGCGCTTCGCATATCCAGACAAGATAGGATCTTCATGGTCCGCCCAATCCATCAAAACACCATTGATATCAGCATCTGTAAGACGGACATATTCCTGAACCGTCAGACTTTCATTACACAGCATATTATTCAATGAATTACTCAATGACAAACTTCCATTAGTTGCCATCTCCCTGGCTCTAGAAAGAACTCTAACCAAATATTCCTGAGTTAATTGGTTGACTTTATGGAAATAAACCTGATTATACAAATGGTACCTAGTGACAAGATAGGCTTCAATTGCAGGTAAACCCCAATCTTTAGCATAAAGGTGTCCTGAATCATCTACCCTTAATGCTCGAATTACGCGAGCCGAATCAAATCCACCAATTTGGGCTCCAGAATTTGCTTGATCTCGAATCATGTAATCCATTCTGTCAACATCTAATTGACTGCTGACTATCTCCTTCATGAAAGGAGCAATCTCTTTGCCATCATATTCTGAATCTCCAGCATACAAGGCAAATAGCCTACCTGTTCTCTCTTCGCTTAGAACTTCGCGAATTGCGATACCGATTTCAGTTTCCTTTGATTCCAGTAACATTTTACCCCAATCTTCGTGATTGTTATACGTTGCAAAAACCTTGTCTGTCTCCAATAGGTGTGAGAACGGAGGATGTCCAACATCATGAAGAAGAGCAGCAATTGATACTAACTCCGAATCCTCATCAGAAATGATACCCGGCTGAACTTCTGATAAGTGGTCACAAAGAACCCTAGCCAGATGGTAAGCACCAAGGCTGTGAGAGAAGCGGTTATGAGTCGCTGCAGGGAACACATAGTGGCAAGTTGCTAGTTGCTGAATGTTACGCAGTCGCTGGAATTCACGGGTGTCAATCAATCTAGCAATACGAGCAGGAACAAAAATGTCGCGATGAATCTCATCACGTATCACTCGGTCCCTCATGTTGTTGCCTTTCGCATCTAATATCAAGTCCTTTCCCTACGCAAGGGATATTGAACTAGATGCTCTGGAGTGGGCATGAGCGAGAGTGCACAGTTGGATGACAGTGACTCAGAAAATGAAGATTTAGACGACTTGGTGGCCGAAGGGAGCCTCGAGATGGATGTAGATTCAGTCTTCGAAACCTATGACGCCAACTCGGACGGCAAAATCGAGCACAGCGAGTATGTTGCTAAGCACAAAGCCGAAGTTGAAAGCGGTGGAGTTTCAGGATTTGTCGACCGTTTACTAGACGATAGTCCAGAACTGAGAGGCCAGCGATTGTGGGTAATGTTCGCACTTTCGATACTTCTGGTTGCAGCAATGAATGCATATGCTATGGTTCGTGAACCAGAGTTGGTGAAAATCGAAAACTTGGTCGAGCACAGTAACGAAGTTGTATCTGTAGAAGGTATAGTGGTTTCTTGGGTAGAAGACCCTTATTCATCGGGCGAAGATCGTGTTAACATCATTATTGAAGATGACACAGGAGTTGCTCAACTGCGTTGGTACCGTTACGGGGATATTCCGATGATAGGAACAAAGGTTATCGCTACAGGAGATGTAATCGAATATAATGGCAGGATTTGGCTTCAGGCATTAGGTAATGGAGCTCTTTCTTGGGATGAATCAGACACCCCAGATGCTCCAATAATTGGGATTTCAACAATTGCCAAAAACCCAGAAGATTTCGTTGGGGAGGCATTTACCATAACCGGATATATTTCTAAACCTGTAAATCCGAATGCCACTTTTACATCCTTAGATTTGCGAGACCATCCGAATTATGGGAACCATGAACATCAAATGAATATGATAATCCATTCCGCTCCAGGCAGATGGTTAGAAGCCGGACAGAAAGTCGAAGTGACTGCTGTAATAGAATACAGTCAGAAGTTTTTACAGTGGACAATACACACAGAGGGTCCTGAAATCAGGACAGTAGGTTCTAGCGTTCCAGACCCAACCACAATTGGATGGTCAAATTATCAAACATGGTCTTACAATGCTGGTGCTAAAGTAATACTTTTAGGTGAAATTTCAGGAGATGAGATAATTGAGCCTGACGGTGAATTACGGGCCTGCGTACTCAACCAAGGCGATATTGCTGAATTCAATGGTAAAGAAGTCAGTTTTGGTGGAAGGTTGATTTGGTCGACATCATATGCTGGTTGGTGTATTGATGCCTCTAATAATGAAGAAGTCGTTCTAATCGACGTATCTGATGCAGAAAACATACTTGGCCAAATGGCAAGTAATCCAGCAGACTCATTGGAGGATGTTGCTAACGGTACGAACTTCCTAATCACAGGAGTTGTTTCAGGTTCCACATTAATGAGTGAAACTGGAGATACAAAAATAATAATTGCCGATGCAGTTTATCCAAACACACTAGCAAAAATGGACGCTTATGTCCCAGTAGGACAGCACTTTGGATGGCTAGAAGAAGGTCAACCAATTGTCGCAAACGTAAGTTTATCTTGGAACTCTGCTAGTTCAGAATTGCAATTAATGGTTATCGATTTGGTACTTACAGGTGAGCCTTCAGATGCTAACCCATATGACCTGAGCGAAGGTGCTCCGGCATTTTATGACCTGAATAAAATCACCAGCATAGTCGGCAATTTAGTTACAATTGATGGCCAAACCTACCTTCAGAAAGAAGGGGGCGAACAGAAGATCAGGATTAATGCTAAATCTAATTCTATTGGATTGAATGAACAACATGAGGGCCTCACACTAAAATGGACTGGCCGCCTGATAGAAGTGGCAGATGATGTTACACTTGCTCACCACTACGTACTAGATAATGCAGATGTTACCGATGAAGATGGTAACGGAATTGCTGATGATTCCGAGGATTCTTAGGAGGGATTTCTATGGATGGGTTTTGGCTTGAATTATGGTGGCTGTTAGCGGCGTTATTCATTGGCGTATGCATCGGTTCTTTAACAGGCCTAATCCCTGGATTCCACGTAAACAATGTCGCACTAATTCTTTTGGGTGTGTCCCCTGCACTATTGGCGATAGGCATTCCATTATCTGCTGCAGCGGGAATAATTGTAGCGACAGGAGTTGTTCATACATTCCTCAATTATATTCCGTCAGCATTGATTGGTGCACCCGGGGCCGATACAGCGTTAGCTTTACTCCCCGGTCACCGGATGTTGCTATCTGGAAATGCTCCTAAAGGCGTAGCATATTCAGCCAGAGGTAGCCAACTTGGACTATTCTTGTCTCTGCCGTTAATCGTGGCTGCAAGAATTGCTTTTGGCCCTGAACTTGGGTTTTATGATAACTTGAGAGGGGCTTTACCATTTGTTTTACTATCCATATCACTTCTATTACTGGCTACTGAAACTACACGCTTAGATTTCCCAATGTGGGTACAAAAAGTCACCTTTGGAAAACTCGGAGGCGATTCTCGATTTGCAGGATATATTGCAGCCACTGCTTTCTTCTTGTTATCAGGATTGTACGGATGGGGAGTATTCAACCTACCAGTTAGGTCGCCGGTCGATATGCCTGGAGCGGGGCTCCTATTACCCGCCCTTGCTGGCCTATTCGGAATTGCAAATCTACTCGACATTTATGCTACTACATCGGAAATTCCGCCACAAAAAGAGGATTGGGAATTGCCCCCCTCTGGCCCACTAGTGGTGCCTTGTTTCCTTTCTTCATGCGCAGGGGCGGCGATGGGAGTTCTACCAGGAATGACCGCTGCACAAGCAACTGTTTTGGTAATGGGTGGAAGGAATGCTGCTGCTAAATTACAAGGTAAAGAGGGGGTTGGACTTGATTGGGAAACACGTCAACTAACTCAATTGACCGATGAGGAATTACTAGCGTTAGCAAGAGCTGAGGCTGCAGGTGAAGGTGAAAGCCCTCACACAAAACAGGACCTCGAAATTATCGCCCTTCTCTCTGCCACAAATACGGCAGTTACCGTAATGGTACTAGGATTCCTGTACATCATAGGACGCTCACGCTCTGGAGCAACGCTTGCTTTGAAGCAAATGTATCCGGTTGACACATGGAGCGGACTACACCCCACCACTGACTTCATTCGCTTGCTGGCTTTGACTATCGCTGCTGGCCTGATTGCAGTTCCATTAATGCGCCACGTCGGCAAAGGAATCCTCCAACTCCACGAAGCAGTTCCGCTGCAATCGATGGTATTGGGAGTAATTATATTCGTTACAGCATTAGTTTGGTTATCGTGCGGATGGGTTGGAATTGGAGTCCTAATCATTGGAACCATCATGGGACTCATCCCCCCTAGAATTGGTATAAGACGGTCGCACGGAATGGGTATTATCATCGTGCCAATTATGATTTACACCTTTGCTCAAAAGTACGACGCATTCGGATTCTTGTGACTAAAGAAATTTCCGAGCATAAGAAAGCATCAAGGAGAAGAGGCATAGTCGCTAAGCGTAGGTGATTGTGTGAAAGCGCGTGTATTCTTCCTAACTTGCATCTTAATGATGGCTCCTTTCGTAAATCTGGCAGAAGTTGTTGAGGCAACATCTGGTCGCGCATTAGCGTGCAGTGGCACGGTTTGTCTGAACGAAGCATTGCCGAATCCAAATGGATATGACGATGATACTTGGCCTAATGGTGAATGGATGGAGATTTACAATACTGGCACGACACCGGTTGATGTTCTAAATTGGAAGTTAGTCAATAAAGCCAGTAAAACACTTGATTTTAATTCATCTTCCATCGTAGGATACCAAGCTGGAAATTCTAGTAGTTGGACTATACAGCCAGGTGATTTCATGGTAATTGCCAGAAATGGTTCTGCTAATTTTTACTTAACTAATACAAATGATTACATCACAATGGAAGACACTTCTGGAAATGTAATAGACCAAGCATCTTGGAATTTTTCATCAGCAGGGGCCCCATCAGGTGTAAGTCTGGAAGAGGACCCTGCAGGACCAACAAATGACTGGGTTTCGACAAACTCTCCAACCCCCGGTTCCGTGAACGGCGCATCTGCAGGTACCGCTCCTTCAGATCTACGCATTAGCGAAGTTATGGCCAATCCTTGGCCTTCTGAAGATAATGCCACATGGCCAGGTGGAGAATGGGTTGAAATCTGGAATTCAGGACAATCTGATATCGACTTAACTGGATGGTCAATTACAGATAATGCAGGTAATATTCTCGCCTTCAATGAGAGTCACCTCATAGGCACTTCAATGACTATTACTTCCGATGAATACAGAATAGTTGCAATTAATTCATCCAATGGTCGTAGTGTCCTCAATAACGGTGCTGAAACACTAAATTTGCTTTGGCCTAATGGGACAAAGTCGCAATCTATCTCTTGGTCGACTACAGTTGCTGGTTTTTCACTAATGGAGCAGCCTGGCCTATCTTGGTCGCACTCTGCATACCCAACTCCTGGAATAGTCAACCCAATGCCTTGGGATTCTATCGTCGCTGGTTCATCACATATTCAAATCACTGAAGTTCTACCCAATTCGACAACGGATGGAGCGCCTCTGCCAGATGGTGAGTGGTTAGAATTGCATAACAATGGACCAACTGATTTCGATTTAATTGATTGGAAAATAAAAGATGGCATGGGCAATGAGACTCGTATTGAAATGATGACTCTTGAAATGAATTCAAGCCAACCGGGTACAATGATTGCTGCTGATGGAAGAAGATTAGTCCAATTCTTTGACCAAACCTACCTTTGGAATAATTACAATCAATTGATGTTGATTGACCAATTTGATACAATAGTTCACAAAGCATGGTGGACTAATGACCCTGGACTGAATGTCTCATTAATCGAATCGCAAGACCCTATGCTACCTTGGAGCCCGGCAAGTTGGCCTACACCAGGCCAGCCAGAACCTGGCGCCGTAACCGTAACTGGAGAAATAGAGTTCAATGAAATATTCGCTAATGCAGTTGGTAATGACACTGCAAGTTGGCCAAATGGCGAGTGGGTTGAGTTGATCAATAATGGCAACCAATCCATAGATATTGCAAATTGGCACTTTACATCTGGTTCGAGGAACTTCAACATTAATGAACACCAGATGCCACTCAAGAGTGACACTATGATTTTGCCAGGTGAAATATTCCTAGTAGCAATTAATGGAAGTCAAGGATTCTACCTAAAGAATACCATTGACACAATAGAATTGAGAGACTCTGCAAACCAAATCGTTTCAACCATTACCTACGACTACAGTACTGAAGGCGAGTCAAGTTGGTTATGGAATGGAGCATGGTCTCAATCACCATGGACTACTCCGGGAACTCCTAATCCTCAGACTTCACCTTACACAGGAGCGCATGATATCGAAGTAACAGAGATTCTAGCTCATTGTTCCGATGGCAGTATAACTC
>CASIBX010000040.1 GCA_949373075.1 Candidatus Poseidoniaceae archaeon | reverse complement strand
CATGAAGAGAACCTAGTTGTAATTCCTAACAACAGTTTAGTCAATTCTACTGTAATCAATCATGCTCGTGGTGGAGGGGATGGAGTTGGACGCACGAATCTCCTTGGTCCAAGATATAGGAGTAGGCTATGGAGAAGATATTGACCACGTCAAGTATACGGTGCTACAACTTATGCGTGAATGTCCGTATGTAATATCCAAACCAGAACCACGTGTCTTACTGATTGAATTAGGTGATTTCGCTAAAATCTTCAGAATGTATGGCTGGGTTGAAGATTATTCAGATGAATTCGTTGCTACGAGATTGGTTACTCAAGAATGTTGATGAAGAATTCACGGAAGAGAGGAATCGAGATACCATTCCCTACAGCAGTTGAAATCGTTGGTAAGCAGAGTCCGATATCCAACAAGAGCCACAAGACTGCCAGCGTTCGTAAAGCAAGACTGCAGATGGTTAAAGAAGACAAGCAGTTGAACCAAAGAACGCGCCGCTGCCAAAGAAGAAATCGAAACTATCAATGAGAAAGTTGGAAGACGCAGATTTGGACAAGAAGACTCGAACCTTGCTCGAAGACGATCTCAGAGAACTCAACAGTCATACTGAGTATGTTCGAAGCCGGCGGCGATGATTGAAGGCGGTAATATGTCCAATCGATTAGTTGAACTCAATTTGCGATACATGCAAGTTGAATTTTCTTTAGAGACCGGAGGCAACCTACCTGGTTCTACATTACCTGACTTTTTCCCGATGTGTGAATTTATCACCTTGCATGAAAGAACTGAACTTGGCCTCATTTGCTACCTTAGACTGGAATTCAGTCATAAAGATAAGCTCAAGGGAAATTACGGTGCAATCAAGATATTGGAGGTAATTTCACAAACTCCAAATTCAGCATTGGTCAAGGCATTAGCAGGTGGCCCAGTTGCTATGATTTTTAGTAGACATGAAGATGCATGGTGGATAAGCCCCACATATGTAAATGGAAATGGAATGATGATGACATTACGAGGTACTACCGAGGGATTGCGAAGAATTCGAACTGAGTTATCGGCGTTGGTAGGCAATGGATTTTCGGTTAAACTGGGTTCTGAATCTCTACGAAACCCGGAATTCATTGATATGCTTCCTCATAAGCAAAGAATGGTTCTAGATAAGGCGATTGAGATGGGATATTACAGTCGTCCAAGAGGTTGTACTCAGCGAGATATTGCAAATGCTATGAATATCAAGCAAGCAACTGTCAGTGAACACCTACAATCTGCTGAATCCAAGATTATCCATTCAATCGGGAAATAATCGGATTACCCTATCATAAATGGTGCCGAACCTATGCCTTGCGCACGCACACGCGAGGCATGCGCCCAGTTTCACTACGCACATCAGCCCTAATGCTAACGCTAATCATGGTCTTAATGCCCATGACTCCGTTTGCTGATCAGAACTTCAAATCAAGTGACTCCGCCTCTGAAGAAACTGGTGATGAACTCAATGAACAAATAATCATGAGTACGGGCACTACTGGAAATGCCGAATCATTGGCATTTGGTTTGCAATCCGGATGTGCCATCGGTGCATCTGGCAACATCAAGTGCTGGGGTGACGGTAGTGAAGGTCAACTCGGTTTAGGTAATACTCAGAACATTGGAGATAGTTCTGATGAAACTGGCACTGACCTCCCATTCGTAAACCTAGGAACTAACGCATCTGTCGACAAGGTTGTCATGGGCGAAGACCATTCTTGTGCACTATTCACAAACGGCTCAGTCAAGTGTTGGGGAGAATCTTCCGTACTGGGATTAGGCTATTCTTCAAGCAACGGTGGATTCGGTGACGGGTACCTCGAAACCGGTGATACATTGCCATTCATGCAATTCCCTACCGGCCGCACTGCAACAATGCTAGAAGCTGGAAAGAGCCACACCTGTGCTGTAATGGACAACGATGACCTAATCTGCTGGGGAGACAACTCCAAGGGACAACTTGGTCTTGGCGACACTGACAAGAGAGGAGACTCAGCCGGAGAAATAGGCACTAACTTCGCAGTAACTAGCGTACCAACTGGAAGAACTGTCGACAGCCTAGCACTGGGCTGGGACCACACCTGTGCTATTTGGGATAACGGAGATGTTTCCTGTTGGGGAGGCAACGACAACGGACAACTCGGATTGGATTCAACTACCGACATCGGCGACGGTGCAGGAGAGATGGGAGACAACCTGGATTTCCTAGACCTTCCAGGAACTGCTAGCGCAATCACAGCAGGTGATGGATTCACTTGTGCAATCGTTGACGATAGTGGAACAGACAGAGCATTCTGCTGGGGATTGAATGACTATGGACAACTTGGAATTGAATCTACAACAAATGTTGGAGATGGCTTGCCTTCGTCATGGTCTATGTCTTCTATCAGTAATGCTGATTTGACTTATGAAGTTCTATCAATCGATGCTGGTGAAGACCACGTTTGTGCTATCGTCCAACACGGTTCTTACAAACCACTTCAATGCTGGGGTAATGGAGCAGATGGAAGGCTTGGATATGGTAGCCAAGATAACCGAGGAACTGGCCCTGGTTCTACTAATGGAATGGGTTCTAACCTTGGATATGTCAGACTAACCACTTCTTCCGCTCATCATGCATACACAGCAACAGACATCGAACTTGGCTCGGGTACAAGTTGTGTAATAATGTCAAACAACGATGTTATTTGCTGGGGAGACAATGGAATCGGTCAGTTAGGATACGGAGATACTGAAGACCGTGGAGATGGTCAAACCGATCTACCATTCATTACTGAACTCGCTTTAGAATTGGATGAAGAAGTCGTGGAGAACTCTTGCGAAATTCTTGGAGTTCCAGAACATCGAACTGAACTTGACAAGAGATTAGATTCGGATTCGAGCGACACTGGCGACTTGATTTCGATGTTTGAAATCCCAACCACTGGATGCCCTGCAATAGCATATTATGATTCTGGTAGCAACAATGTAAAGTTCGCTGCATACGATAACGGAATGTGGGCTGTTGAAACACTCGGTAGTGATTCAGGAGTAATCGATGTTGACATCGTAATAGATGCTAATGGTAACCCTCACATTGTTCACATGACTTCAAGTGGCACAGACCGAGTTTCCTACACCACTAAAGTAAACGGAATTTGGACCGAAGATACCTTGACTGGTATGGATGGCACTGAAGAATTGTCATTATCAATTGATTCAAACGGAGACTTGAGACTTCTAACTGTCACAACCACTGAAGTGGTTGAATCCACATGTTCCAGCAGTTGTAATAGCATTTCAAACTGGGCAAACAGCAACACTTTAGTTGCCTCTGCAAGTATTGTTGACTCTAATGGGGACCATTCAGTTCACATCACATCTTCTGGACTTTATTACTCGGATTCCCTAGGAACTCCTGCTCTTGTTTCTACAGATATTTCATCTGCTTATATGGCTACGAGCATGGATGTTGCACCAGATGGTACAATTTCGGTTGCTCACACAAATGATGCTTACCAAACATATTCTTCTTCATGTTCAAGCGCTTGTAATTCTGCATCTTCATGGAGTACTGAATTAGTATCCAATGATACCTCTAGCGAGGTAGTATTGCAATTTGATGGCGATGGAACGCCTTGGATTCTGCTTACCCACAACACAACAGGTGCAACCTTGTTCAGTTTGAACGATGGAGCATGGGATGGCCAAGCAATATCTGCATGGCCAGGTGCTGCTGATTCCTTTGGAATGATTATCAACTCTGCAGGATATGTATTCACTTCTCTTCACCTAGTCAGCGCTGGAGAATTATGGGCAGTAACTAACCCTGCAGTTGCAGGCGCTGGTTTGTATGTGGATGCTGATGGAGATGGTTGGACCGGAATGCAAGAAATTTCTTGTGGAACAGACCGCATGGCTTCTTCATCCACTCCTGGTGATTTCGATGAAGATGGTCGCTGTGACAGTATGGATACAGTCAACAATTTACCCGCTGTAGGGGACTCAAGTGTTCTTACTCAAGGAGCAGACTTCGCATGTGCAATTATTGCCAATGGAGGAATCGAATGTTGGGGAGATAACACATATGGAAAACTGGGAGGATCTGATTCTGGAACTTCATGGCCAACTGGCTTTGAAGCAGTGGACATAGATGCTGGAGAAAACCACGCTTGTGCACTTTCATCCGCTGGAGAGATTATGTGTTGGGGTAGAAATAACATGGGACAGGTTGGTACCGGAGCAATCTCAACTTCAGAAAGTCCTACCGTTCTCACACTACCTAATAATCATCAAGCTGCTGACTTAGCAGTAGGTGCAAACCACAATTGTCTAACAACAACAACCAGCCTAATTTACTGCTGGGGAGATGGTGGAGATTCACAAACTGGAGAATATTACGTTGCAGACTCTTCAGCAGGATATGATGACGACTTTGAGGCAGCAACAATTGCTTCTGATTGGACATTGGAAGGTTCAGTTGGACAATTTGGTACTCAATGGGCACTAGACACTACCGATGCATCTTCCGGCACTAACTCATTCAAATCGAGCGGCCATGCCTCTTCTTCCGACATAGGTTTTTCAATAACTCGAATGTTTACAAGTGGAGCTGTTTCCTTTGATTACAAAACAGATACATGTCCTAGCCTAAGCGGTTGTAGTGACCGATTGTCATTCTCTATCGATGGAGTTGAAATCAATTCCTCAAAGGGACAAATGAGCAATTGGGGAACATTCAACAGCAGCATTACCGCAGGAATGCACACACTTAGGTGGTCTTTCATCAAAGATGGGTCCTCTTCAAATGATGCAATGGGTGACTATGTCGCAGTAGATGATATCCAAATTCGAACAGGATTTAGAATTGAAAGTGGAGGAATCGTTGATTCTCCTGAAATTATGAACTTGGACGCAGGCGGTCTAACCGATTCAATTGTTGCTGGTGAAAGGCACACTTGCGTAACTAACCACTTAGACGAAGTTTGGTGTATGGGTTACAACGGAGGAAGTAGCAAAATGGTGCTTGGAAATTCAAGTACTACAACTACAAACTCTTCATCTCTAGTAAAGGTCGATATTGACTTTGGCACCGATACAGTACGATCTGTTACTGCAGGTTATGACACCTCTTGTGCTATCCTGGACAACAGTACACAAGCGGTATGTTGGGGCCAAAGAAGTGACTGGAGTGATTCTGATGGTACGACTAGATCTGGAGAATTACTTCTAGGTTCATCCAGTCCATCCAATAGTGGAACTGTAGTTGACTTAGGTACTGCAGGTGACCGAATTTATTCAATCACCATGGGCGAATCTCATGCATGTGCTATTGTTGAAAATACAATCGAATGTTGGGGTGTAGAAGAATCCGGTTCATTTGGACAAGGCTCTAGCACGACAACAGCATACAGCACACCACAGACAATATCAGTACCTTCAGGATTGACTGCAAAGCAGATTGTAATCGAGCATTCGACCGATTCAACATGTGGTATCTTTGAAGACGCCGCTGGTGCTTCATCAGTAATTTGCTGGGGTGACCAAACTGCAGTTGGATATTCTACTTCCAATCCAGTTACTACACTTGCAGATTCACCGGTTGAAGATAGTAATGGTGACGAAATCCTACCTTCAGATGATTCACTCTCTCCTTATGATATCGTAGACCTCCAATCAGGTAGCTCCCACACATGCGCATTATCTCGTCAAGGATTGATTAAGTGCTGGGGAGGAAATTATCAGTCGCAATTAGGCTTATCTGGGACTTCGATAATTGGAGATAATACAAATGAGATGGGTATTCATTTACAATATATCGATTTAGGAGCAAATGTTACTGCAACCCAACTGAGTGTCGGAACATATCACAATTGTGTGATTGTGCAGTCTAGCGTAGATAGTAGCATGAATGGAAAAGTCATGTGCTGGGGTTACAATGATGCCCGCCAAACTCAACCAACAACTGGCACTTCCTCTAGTGAACCTATACCTAAGATAGTCGACGTATTTGGTAACGATGTGAGTAAGATTGCTGCTGCAAAAGATGTGACTTGTGCATTGAAAACAAATGGCGAAATATATTGTATGGGACGTAATTCACAACGAGCAATTGCGTCAACTTCAAACCAATATGGTCATGGAATAGCGAGTACGTTAGAATACTCAACTTCTGGTAAATTCGTAGATTTGTATGCTTCATCCCATAGTGCTGGGGCTGTATGTGCGACTTCAGTTACTGGAGCAATCAAGTGTTGGGGTTCGGGCTCATACATCGCTCAGACTAGCTCAAATCCAGTTGTATTTTATGACTTCAATGGAATCATAAGTTCAGATTTATCTTTTGGAAATGACTTTGCTTGTATGGTAGTAGGTGCAACAACTCAACTGCATGAAACTACTTCTCCACCTACCAATGTAGGAGACATTGTATGTTGGGGAGCTCACACTTATGGACAATTAGGCAATGGTTTAACAGCCTATTATGGTACCAATAACGACATACTAACTGCAAAACCAATTAATTTCAATGGAACAACAATGTCTGATGTCGAATCAAGTTACGACCACTCTTGTTCAATCTCTGATTCAGGAGAAGTATATTGCTGGGGAAGAGGAACTTATGGCCGCCTTGGGTATGGAAACAGTAACCCTTTGGGCGACAGTATCATGCACTTACCATTCCTAAACGCTGTCGATTTAGAAGGCAGTGCGAAATTACTTGCTTTAACTGATACATCGACTTGTGCAGTTATGGTTGACAATGAAGTCTACTGTTGGGGTTCTGGTGCTTGGGGAAGAACTGGCCATGAAAACACAGACCATATCGGAGACCAAGCTAATGAGATGGGACTTAATCTTGCCCCAACAGATTTGCATATGCGTCCAACCGATTACGATTTAGATGGCATCATTGACCATTGGGACACTGATGACGATAATGATGGGACCCTAGACGTTGATGATGATTTCAGATTAGACCCGTGTGCAGTCTTAGATACAGATTCAGATGGAATGCCTGATTCGATTTATGCTGCTTGTTCAACCAATTTGATTGAAGATTTGGACGATGATAACGACAATTGGAACGATACTGATGAAGATGCATGTCTCTCAAATTCAAAACTTTCTGCAAGTATGCCTCGTGATCTAGACAGCGATGGTACCTGTGACTATGTTGACACCGATGATGATGGTGATGGTTGGAGTGATGCTGACGAACAGGCATGTGAGCGTAAAGAATGGGGCACAAGAGCAGTTGTCAATTCATACTCGACTTGGGCGAACACAGGCTACCAGTATTTTTACGGCACAGGGATTCTATTCTTGCCAAATGATGCAACTCATGAGTACCAAACAGTAGGACTTGATAATTCAAACATGAACATGAAATTATTTGCAAGAACTACTAGTGCTATTACTAATTCGCAGGGCGTATCAGCCAGCCCAAACTACGGAAGTAATTCACAACAAGCATTTGATTACGAAAGTTATGGTCAGGGTGCTTATATCGTGAATGACCACCAATTGTACTACTTGGAATACGGTTCTGGCACTTCTTCAAGTACGAGCCCTGGTTCTACTTTAGTCTACACATTCGATTCGAATCATGATGATTATTACCATGACATTTCAATTGCACCAGACGGCACAGTGTACATGACATCTCACGATGAAATCGTAAGTATTTCTACAAGCAATGCCGTAACTGGAATTACGTACCCTTCAGGTGTGAGCAACTCTACGACAAATGCAGACTACAAGCAAATTAGTGTGGATTCAAATGGTGATCTCCATTTGCTGGCTTATCATGATTCAGCAACACGAATTTACACTTGGGTCTATGACACAAGTTCAAGTTCTTGGAGTTCAGGTTTAGATTCAGGCTCAGGTTCGATAACAGATGTTGGCCCTGGACGCTCTTCATTCACTGTTGATTCCAATGCACAACCGCATATTGCTTTCATGAAAGGCTCAAGTGTTAGTGACACCAATTCATTTGTAACATACAGTTACTATGACAATTCGGGTTCTAATTGGATTACAAGATTTACAGACCAAACACCAAGTGGTAATTCTGGAGTCAGTTTAGAATTAGACTCAAATGATAATGTACATTTGGCATGGGTAGATAATGCTAACAGAACATTATATCATACTAAACTCTCTTCAACATCGAATACTCAAACAACAACACTAGTGATTCAGCATTCATCTGCAAATTATTACTACGGCCAATACGGCCACAAAAACCTCGAACTTGTGATTGGAGCAGGCGATGACCCTTGGATTATTTGGACTCCATATCAACAAACTGGGGCGCAATGGAATATGGTTGCATATTACGGTTCACCTACTGACACCTCGTTAAACAGTGCAGTTTATCCTGGCGATCATGATAGCGATGGAACTTGTGATATGTTAGAGGTAGCAACACTTGACTACGGCACTGAAGGATTGATTTTCGAGATGGAAATGGATATTTCATACATACCTGAATATCCGGCAATGATGCCAACTGGTGTTGCAATAAGCCCTTCACTACCAGCCGGTTTGACCCTTAATGCGACAACTGGAGAAATTAGTGGTCGCGTAACAAGCACAGATTTCACTGGCTCTAATTACACTATTTCGACCACTTCTGGTGTTGAGGCTTGGAGTGATAATATCACAATCAAATCTACTATGGAAAATCCATTGTACACCGGTTACGAGAACCTGTTCAGCACTTCATATAATGATCAGACCTCTGCTAAAACAGCCTTCGCTAGTAATGGTGAGATCGTCACTTTAGAGAGGTATACTAACACAAATAGCATCACGATAGATGGTATTGCTGCAGGCGGAAATCATGACTCTAATGATATTGTTTTGAGTATGAAAGAACCTACTGGAGATTACGTCTGGGCTAAGAGCATCAGAGGAAACTCATTCTTCATTGAAGATGTTGATGTTGACGACAATGGTAACATTTACGCATTATTCCAAGCAACTGCTACAAGTAGTGACCCTGTTGAATTCAATTTCGATGGAGTGACGATTGACAATAACGGGAAAACAACTGTTATTCTTGCAAAGTGGGATTACTACGGAAACCTACAGTGGGCAATCAATACTGAATCTACAGGAACCTCATCGACCGATTTAGCATACGTATCTACTGGGACCTCAGAGGAATCTTCAGAAATGGACTTAGATAAGTCAACAGGCGATGTTGCAATAATCGCTAAAGGAAAGACTGCCAATGATGATTTGAAGTTCGGTGGAATGCAAATTGGACCATTTGGAACTTGTCTATCTACCCTCCAACCTTGGGTTGCGAAAGTCAACACAAATGGACAAGTCCAGTGGACTGCTGTAGGTAAATCTGACCCAACAAATTGCAGAGCGACTGATCAACACCAAGTTATTTTACATCATGATGGTTCTGTAACTACTGCTGGACATGTTCCAAGCACATACGCTTGGGATTATGACTTTGGGTCTTCTTCAGCCTCCGGATTGGTTGCTGGTTCCAACCGTGGTTCATCTTGGATTGCACATACAGACTCCTCCGGAAATTGGGTTTGGGCAGAAAACGCGACAACTAAGAACAACGTGAATAGTGCCAGTGCAAATCAATACTTTACAATGGACAAGTTCAGCGATGATACTCTATTCTTCGCATATGTCAGTGACACTAACTATTGCACGAAAATTGAATTCGCTGGAAGCTCGACCAGTTCGTTGCCAACTGGCGCTAACATTTTTTGCTCAAACGTAGCAACGATGAACCATACTACCAGTGATGTTATTTCACTTGAAAGACGAATTGGGTATTATTCCACTTGGGATACCTACAGAAGTGATTCGATTTATTCGGCAGTTGATTCTGATGATATTGCACATGTTTTAATCGACATGTCCGATGGACACGACCTGAGAACTACTGGATTTGACCAAGACCTAAACGTAGCATATGATGTTGTTTCTCAACAATGGTCTAGTACCCACACGACTAGCGACTTTGGACTCGATAATTCGGGTTCAATTTACTTCACAGGTTATCATGGTACTAAATTCATGTTCAGAACCGCATCATTGCTGAGTGAATGTGGCAGCGATAATACGAATTGTAATGGCGTTGATACTTGGTCAACAGGTCAATCAGGTATGCCTCCTTCACAACATAAACTCTACAGATTCTGGGGAGATTACGACCACGAAATAAACTATAACAGTCCATCAGAAGGTGCAACTTCTTCTTTTGATGCCATAGGGTATCATAACGCTAATGTTGCAACTTATCAGTTAAATGATAGTGCAGGGAATATTAACAATGCAGCCCTTCCTTGTGGACTAACTTTCAATGCAGCTTCTGGACAAATAGCTGGAACTCCAACTATTAGTTGTACAGACACTGCAAATGAAACATATACGATTACTGTACATTATGGTGCATCACAATACTCATGGAATAGAACTCAATCATTTGAGGTAACATTCGGAATAAGTCCTGCATTACCTGTAGTGTCATACAATCCTGCTGATACTACACAGAGTTACACCAGAGGGACTGCAATCACACCTATTGCCCCAACTGGAATTACTAACCCAGCAAACCTGCACCACTTTACCACATATCCGCCTCTACCGGCTGGATTACAGGTTAACAGTACAGGTCATATCTTTGGCACACCTACTGCGAACCAAAGTACTGCTATCTTCAAGGTGAAGTCATGTAATAGTTGGAATGTATGTAGCGCAGGTGTTCCGTTTACAATTACCATTGACGAACCTGCACCTGTTATTTCCTACGCTGATTCAGAATATGAATTCTTCAAGGACGTACCAATCACTCCAGTAGTACCTACGAGTACTGGTGGAGTTCCTTCCTCATGGGAGGTATCTCCAGCCCTACCAACTGGATTGAGTTTGAGAGGAGATGGTGCGATTATTGGAATTCCATTCGTGGATTCACTAGCAACTAACTACACCATATGGGCCAACAATACCGGTGGTTCAGGAACTGTTGTTTTGGAGATTACTGTAAATGGAACTGGAGTATTCATTACATACCCATACAATACTGCTGAACTAGCACAGTACTCGCCAATGATGGCTTTGTATCCATCTACATCTGGAGCTGCTGTTGTCTCTTGGAGCATTGAGCCAACATTGCCAAATGGAATCTTCTTTGGAAACAGTAACGGTACAATTTGGGGAACTCCAAACACTCTGACCGAGAGTACGGTGTACACAATCAATGCAACAGGAGTTGAGGACTATGGAATCTCAACTGTGACCATATCTGTTCTCCTAGATACAGACCTGGACGCAATACCTGACGTCAATGATGACGATATTGATGGAGATGGCTGGTCCAATGTTGACGAGACAAATTGTCAAACCGATGAAATGGATGAATCATCCTATCCAAGTGACATTGACCAAGATAAGATCTGTGACCTGCTTGATACAAGTGACGATAGAGCAATCATTGTCATCTACATGAGTAATAGCGTAGAATTAGCTAATGATTCAGCAATGAACTCACTAATTCCAATTACAGCAGGTGGAGACATTGACACTTGGGAGATTTATCCTGCATTGCCTCTTGGACTAGATTTCAACGGAACAATGCCTGGTCGCTCAACAACCGACACGGGTGCAATTTCGGGAACGCCTACTGAACTCAGTGCTTCTACCATCTACACTATCTGGGCTAACAACACAAACTCCGGACAGAGTGGCACATTCCAGATTACTCTGGGCGTATTACTAGATTCTGATGGTGATGGAATCCCTGACGTCTATGATGACGACATGGATGGCGACGGATGGTCTAACGAAATGGAGAACCTCTGTGCAGAAGACCCACAAGATGCAGCCAGCACTCCAATCGATACCGATGGAGATGGATTGTGTAACTACATCGACAGCGATGATGACAATGATACATTCATTGACACAGACGAAATCATGTGTAACTCTGATTCAGAAGACCAATTCTCTGTACCAATCGATGATGACAACGATGGAATCTGTGATGCTCTGCAATCTGATAGAGACCTTGATGGATGGGCAGATGGTCCAGAAGAGTCCTGTGGTTCTGATCCTGATAATGCATCTAGTATGCCTACTGATTCAGATGGCGACATGATATGCGATTCACAAGATGATGACAGAGATGGTGACGCTGTTGGCAACAATGTCGACGACTTCCCTGATGACCGCTCAGCAGCTAAGGATACAGACGGTGACGGTGCCCCTGACTCAATTGTTGGAGTATCTGAAACTGGACTTGTAGAAGACTATGATGACGATAACGACAACTGGTCTGACTACGATGAATCTGAATGTGGTACAGACCCACTCGATGATTCCGACTTCCCTGTTGATTCAGATGGAGACGGTACTTGTGATGCATTGGAAGATGACACCGATGGCGATGGAGTTTCTGATGCTGAAGATGCATTCCCAATGGATCCTAATGAAGATACAGATACTGATGGAGACGGAGTTGGTGACAATGCTGACGAAGATGACGATGGAGACACATGGTCTGACGCTGATGAAGAGAGATGTGGTTCTGACAGTCTCGATTCAGAAAGTATTCCGGAAAACATTGAGGATGAAACCACCTGTGTAACTGTCAAGACTGAATCTAAGGATGACGATGATGACAGCAGTTCCTCCACAATGTGGTGGATTTGTGTCTGCTTCCCATTACTACTACTGCTGCTTCTGATACCACTGATATATTGGTCCAGAGAAAAGGGAGAGTCTCTAATGGTACTCGTTGGAATGAAGAATGGTCCAGAACCAGAATACACAACATCGAGACCTGGCTTTGTAAGAGGAATGGGAACAAAGAACGATCCGTTCATCCTTAAACCTGGTCACGTTGAAAACTTCGGAGACAGTTGTGAAAGTAAGGAAACTATCACTATCACAAACTTAGACCCTGAATCTCTGATAACAATCACAGATATGGCATCGCACACAAACCGTGGTCGATTCAATATGGATTCTATTCTAGTAGAAGGTAACTCTGAAGATAAGGGCAGTGGCGCAATTGTCTTCACATTGAAATTTGATGACAATGTAACTGAAGAGGATGTTAGTGGAGTATACAACGGTCAAATCAGAATCGGTAGTGCATCTGTTTACATCCTTTGGGAAGTAAAAGTTGGAGACCCTGAGGCCGATGAACTAGCAGAAGCCGATAGAAGAGCCAAGGAATTGAAGGCCCAAGAAGACGCTGAAAGAAAGGCCATCAAGGAAGCCGAAGCAAAGGATAAGGCTGACAAGAAGGAAGCCGAAGCAAAGGATAAGGCTGACAAGAAGGCTGCTGAAGCAAAAGCGAAAGCCGAGATTGAAGCTGCTGATGCAATGGCAAAGGCTGAGAAAGAAGCAACTGAAAAGAAACTCAAGGAAGCCGAGATTGAAGCTGCTGATGCAATGGCAAAGGCTGAGAAAGAAGCAACTGAAAAGAAACTCAAGGAAGCCGAAGAAAAAGCCGCTGCTGCTGAAGCAAAGGCAAAGGTTGCTGAAGAGAAGGCCGCATCTGAAAAGAAAGCTCGTGAAGATTCAGAAGATGCTGCCCGGGTTGCTGCTGAAAAGGCCGCTCAAGAAAGGCTTGAACAGATGGAGAAAGAAATGGAAGAGCGCCGTAAGAAACTCGATCAAATGGATGAGGCTACTCGTAAGAAAGAGGAAGAACTCTTACGTATTTCTGAGAAGGCTAAGACCATCGATTTCGCGACACTTGGTGTTGCAACATCCGATGATAAGGATGATCTGCAACGTATCAAGGGAGTTGGACCTTTCATCGAGGATAAGTTGAATGCTCTTGGAATCTACACTTTCGAGCAGGTTGGAAACATGACTTCAGAAATTGAAGAACAGGTCAATATTGCTATCGAATTCTTCTCTGGAAGAATCAAGAGAGACAAGTGGGCAAAGCAAGCAAAGAAATTCGCTGACCAAAAGTGAAACTTATGGAATTGATTTCAGATTTGCTTGACTACTTGGATGGCTTGCCATTCAGTGTTAAGATAATTTTGTGTATACTAGGGACTGCGCTTGCATTAGTCGGCACTAAGTATGTCCTAATCAGGCCATGGAAGGAGATTGTAAAAGGCAGTTCTGCAGGATGGGATGATAAATTACTCGGACCTCTTGCAGTCAGATTAAATTTGTTTATCCTAGCAGCAGGTGGTCAATTATCCTGTATTTGGCTAATCGAATCTGATATCGACTATAACACTCTACAACCATACTTTGGTGCGACTTACATAATGATTGCAACCTCGATTTCAAGTGTTTCAGCAAAATATCTGATGCCAGTAATCCTTGAACAATTTCAGAAAAAGGACGCTGTTACCGTTTCGGGAGGAAACCCAATCCTGGTAATTTGTACTCGTGCAGCGCTATATTTCATCGGGACTTATTTTGCTCTGATTGAACTTGATATCGATTTGTTCGGTATATTTGCATCATTAACATTGATTGCACTTATACTTGGAATTGCAATGCAGCAAACCATTAGCAACATTGCTAATTCATTCTTATTGGCAGTAGACCGTCCCTTCGAAGTAGGGGACAGAATCGAGTTAGGTGAAACAATTGGCACAGTAGTATCGATTGGGGTTCTTTCGACCAAAATATTGGACCATGATGAAAGATTGGTTATCATTCCAAATAACACGATCATCTCTTCAGATATAGTCAATCATGCAAGAGGCGGAGGAGAAGGAATTGCGAGTAGAAAATCGCTCGTTATCGACATTGGAGTGAGTTATGATGAGGATATTGATCACGTCAAATATACACTCCTCAAATTAGCCAGAGAATCACCTCATTGCTTGAAGAGTCCCGAACCTAGAGTTCTGGTCAATGAATTGGATGATTTTACTAAGAATTTCAGACTATTTGCATCGATTGAAAGTTACAATGAGGAATTCATTGCGAAAGATTGGATTCTGAAATCTATCGATGAGAATTTCAACAGCGAAGGAATATCAATTTCGTTTCCTACTGAAAATGAAATTGATGGTGAGGCATCTCAAACCGACCTCAGTGGTAAGGCTGAACGTCAACAAATTGCCCGCGAACAGATGGTTATCGAAGAACAGCGATTCCAAGATGAACGAGAGGCAGCACGTCTACGCTTGAAACTACTAGAGGAAAAGAGGCTAAAGGCTGAACAAACAGGCGGGAAGGTGTACGACCTAGAGTTTGAAACTCAAGCACTTGAAAGTGAATTGAACACCTTTGATAGAGAAGGTTGATCAAGACAATTGGCGAGTCAAGCTGTTGGGCCCCTAATCAGGAAAGCCACCCACAATAGCGAAAGCAAGATCCCGCAAACCTTGAAGATTCTTGGGCCATACTTCTCATCGCTGAATAGTCCGGATAGGCGGTCTCCAAAAAAAGTCCAAGCGATCATTGCAGATACACAAGTTACGAGCGTAACCAAGATTATCACACTAATTCCAACAAAGCCATCACCTAGAGGTTCCATGTACTGACTCATCATGATAATGATGAATGCCCATTCTTTACCATTGACATACTGCATCGCAATTCCGGTCTTGATTCCCAGTTTTCCTTCACTTGTTTCAGCCTCGATTTTTGAGGGGTCTATTCTGAACATAGCGACTACCATTGCACCAAGGAATACCATGCCCACCCAATGAAGAGCTGTGAGTGCGGTTTCATTTCCATCCAAAGAGTTGACAAGGAAGCCGATAATGAGTTCAATCGATACAAAACCAATCGCCATTCCAGTGATTAATGGAATGTTTGCTTTCTTACCAAAAAGGCCGCTGTGAGCGAATGAAGTGAGTGCATTTGGCCCTGGAGTCAACAATCCCACAGCAAGTAAGAGCAACAACTCGACCAGAGCGGTTGTTGCATCCATGATTGCTCGACCCTATCATGATAAATAACAATTCAGCAGGAATCGGTTGCCAAAATCACATGTTACGTCTGTACTGTCCACCAACTGCGAACAGTGCATCTGTGATTTGACCAAGTGAAGCAACCTTGGTTGTTTCCATCAATTCCTCGAATACGTTGCCGCCTTCTCTGGCGACTTGCTGCAATCTACTGAGCGCCTCTTCATCGCGTGGAATAGCCAGAGTTCTCTCAAGACATGCTTGCTTTTCATCAGGCATTGCTCTAGCCAATTCCATATCGAATTCGTCTGCAGCATTCTCATCGAAATCTTGTGCATTTGGATTCAAGAATGTGTTAACGCCGATGATTGGAAGTGTTCCATCGTGCTTGAGGTGCTCATAGTACATGCTTTCATCTTGGATCTTACCACGCTGATACATTGTCTCCATCGCACCCAAAACTCCACCTCTGCGAGAGAGAGCTTCGAACTCTTGCAGAACTGCTTCCTCAACCAAGTCAGTCAATTCCTCAACGATGAATGAACCCTGCATTGGGTTCTCTGTCTTTGTCCAACCGCTTTCCTTGTTGACAATCAACTGGATTGCGAGTGCCCTTCTGACCGATTCCTCGGTTGGAGTGGTAATCGCTTCATCGTATGCGTTGGTGTGCAGCGAGTTTGCATTGTCTTGAATCGCCAATAGTGCCTGCAAGGTTGTACGGATATCGTTGAAATCTATTTCTTGTGCGTGAAGACTTCGCCCACTAGTCTGAATATGATACTTGAGCTTCTGACTGCGAGCATCTGCACCATACAAGTCACGCATAGTTACAGCCCATATACGGCGAGCAACTCTTCCAATGACTGTGTATTCTGGGTCTAGGCCATTAGAGAAGAAGAAAGAGAGGTTAGGTGCAAACTCTGCAACATCCATTCCTCTGCTTCGGTAATACTCAACATAGGTGAAACCGTTTGCCAATGTCAAAGCAAGTTGAGTGATTGGATTTGCACCTGCTTCTGCGATATGGTAGCCGGAAATTGAAACCGAGTAGTGGTTGCGCACTCCATTGTCAATGTAGTACTGCTGTACATCTCCCATCATCTTGAGAGCGAATGGTGTAGAAAAAATACAGGTATTTTGCGCCTGGTCTTCTTTGAGAATATCAGCCTGAACTGTTCCTCTAACTGTTTGAAGAGTCTTTGCCTTGATTTCTGCATATGTTGCTGCATCAACCATTTCGTCTCCTCTCTTTCCGACTGTTACCAGACCAAATCCATTGTGACCTTCAGGTAAATCACCACGGTAACCACTTGCATCTGCTTCTAATTGCAGATGCTTCTCGACTTGTTGGTCGATTGCTGCATTGAGATAGAATGCAAGAATAACTGGAGCTGGCCCATTTATTGTCATTGAAACAGAAGTATTTGCATCACACAAATCAAATCCAGAATAGAGGCGCTTTGCATCATCAATGCTAGCGATAGAAACTCCCGAGTTACCGACCTTACCCCAAATATCTGGGCGAGGGTCTGGGTCACGCCCATACAGAGTTACACTGTCGAAGGCAGTTGATAGACGAACGTAATCTTGGCCTTGAGAAAGAAGATGGAATCTACGATTAGTTCTCTCACCTTCTCCTTCACCTGCGAACATACGAGCACTCAACTCGTCGGTTCGCTTGAATGGGAATACTCCTGAAGTGAAAGGGAAATGACCAGGTGCATTTTCTCTGCTGACCCAATTGTACATGTCTCCATCATCAGTAAATTTAGGGAGAGACACACGAGGAATCATCTGGTGTGATAGTGATTCAGTCACGGTTGAGACTGTGAATGGTTTTCCACGAACATAGTATGTGTATTCACCACTGGAGTACTGTTCTGCTAAATCTCGGAAGTCAGATACCACTTGTTTTGCTTCAACAACTTCTTCGCGTAATTCGGCTAAGTGTTCATCGACTTCGCTCTTTATCGAAGGCAACTCCTTGCATGCAGTTTCTAAATGCTGGATAGTACGAAGTTTTTCAGAAACTGAACCATTTTGAGCATGGTAATCACGTACTACAGAAGAAATCTCAGATAGATAGTGAACTCTTTCAGGAGGAATTACTCCTTTACGTTCACCGATTATTCCAATCGGTTCACTTGAATTGAAATCTACCATTGCGGCTAATTTCTGCCAAAGAACATCTACACCAGGGTCTGCAAATTGGCTAGCAATTGTTGCAACTACTGGTAAATCCTCATCAGCATTTTCAAACATGTTTCTGTTACGTCGAACCTGTTTTCTGATTGCCCGTAAAGCATCTTCACTACCACGCTTTTCATACTTGTTTAGAATTACTAAGTCTGCAACATCAAGCATCTCGATTTTCTCTAACTGAGTGTGGGCTCCGAACTCGGCAGTCATAACGTATAACGAGCGGTCAGAGACAGTAGTAATCGCATCACTGCCTTGACCAATACCGCTAGTCTCACAGAAAATCAAATCGAATCCAACTGCCTTTGCTGCCTCGATTGCTCGGTCTAAGTTCGCACTGATTTCTGAGCCACTTCCACGGCTCGCTAAAGAACGCATGAAGAGATTGTTATTGGAAAGTGAATTCATTCTTATACGGTCGCCAAGTAGTGCACCGCCAGTTCTCTTACGAGTCGGATCTACACAGAGCAAGCACACTTTCTTGTCAGGATTATCACGGAGAATGCGTAGCATCAATTCGTCTAGAAGACTGCTCTTACCTGCACCACCAGTACCTGTAAAACCAATCACTGGTACATCCGAATCGCTGGAGCGAACTTTGTCTAGAGTCGCTTTGAACTCATCATCACTAGCAGATTCAGAAAGAGTAAGCAATAGACCAACCTTGGACATATCATCAGCGGTAATGGGCCCTTCTAGACTGTTTATTCTATTGTCTGTAATCAAATCAACTTCGCTTGCAGTACTCATTAAATCGTGGATCATTCCCATTAATCCCATTTTGCGGCCATCATCGGGAGAATAGATTTTGGAAATGCCACTATTGTGTAAATCTCTAATCTCAGGCGGAGTAATTGTTCCGCCACCGCCGCCAAAGATGCGGATATGTTCACAGCCTGCTTCATCTAGTAATTGACGAATGTAAGTGAAATATTCCATGTGACCACCTTGGTAGGAAGTCAAAGCAATTGCATGTGCATCTTCTTGCACCGCACAATCAACCACATCTTTTGCAGATCTATCATGTCCAAGGTGAATAACTTCAGCACCACTGCTCTGAATCAAACGTCGCATGACATTGATTGCTGCATCATGGCCATCGAATAGGCTTGCAGCAGTGATAACACGAACCGGTCCGGTCGTGGTTTCAAACACCGGCGCCTCCTCCGACATGCTTCTACGGAGCATACATTCGTTCATCATGATACCGTTGTAATCAAAAGCCTAGAAGTGGGTGCGAGTTGTATGCGACCCCGTTGGATAATGGCTCCACATGAGGTCGCTATCCTCGACGCCAATGCCGAAGCATTAGGCGCCAATATGGATGAGTTGATGAGAACTGCAGCAGAACATCTTGCAAATGCACTAGAAGGAGCACCCAAACCAATCTGGATATTATGTGGGCCAGGCAACAATGGAGGAGATGGTTTCAGATTAGCAACTATGCTAGAAGGATGCAAAGTTATCGCAACACATGACAAGCAAAAGAATGCCCTTGCACAGAGGGCTAGAGAGGACTGGAAAGGAAATATTCATTCAATCGAAAACCTACCTCCTCAACCCCCTGCAGTGATTGTTGATTGCCTACTTGGTGCTGGCATATACGGTAAACCGAGAGGTGAAGTTCTCAAATTAATGGAAGCAATTCCAGGAAGGCCAATGGCTTTAGCATGTGATATGCCAACAGGATGTGGCTCAGGTATCTCCTTTAATGCATTCAGAACCGTAACATTCGAAGCTCCAAAATCAAATATGATTGACTCAAATGGTAAACTATTGCCAGAAGTAGGAGACTTATTCATCGCACCAATAGGTTGGCCAGAAGAAACTCTAGACCCTGGCCCGGGAGATCTACTACGTTACCCGCATCCACAAGAAGGCCAAATCAAAGGAGACAGAGGTAGGGTTCTGATTATTGGAGGAGGCCCCTATCACGGAGCCCCAATTCTTTCAGGAATGGCTGCTGCAAGAATGGGGGTTGACCTAGTTCATGTTGCAATGCCAAAGGAGGCTGCTGCAAGGGCAAAGTGGCCTAGTGAATTGATTCAAGAGCCAATGACAGACCAAGAAATAATCACTGAAGTTTCAGGATTGGTAAAACGTTGCATGACAGGAAGAGGAGTTCAGGCTATGGTAATCGGTCCGGGAATGGGTGATGACCCCGCTTCTCTTGAAGCGGTTCGGATGCTAATTCAAGCGACTCCAAATATTCCAAAAGTGATTGATGCAGACGCTATCAAAGCATTGGAAGGCTGGCCTCAAAGCCTGATTGGAGTTGTAACGCCTCATCAAAGAGAATTAGAAAACTGGATTGAGGATATTGATTCAATTCCAGGTTTATTGGCAGGTTCGGGCGAGAGTCGAGTAGTGATTAGAACTGGACCTGAGGACATCTTAATTGGTTCAGGTGGGCGCGGAGGAATAGGTAGTGGTGGAAATCCGCGCATGGCGATGGGGGGAACTGGTGACCTGCTGGCTGGTTGTATAGGTGGACTGCTCGGGCTTGGTTTGTCGCCTTGGTCAGCATCTAGATTGGGAATTCATTTGATGAGAACTGCAGGTAATTTAGCAGGTGAACAAATCGGCCCTGGAATGGTGGCCGACGATATTCCACCTTATCTTTCAAGAGCACTGATTACTGGTCCGGTTCTTCTCCGTCCACAAGAGCAGGAAGGCCCTTCTTCTTCCTGATGTAATCGGTATAGTTCCCATAATATTTGGTTACTATTCCGCCATCTAACTCCCAAATCTGGTTAACAACTTGGTCTAGGAACCATCTGTCGTGACTTACGGTAACTATTGCTCCATCATAATAGATCAAAGAACCTTCAAGCGTTTCTTTAGCATCCATATCTAAGTGGTTTGTTGGTTCATCCAACAGTAGTAGATTATTCTCTTCAAGTAAAATCTTCAATAAAGCGATACGTGCTCTTTCTCCACCAGAAAGTTTCCCGAGAGGAGTAGTTACATTTTCTTTGGCAAACTGGAATCTCCCTAATGCTGCTCGAACTTCTCCGTACGACATATCAGGACGCAAAATCTCGACCTGTTCTACTGCATTCAGATTGAAATCAAGAGTGCGGTGGTCTTGGTGATAGTAACCGATGATAGCACCTGGTGCAAGGTCTCTCGTTCCCGAGTCTATTTTTTCATCACCAGTTATCATCTTCAGAAGAGTGGTTTTACCTTGTCCATTTCCTCCAACAATACCAATTCTGTCGCCTTTGGAAATTTCCAAATCTTGGTTATTCAAAATTGGACGCTTTAATCCCTCGAATCTCTTAGAAGCCCCAAGAAATTGAATAATGTCATTACTTGACTTATCGGCTGCTTCAAGATTGAATCGTAAACCTTTGCGCTGCTTGGGTTTACGACCGTACAGAGCTTTGAGTTCTTGTTGCATCCTCTCTATCATCTTGTGCTTTGCTGAAATCGACTTGTCGAATTTGTTAGCAGACTTCATTGAACGTAGAGCACTTTGAGTGTGGGCAATTTTCTTCTCCACATTCTTGATTCTGTCATCGAGTGCTGCTAGGAAGTTTTCTTTTTGTTTTAGGAACTCAGAATAATTACCTTTGTAATTCCAATTGCGAAGATTATCTATTTCAACAATCCTAGTACAAACTTGGTCTAGGAAATATCTGTCGTGAGAAACGATTAGTTGAGCCCCTACGAATTCATTGATGAATTCTTCTAGCCACTCAGTGGTCTCAATATCCAAATGGTTGGTCGGCTCGTCAAGGAATATTACGTCGACTCCAGCAAGACCAACAAGTTGGCGAGCAAGAGCAAGTTTGGCTTTCTCTCCACCTGATAATTTGTTGACTTTCATCTCCATTGGATGCTGGTCAAGTCCGAGCATCTCCAAAATCGCCTTGGCGATATTAGCAACATTTCCTCCACCTGATGCTCCAAGCATTGTTTGGAGTTCAGAATATCTCTCCATAACAGGTTGCCAGTTGCCGTCATAGAATGAAGGGTCAACCATCTGTGCCTCAATCGCTGCGATCTCTTCTTCCAACTCCTGAAATTGGCGCCCTTTACGAGATAACTCTTCTTCGATAGTTGAATCTTCATCTATGTCTCGAATCTGAGTAAGGTATGCAATGCGGATTCCAGAGGCAAATTCGATATCCCCTACGTCCTGCTTTTGTTCTGAAATGGTATTGAGCAGTGTTGTCTTTCCAGCACCATTGTGGCCGACTATTCCGATTCGGTCACCCTCTGTCACCATAATGTTGATGTCCTGTAAAACGGTGACTGCACCGAATGAACGGTCTACACCTTCGACGCGGATTAATTCGCGGGACATACTGCGAGGCGGCTGCCTATCTCTTATGGACTCACCGTTTGATTTTACTCGACAAAATCTAAACTAGCAATAAAAACTAGACTTTTTAATTACAATTTACCATTATCTGAAATCGAAATTCTCAATTGTGGAAAATGAAATACCATCTTCCGGAATCCAATCTCAGGATTCCGTCACAGGCTAGACGTCTGCCTTTTGATGCATCGAGACAAAGGTAAATATGCGTAGAAGAATAATGTACGCACATGGCGAGCGAGAGTACCAAACAACGTCCAACCGCAGCAGAATCATTAGTCAAGGCAACAGTTGCTGTCCTTGACAATGTTATTGTTCAAGCACATATGGACCATGCATCTATGGAAACGGCAAAGAGATTAGGAGCACACACTATCACTTTCTTCGGTTGAACTTACAGAAAGGTCATTGGCACTGACACTTTGCGACAGGCGTGGACATAACTGCAATTTCAGCAGCAGCCGTGATGTTTATTCTCGGTGCAACTTCACCTGGTCCATCATTAGCAGTAATTCTGCGCAACACAATGATTGGAGGGAGGTCTCGAGGTTTAGCGTGCGCTGTTGGGCACGGAATTGGATTCGGTTTCTATGCGGTTAGCGTAGTATTCGGTTTGGTTGTGATAATGGAGAAAAACCCTGATATATTCACACTAATGCAAATTATTGGCGGATTTTTTCTACTCTACCTTGGGATTGGGATGATTCGTAGTGAAGCAAAAGTCATAGTTCAATCAGAAGGCAAGCGTGAAGGGTTTTTCGAAGGATTCTTCATCGCCTTTCTAAACCCCAAAATTGCAGTATTCATGCTCGCAGTACTCTCTAGTGTACTCGACCCATCGATGTCAAACGATACAAAATGGGTAATTGCTGGAATGGGAATGACAATCGATACTGTCTGGTATGTGATAGTCGCTCTTTTGTTATCTAAATCTACAATATTAGCGAAAATCGAGCAGAATCAGCGTAGTTTGAATGTCGCTACAGGGGTTTTGATGATCGGTTTGGCAATTTGGACTGCATACAAACTATCTGGTCTATGACAATCAATACTATTGATGTCAAGTGAAAACAACCAGATATGCCAGAGCTTCCTGAAGTCGAAACCGTCCGCACCGGGCTGTCTCGTTCATGGATTGGTAAGCGAATTGAAGGCGTCGATTTACGCAGAGAAGGACTACGTTTTCCATTTCCTGAAGACCTTGATAAACGGCTTACTGGAAGAACGATAACTGCAATTAGAAGGCGTGCAAAGTATCTCTTAATCGACCTTGATAATGATGACATCTTACTTTCCCATTTAGGAATGAGTGGTAAATGGACACTAGATGCTAGTGATTGTGAGGGCAAACATGACCATGTCGTCATCTATCTCGATGACGGAACGATGTCTGTATACAATGACCCAAGAAGATTTGGTGTAATGGATATTTACTCAGGAGGCTCCCACAAGTTGCTAGACCATTTAGGTCCAGAGCCTCTAGAAGAATGGCCTGCAACGGACCTTTATGAGAAATTGCAAAGAAGAAAAAGCCCTGTCAAAATCTGTATACTGGACCAAAAGGTTGTGGTTGGAGTCGGTAATATCTATGCGTGTGAAGCGCTAAACAGAAGCAAGATTTCTCCGACTCGTTTGTCAAATACGATCACAATGAAAGAATGTGAAATTTTAGTTAATGAAATAAAAATAATACTTTCAGAAGCTATTCGAGTTGGTGGCTCATCGTTGAGAGACTTTGCAGGTGTTGACGGAACTCTTGGATATTTCATTCACCAGTTCAAGGTGTATGATAAGGAAGGAGCCGATTGTGAATGTGGAGAGATTATTGAGAGACTGGTCCAAGGTGGACGCTCTACATTCTGGTGTAGTTCTTGCCAGAAGTAATCAGTAATTCTTGAGAACTGTTCTTACGTCCTCTACAAATAAATCAACCGGGAAATCATAATCTGACCAAACAACTCTCCCCATGAGGCCTGAATCTAGGATGTATGTTGGTGACGGATGGGCTACAGTATAGCCTTCATCAGAGTCGTCGCCTTCTTCGTATGGGTATACGCCATATGTTTCGTAAACCATATCTAAAGCTGAGCCTGAGCCTGTTAAGTGAGGCCAATCATATCCTCTGTCTTCAGTCCAATTCTGTAACTTTGAAGGTGAATCATGTCTCTTGTCAACTGTTACAGAGACTATACTAATTTTGTCCAATTCATCATCTGTCAGAGTATCCTGAACCATTTTTACATTCTGGCTAGTTACAGGGCATGTGTTATCACACCTAGTAAACATGAACACTAATATCACAACTTTCCCACGTTGTTCTTCTAGACTCCAAAGGTCTCCATCAGCACTCTCTAGAGTAAATTTGTAGGTTTCACTACCTGACAAATCTCGACCGTTATATGTGATTTCGACATCATCCTCAGATGTGCAACCAGGTAAAAGAAACATTACTGCCAGAAGTATTGCAGTAATCCTCATTTCATCACCCCAAATCGATTACAGTTCGTAAATCTTCCATGAATAAATCAATGGGCCAATCGTATTCACTCCACATTACTCGACCTTTTAGATCTGAATCCAAAATGTACACGGGTTGAAGATGTATGTCTTGATAGTCCTCTTCATCGTATGGAACTACATCATACTCAGAATATGTGTTCTTTATTTGGTCGGAGTTCCAATCGGTTAGATGTGGCCAATCTAAGCCCATGTCTGCCGACCAATTCTTCAGAACTTCTGGTGAGTCATGCCTCCAATCAATTGTAACTGAGACAAATGAAACTTGTTCAAGTTCATCTGAAGTTAATTGAGATTTGACAGATTTGAGATTATTTGAAATCATCAGGCAGACATCATCGCACCGGGTATAGACGAATGCTAGGATTACGACCTTGCCCTCACTATCTTCGAGTGAAAATGACGATTGGTTTTGGTCACTCAATGTGAATTTGAAAGTATCCATTTCACCCAAGTCTTTACCGTTAAACTCAGGACTTTCTTCAGATACACAGCCAGGTATCAATAATAGCAAACAAGCGAATAGCACTCGTATTTGCATACTTAACCACTTCAGAATTCTCTCCAACCCTTGCCGCAATCCTTGCAAGTTAACATACGGGTTTCGGGTTCATCTGATGATCGAGTCTGTTCAAGATAAGAATATACTTCGCGTGATTGACATTTCAAATCAGGGCAGATGTAATCACCTATTGTCAGCACTCCTTTCATTTCATCAGAGTCTTTGATGACTTCATAGACTCTAGTCTCGGCTTTAGTCGATGATTGGACATTCGCAAATTCTTTATTTTGGGGACCTTGATATCCACATTTGTAATTGGTGCAATTGATGACACCAGTAGGAGTAGGGAATGCCAATGTACCACATTCTGGGCAGAACATAGGAACAGGTGGAGGAACCCACATATCAACATTTGTAACATCTCAGCAGCAATTGGTTCATCAATGTAGTCCGTCTGGACTACCATATGTGGCTATGGTATGATTGGAGAGCGGCCGCTGTTTCAGATTCTGAAGGCAATCTTTTAGATGTCGAAGAATGGGAAGGCTGGAAGAATACAGATGCCGTATGCGCACGTATGGACATTATTGCCTATGGGGCACTAACCCCTGAAGCAGAAAGATTGTCTGAAAGATTTCCAGATGCCAAAGTGTTGATCCATGGTGATGAAGAGTTACCTGATGCGGACTGGCCATTGCCTACCGAAGAGGCTCTTCAATCCTTAGACCGTGCGGCGATTTTACTTTCCAAGCGAGGAGTTGACGCCGCAGCAGGTGACCCTGACAGGCGATTAGAGCACATTCTAAGGGCATCTGATGAACTACGAGCTTCCTTCATCACGATTGAGGGAAGGCTAGTTGAATGGGTAGGATTATTTCTTCCTGAAGCAAGATTCGAGAAAGACCGAAGTGGCCTTGCAAAGAAGGTTATCGACTCCTCAAGTTTGAGTGATTTAGCCGAGGTGATTGACATTGGTATGCCGCCCCTAGGTCCGACCGATGCAGAATGGGATAGCATTCACGATTGGGCACAAAGTGTATGGGAAATCAAAAACAGACTAGAAAGCATGGAAGATGTTGTTCGAGAATTAGCATCACAGCACCTACCCTCACTGTCAGGACTACTAGGTCCAATCCTTGCTGCAAGACTTTGCGTGGAAGCACATGGGCGTGCTAGATTAGCAAGACTTCCAGCAGGAACAATGCAAATACTGGGAGCCGAAAAAGCATTTTTCAATCATTTGAAGACTGGGTCGCCATCTCCTAAACACGGCCACATATTCATGCACCCTTGGATTTCACGATCACCTCGCTGGATGCGAGGAAAGATTGCAAGAACTGTTGCTGCCAAAGCTACTATCGCCGCCAGATGTGATGAATTTGGAGGAGAAACGTGGAGTCAAGAAACCATTGATGCAGTAGCGGCTAAAGTAGAGACTATCCGAAGCGAGAATTCGACTCCGCCACAGAGGTGAGAACATGGCCAAAAAACGCCGACTCTCATGGGCCGTTATGGTTGACGGCAGAGCAATTTGGACCAAAAACGCAGTTCCAAAGTTATCTCAATATGGAGAATCACTTCGAAGATTCAAGGGCGTAGAATACAGGAGATGGGACCCTACTCGCTCCAAATTAGGCGCAGCGATATCTCGTGCAAGGCATACTCAGTATGACTTACTTCCACAAGAAGGAGATACTTGCCTGTACCTTGGTGCTGGCCATGGAACATCACTTTCGCATATTCATGACCAGGTCTGTGGAAGTGACAATCACAAGAATGGCCGTATAATCGCAGTAGACCTATCGCCGAGATGTTTACGAGATTTAGTCCACCTCTCAACACTCCGACCTGGTTTAGTTCCGGTTTTAGGAGATGCAAGGAAGCATTCTGCATGGGGGGTAATGGTTGCTTCAAAGGTAGATTGGCTATTACAGGATGTTAGTCAGGCGGGACAGGCTGAAATTTTCATCAATGCTGTCAAGCGATTCTTGAAAAAGGGTGGAAAGGGGTTACTTTCTCTAAAAGCAGCATCAGAACGTTTCAATGATGGAGGAGAAAGACAAGTCTTCCAAAATGTTAGAGAGCAACTAGAAGATGCTGGACTAACTATTGAAGAACAAATAGACCTGCACGGTCTTGAAGACAATCATTGCCTGTACTTCGTAACCAATTAATGGAATCAGAAGTCGCCTTCGACTCTTGGAGCCAAGAAGTATTCGACATGACCTGCACCATCTGCAAAGTCGAAAGTAATCCTTAGTGGGAAGTTCTCACCAAATCTTAGGTTTACATTGTCAATACCTTGCATAATCTTAGTCATTGGAATAAGATAAGTTAGAGAATACTGGGAGCGAGCAGGGCTACTGCAGTCTATTGCAACCAGTTCATCCTTGGAAAACTCGACATGTACCGAATCTGTAGACCCGTTTACATTTACAGCGAATGTATCTGCAGTTAGAGAAAGATTGACCAAATCTCCAACTTGGCGAGCAGCACGAAGTGCCTGTCCGAGGTCAGACCCAGTGATTGTGACGCCACAAGGTAGTTCCAATGAAGGAACGTTTGGAGGGCTTAGAGTTGTATTATCAAGAGGGCGGAGATTTAAATCGATTCTTCCGATATTGACTGTTGCTTGACCTGACTCATCATTGTAAGCTAATTCAACTGTGTCACCAGGGCCTGCAAGGCTCAGAATGTCTTTCAGTTTCCTCATTTCGAGACCTAGTTTAGTCTCATCGACTTCCCAAGTTTCGAATGCAGCACTGTCCACATCCATCTTGATCATGGCTACATGTGAAGGGTCTACAACCCTTACAGATAATCCATCTTCTCCGAAGTCTAGTCTTGCCTCTTCAACTACGACTCCAAGTGTTTCTACTATGGTTCGCATGAGTTCCTGACGGGCTGTGACGTTCAACATGAGAGCATCCCTATACTTTGTTTGCTTCTTTGGAGGCTTATGAACCTTCTAATTGCTGAGGCCTACTTTCGCGCGCCTTTGGGGTGAATTATCAATTCCGCATATTGGTGAGATGGTTTCATCAAGGGGGGCTTAGTGGACAGTATATGGCAGATATTGCGCCCCTGCTCAAGGAAGATGGTGAACCTTTCAAGGTGGCAGTTCTAATTCCGACCATCAACAACGCTGTTGAATTGGAAATCGTTCTTGAAAGACTATCTAAACAAACGTACCCAGATTTTGAAATTGTTATCTCAGATTCCAAATCAAAGGATAACACAAAAGAAGTTTGTGAAAAGTACGGGGCGACTTGGATAGATGACCCATCCCGCAACAGGGCGAATGCGTGTAATTTTGCACTAGAACAAATGGACCACGACCTAGTTCTGTTCACAGACGACGACACAATACCTCCTCTTGACTGGGTCGAAAAGTTAGTTCGCTGGTTCGACGACCCCGAGGTTGGAGCTGTTGGCGGACCTAACTTTGCTCCTGATGAAGATCCATTTGGAGCAAAGTGTGCAGATGTTGCATTCTGTACCAAATTTATGACTGCAGGAACACGCTACGGCGCTCAGCCAAAAGGAAAATTAGTTCCAATCACACATAATCCAGGAGTAAACTGTGCTCACAGAATGGCAAACCTCCGTGAAGTCGGATTTTTCGAGGACGGATGCATTGGTGCAGAAGATGTAGTATTGGATGCCAAGATTCAGAGAAAGGGCCACAAGTTGTTTATTGACCCTGAAAATGTAATGCCGCATCGCCGCCGCCGGCCTTTCAGACCATACATGAAGCAAATGCGTAACTATGGTTACACACGAATGGTCGCTAACAAGAGATGGCCAGAGATTGCAGAATGGTCTCACACGGCTATCGGATTCTTCCCTTGGATTGTAATCGCTGCGGCAATCAGTACGATTTATGGCGCCGCTACAGGCGGAGCTGCTGCAGACCTATGGTTCACCCTTAGTGGAGAATGGGACATCTCACGTGTAGCGTTCCACATACCATTGGGACTTGCAGGAATTTACATTGCTATATCTTGGCTTGGTGCTGCAATAGGTACAAGTCCACATCGAAATATTGGAACAGTATTCTTTGCACCACTATTCGTATTCCTCGCTCACTGGGCATACGGCGCTGGTGTAAATAAAGCATGGAAAGAGATTCGCCGCACCGGCGGAAGTGCCGGTGTTGGTGAACAGATTGACGACAGAATACGTACTGCTTGACTAACCTTAAGCGAGTCGAGACCTAGGGTTACCTATGGCGCAGTCTCTCCGAGATAGTATCGATGCGCCAGAAGATTCAGATGATGCCAGAGAGATTTGGCTTTTGATTAGAAGTTGGCTCACTTTACTTCGAGTTGTATTAGTAATTGCAATAATCATCACTGCAGAAATATTTGAAGAACACAATTTAATGAACTTGTCAGTATCTGTTTGGGCTATTGTAGTTGGATTCCCGTTATTCTTACTGATGTCTATGGTCATAATTCAAGGTGACAAGCGATTCGCCCCTGATCTAGAAGATGAGAGGCGTATGAGAATCGAGAAGTCCGGATAATTAGATGAATCAGATTTCACCGGTCTGGATTCGCCATTGACTAGCGTAAACACCATTGTTTGAAATCAATGAATCATGATTTCCACGTTCAAGGATTCCCCCGTCCACCATCGAAATAATCTCATCCGCATTACGAATTGTCGACAAGCGATGTGCGACGGCTATGGTTGTTCTTTCACTACCGCTAGCCAGTAGATTCTCTTGGATTCTCTTCTCAGTCTCTGCATCAAGAGCACTAGATGCCTCATCGAGAACAAGTAGACTTGGATTCTTTAGTAACGCCCTAGCCAAAGAGACTCTTGCTCTTTGCCCGCCAGAAAGCATAGTACCTCGGTCCCCGACCATTGTATCAAGACCATTTTCTAATTCGTCAACGAATTCTGCAGCACCTGCCATTTCGAGAGCTTTCATGATTTCTTCATCATCCGCTTCACGATTATATGCAACGTTTTGCTTTAGAGAACCAAAGAAAAGGAACGGTTCTTGACTGACAAATCCCATTCCGTTTCTAACCGAGTCTAAAGTAAGGTCTTGTACGTCGATTCCGTTCACTAATACACGCCCGGATTGGGGCTCATAGTATCTCATCAACAATTTCAAAATTGTAGTTTTACCCGCTCCAGTGTGACCCATCACACCAAGGAACTGACCAGCAACTACCTTGAATGAGATTCCGGCCAACACCTTGGTAGTAGTACCAGGATAGGTGAAATGAACTTCCTCAAATTCTACTGAATAGATAGGACCACCTAGTTCTGAAGCATCTTCCTTGTCTGCAATGGTAGGCTCTAAATCCACTAATGCAAACACTCTGCGTGCACTTGCTTCTCCTTTCTGCAATTGATTTACAAGCATTCCAAAGATGAACATAGGCATGGTCATCCTAGTCGATATCAATAGGAATGTCACTAACTGACCAGTTGAGATGTCCCCCGACTTAGTCAGGTATCCACCTACTGTAACCAGTAAACCAAAAGCAATCCCTGCTATGGCGTAAAGGCCTGGCAGGAAACGATTGCGGTCACGACTAGCACCGATTGCTTGCTCACGATAAGCAGTAGATTCTGAATCAACACGCTTTGCTTCCCATTCCTGAGCGTTGTATGCTTGAACAACTGCGATTCCAGAAATGACATTTTCCAAAACGGCAGTAATATCACCAGTTGATTCTCTTTGCTGACGATACTTTCTCTGGACACGGGTAGAGAACAGGTAGACTAATGGAATAATCAGTACAAGTGGTGCAAACAGTACGGCTGCTAATTTCCAACTCATCAAAACCAAAATCAAGAACGCTGTACCAAATGTAACAACTATTCTGATGATAGACGTCGAAGCATCGCTAATCACATCTTCCAATTGATTCACATCTGCCGATAAAACACTCATCAATTGGCCCGTTTGGCGTAAATCATAGTATGATGCTTCCATATCGATTAGAGAACGGGTTGCATCAAGGCGAAGATCATGTTGAACTTTGTATCCAAGAGTCTGCCAACAATATTCACTTATGCCTTGGAATACAGCAAGGCTTGCGAATCCTAGGAAAATTAGAATTCCATATCCTACAGCTAAATTATCTGTCATCAATGGGAATATTGAATCGTCAAGAAAACCCCTCATACTTCCAAAGAATCCATCGGTTTCATTTCCAGCGTAATAATCTACTGCGAAACCGATGAATACGAACGGTAACAAATCTGCAAACCTTGCCATCCCATTTGCAAGAACGCCAATTAAAGCGCGCATCTTGTAGCGGTAACCGTAAGGGATGACGCGCCAAATTTGCTTACCTAGAACTTCGGTTTTGGTATCATTGAGAGCGTCGGGGTCTAGATGCTCATACTGCGTGGCGCGTTTGTGACCTGCTCCCATATCTAGGCGGCTGTGATAGAGAATATGAAGTTGTGTAGGACGGCAACCTTCATGCCCCACCAATTCCTCACAGAAACATGCGAGCAATAGCCCTTGTTGGCCTACTGGTTTTATCTTCATTTGGTTCCGTCGCTGCTTGGCAACCCCAAAGCGTAGACGGAGAGACTATTGGACTACGTAATGGAGACATTGAATCTGTTCCAATTCTGCAATACCCTGATACTTCACACTCTGGTTTTTGGATGCTTACTCATGAATATCCAGTTCCTAGCGAATGGGTGCATGAACTTGCTGCAGCAGGTATTGAGTGCTGGTCATTTTTGCCATCATCTGCATTCCATTGTGAATTAAACGGGCATACCACTTCTGAGTTGGCGAAACTTGACGTTAATGGAATGATCGAAATGCCACCTTCTGCAAAACTACACCCTGACCTAATGCCATCTCTGAAGGGAGAGATGGATTCTTGGTTCATCGCTAAAGGTATAGGAGTTGTAAGTTTGGTTTTGTCAGGGGATGAATTACCTGAGGGAATTGAAGACAGAAGTGATGTTGAAGTAATGTCACACAGTTGGAGATGGGCAACAGTTGAAGTTAGAATTAGTGGAGTAGAATGGCTAATCCAACAATCAGAAGTTGAGTGGATTGAGCCTCAGTTCGAAAAGGTTCTACTAAACGATGAGGCTGATGCTGTAATCGGTGCGACTGTATTACAGGACGCTACCCAAATGGCAGGAATAAACTCTGCTTGGAATGCATTAGATGGTACAGGAATTATCGTAACAGTTTCAGATACGGGATTGGATAATGGAATAAACAATACCAATATGCACCCTGATTTCAGAGACCACATAGTAGGCATTCACTCCTACGGCATTCCATCAGGAATGCAAAGTTATGCTAACGCCCCATACGAAGATGGTGCATCTGACCTTGATAGTGGGCATGGAACTCACGTGGCAGGCTCTGTACTAGGAGATGGAACTCAGTCCTCAGGATCTATCAAAGGAATTGCACCTGAAGCAAGACTCTACATGCAGGCTACTGAAGTCTGGACAGATTGGACTACATCGGTGGAGAACACGTATGGATATACAGATGATTACACATTGATGGGCATACCAGACGACTTGAGCAACATGTTTGATGATGCTGTTGCAAATGGCTCTAACATACACACAAATTCGTGGGGATCATCAGTTGCTGGACAATATACCTCCAATTCTATGCAGGCAGACCATTCGGCAAGAAATCACACTGGATTGTTAATTTTATTCGCGGCAGCGAATGAAGGAACAGACGCCAATAGTGATGGAGAAGTAGACCTAGATAGCATGGGTGCACCTGCTACTGCGAAGAACGTTCTCACTGTTGGTGCATCTGAAAATAACCGAGGTTCAACTATTTCCAATCAATGGGGACAATGGTGGCCAGGAGACTATCCAACCGACCCGATTAATTCCGATAAGATGGCAAATAATACCGAAGGATTAGCCGCATTCTCAAGCCGTGGTCCTGTCGATGATGGAAGGCTAAAGCCTGATGTCTCAGCACCAGGGAGTTTCATTCTTTCAGCAAAGAGTCGCTCAACAACACAAACAGGATGGGGTGCTCACTCAAATTCAGATTACACCTTCATGGGAGGAACTAGCATGGCAACCCCAATTACAGCAGGTGCATCCGCCCTGCTGTATCAACATTTGATTGATAATTTAGCGCACACAACTCCTACAAGTGCCCTAGTAAAGGGAATAATTGCAGCTAGCGCACATGACATGTCAGGCCAGTACGGGTCTTCTAGCAATGGTGCTGGTGAAAGTGCACCTAACAACCACGAAGGATGGGGACTTCTCGACCTTGACCGTGCAGTGAATACCACTTGGGTAGATGATGAATCGGTTAATACTGGAGATTCTAGAAGTTGGAAATTTACAGTCCCTGCAAGCGCACCTGACCTCAAAGTAATGGTATCATGGACTGACCCTGCTAGCACTCCTGCTGCATCCACCAATTTGGTTAACGATATCGACTTTGCAGTAAAAGACCCTAATGGGAATTGGGTCGAATATGGCAACAATCTTGACAACCTGATTGGTACAACTATCTCATCTCCGATGGCAGGTCAGTGGGAGGTTCACGTAAATGGAACTAATATCCCAACTGGACCACAATCCTTTGCCATGGTTATCGATGCTCCTTATTCCATGATCAACATGTCTGCCGATGCCGATGGTGACGGAATAATTGACACTCTTGATGACTGTCCAAATACAGCAGGAACATCTACTCAAGACCAAACCGGATGCCCGGATGGAGATGGAGATGGATGGTCCAATGTAGGGGATGATTTCCCTAACGAAGGAACACAATGGTCAGATTCCGATAGTGATGGGTTCGGTGATAACCCTGGTGGGGTCAACGCTGATTCCTGTACCTCTGTTGCTGGAACATCCAGCGGTGACCGCTATGGCTGCCCAGATACTGATTCTGATTCATGGTCAGACCCTGATGGTGGTTGGATTGCAATTCAAGGAGCAGATGCTTGTGAAACGGTCTGGGGTAATTCTTCACTTGACAGAAATGGGTGTCTTGACTCTGACGGTGATAGTCAATCCGACCTAAACGACATACTTGTTAACGATTCAAGCCAATGGCTGGATACTGACGGAGACACCTATTATGACAATCCAAACCCTGCTACAAATTGGGATGATTGTCCTACTGTTTGGGGCAATTCAACTATTGATTTGCAAGGATGCCTTGACAGCGACGGGGATGGAATTTCAAATTCTAATGACCAATGGCCAAACGACCCTACAAAGTCTATCGATACAGACGGTGATGGTATTGCAGATAGTGAGGACGATTGTCCGAACTTTGCAGGTAACTCGACTTGGATTGTAGTAGGTTGCCTAGATGCAGACGGAGATGGACGCACAGTTGACCACGATGCCTTCCCTGCAGACCAAACACAGTGGAACGATACTGATGGCGATGGGTTTGGAGACGAGCCAACCGGCAATCTAGCTGACGATTGTGTTAACACAGCCGGTGACTCTTGGCAAAATGGAACTCTTGGTTGCCCCGATTTCGATAGCGATGGTTGGGCAGATTCAGAAGATAGTTTCACCAATGATTCTACCCAATGGCAAGATGCTGATGGAGACGGATTTGGAGACAATATAATTGGTAACAATCACGATTCATGTTTGGGAATATGGGGTAATTCAACCGAAGGCGGAATGCTAGGTTGTGTGGATGCTGACGGCGATGGCTGGGCAGACATGATTGATGCACTGCCAAATGACCCTACTCAATATGAAGACCAAGATGGTGATGGATACGGAGACAATGCTGCAGGTAACAACGCAGATGATTGCCCACTCACATTTGGAAATTCAACAATTGACCGACTTGGATGTGTCGATACCGATGGCGATGGTCATTCTGACCTGAACGATGACTTCCCGCTAGACCCTACTAGGTACCTCGATACCGATGGGGACGGATATGATGATGTCGAAGACGATTGTTTTGAGACTGCAGGAACTTCAACCAACGGCTCCTTAGGATGTTTTGATGCAGACCAGGACTCATGGGCTGACTTAGATGATTCATTCCCACTAGACAACACACAATGGAACGACACTGATAATGATGGATTTGGAGATAATGCTGAAGGAACAACACCCGATTCATGCCCCTCTCAATTTGGAAACAGTAGTTCGGATACATTCGGTTGTACAGATGCAGATGGTGACACATGGTCTGATTCTGGAGATGCATTCCCTTCCGACACTAGCGAGTGGTCAGATAATGACTCTGATGGATTTGGAGACAATATCGATAATTGTCCGCTAGCTGCAGGAAACTCCACTAACGGTAGCATCGGATGTTTAGATGACGATGGTGATTCATGGTCGAACAATAATGACTTCCTTCCGGCAGACCCTACTCAATGGCTAGACACAGATGGAGATGGCTATGGTGACAATGCAGATGGTACAGATGGGGACCAATGCTCATCCGCAGCAGGAACTGCTACTCTGGACTTACTGGGTTGTCCTGACAATGACTTGGACGGTTGGTCAAACATTGGAGATGCTTTCCCTGAACACAGAACACAACATGAAGACGGGGATGGCGATGGATTTGGAGACAATAATTCGCCTGGGGCTGAATTGCCAGACCACTGGCCTGAAGACCCTACACGTAACACTGCAGAAGTGTTGCTATCTTGCGACCCTAACGAATTCAATGTTGATCTAGCGGTTGATTCAAGCCTAACTTTTACTTGTACTATCACCAATATGATTCAAAATGAATTGGCAGTAATAGTCGTATGGGAATCGACTAACTCTATTGATGCTGGAGTACGCTCACACATACTTGTGATACCCGGAGAAGGAGTTCAAACAGTTGCCTTCTCGGGACAGATGACCGCGAAAGGAACGAAGACGCCTGGAATATCTGCGAGTGAGCCTGGCTCTGAATCTACGATGGCGACTACTTCCATCAAAATCAAAACTATCAATTCTGATGATGGTGAAACATTCGATGATCTGTTAGAGCAAACTAAAGATGTCCCACACATTCAAGAAATCATAGCAGTAAGTCTTGCACTTATTCTAGGATTATTCCTTGCAGTTAACGGTAGAAGGAACTCGAAACGTAGGAAATCAGAGCGTGTAGAGCACCTAAACAGGGTGAGAGCGGACAGATTCGTAATCGATGAGAACAGCATGCTTGGTGGACCTCCTCCTCGATTCTGAGACCGAATCGCCTAAGAAGAGGACGCACTCCGACAGAATATTACGCGGATATGGTGAAGTGGTTATCACCTGAGGTTTCCAACCTCATGTCGTGGGTTCGATTCCCGCTATCCGCATCCACTTTCACTACATCGTGCTAATTTTTATTTTAGCAATCTCCCAATATATTGATGAATAACGGAATATGCGCGTAGCGCATGAACCGACACCTAACGGCACTAGTCCTCGCCGGATTATTCATGGTAGCACCACTGGCTGGATGCTTTGGTGAAGAAGAAAAGGCCTCTGTTGACCCTGCAGGTGCATTACAAATCGATTTCCTTAATCCTGAAGATGCAATTTTGAGAGCAGGGGAATTCCATGATTTCACTCTAGTTGGTGAAGGTAATTCGATAACAACTCAACCAGATGTTCTAATGTTCATTAACGGGACTTATGTGAAAAGCCACAGCGTGATAGTTGAAGACAATACAGTGTTTGGTCAGTTATTAACAACGCCTTACACTGATGAAGTAAGCATTGCATTCATGAGTAGTGATGGACAAACTGAAGCAGTAAGCGTTTCGATTACAAACGGAACTCCGGTCGTTAACGGTGAAGAATGGTTTAGGAAAATCGACTTTATCACAAGTACTTGTACAGACACAACGAAATGTGGAGCATACATAAATCGCTGGATGGGTGCTGGGAATGTTGCCTTTGAGCGTGCTGCAGAATATTTCAAAGGTCATTTCGAAGGCCTTGGATATGAAACTCACTTGCTTAGAGTAACAGACCATGGCAACTTAGCACAGCCAGAAAGCCTCAACGTCATAGCTTGGAAGCAAGGCCGCAACGATAACTGCGTTCAAGGAATGGGTGGACACATGGACATCGCACCTCCAGGTGGACCTCCAGGAGGAGGAACTTATGAGGGAGCATACGACAATACCGCAGGTACTGTTGCGATGATGCTGTATGCCCGTGCCTTCGCAGACTTGACTTTCGAATGTGATACATTCTTGGCTCTATGGTCTAGTGAAGAAGAAGGACTTCGAGGTTCCAACGCCTTTGCTAACAACAACTGTGACTATTGTTTGCCCCAAGATAAAGAACTTGAGTTCTACATTAACATGGACATGATGGGGATGTCTTGGCCTGCTATGAAATCAAATGGCGATCCTTTCCCTTACCATGCATGGTCAGGACCTGATGCTGACCCAGAAGTACAGGATGTTGCGATTACAACTGTGCTTGATGATGTACACTTCAACATCCTAAAGGCTCCAAGAGACCTACGAATTGAAGGCTCATATGGAGCAGGGTGCGACCAGCATTGGGATGACCATTACAACCTTGTAATGGATGTTCACGAAGACACTTTTGGACGCTCAGATCACGTTACATTCCGTGATTTAGGAGCGCAAACTATCTTCCACTTAGGGGCGTATGATGCGGATTATGATGCATATCACTCTCCATCTGACACTCTCGATAACATGGTTGCTGAAGTAGGTGGTCAAGAAGAATTGGAGAAGAGTATGGAATTCGTAATGTGGGCAGCAATGCTTGAATTCATCATTGCCGACCAAACTCCTGAGATTAGGAACTTGAACGCTTGAGGTGTGATAATGGTAGATGCTATAGGGGAAATTGTGGCTGCGATTGGAGATTCTGTAGTCAAAGATAGTGAATTTATGAACACCAAGAGTGAGACTAAATCCATTATTGTTAGAGTTCTATACTATGTAGTTCCAATTTCACTATTGGTAGGGTTCTACGTCTGGACTGTCTACTAACTAACAATCGACAACTAGGCCATGTTAGCATGGCCAATTGAGATTATAGGACTAGACAATGCTTTTTGTAGTTCATCAATCTAAATTGTGCATGGAGCAAGAGGTTACTGCTGATAGCGAAGAAGAAAAGCAGCCGCAAAAGTTGTGGAAAATAGTTGCTGGTTCTTCAGTTATCGCCTCCATGTGTTGTCTTCCATCTGTAGTGCTGGTAATGTTTGGAATTGCAACCGTATCTTCAGGTGCAGCACTATCCAACACATTATACTGGGGCAATGATGGATATTCATGGTTCAGGCCATTGATGCTCGCTATCGCTGCTATCACCGTATGTGTGGGATTGTTCTTTTACTTCAGAAGTCAAGGTATTTGCACCGTTGACCAAGCTAAGCGTGAAAGAAGAAAAATCATCAACACATCGCTACTTATCATCATAATATCTTACCTTAGTTACCTATTACTAAATTATGTAATCCTAACTGAAATCGGGATTCTGTTCGGCCTACCTTGGGAATCCAGTAGAGTTTGGAACAAGTGATTCAAACATTATTTCTGGTTGTATTACAACCAACGCCCCATGATTCACCGGACTGCATAGCAATTCGGGTTTGTTGCAATAAATCGTCTTCTGCACTCACAGGGTCATCTCCTGCATTACGCCATGAAACTGAAACCATCTGGTCTTCATGGATAAATGATTCAACTTGGTAATTATCAAGAACAATATCTCTTGGATTGAGGTTCATCCCCCTCCTCTCTGCTTTTTGTACAGCCTCTTTGGCCGTCCATATGCGAATTGCTTGCCCTGGATTTGATTTCAACCAATCTAATTCTTCACCCTTAGCCATCATATCAAATGCATTTTCTTGAATGCCTCTATCCTTAGGCTCAGCATCGATTCCAACCCAGAATCCAGGTTCTATTAGAGCGCATACAGCCCATTCACCAGAATGGCCGATACTTATCCCTGGCAAGGGAGTATTTCTCCAAATACCATCTAACCATGAAAGGTATGGGGCTCTCTCATCAGTGCGTAAGACCTCTATTGAATCGATTGGGATTCCCCATTCACTCAAGCATTCTTCTAGAAGAAGTCGTCCTGAATTGTGGTCTGCGATTCTTTTTGGTGAACCCCTAGGGATTGTTTCTGCGAGGACGCTGATACAATCACCAATCTTGCGACGAGCAAGGAACATACGTGGACCCGTCACTGGATCCATCTTTTCCATTCAATCACCTCTCGAGTGTGAATCTTTGGTCTTCAGGTACTTCTCCCATAGCCTTGAGTCTCAATCCTTTGAGAGACAATACTGGAGCATCATCATCACCAACGATTACGACATCGTGAACAGTTACACCTGCATCTTCAGAAGCGACCTTCACTGAACGCATTCGAAGTCTCTCATTAGATTCAGGGACCCTTAGCATGGTGGTCCATTCAATTCCGATTGGTAAACTGGAGAAACCGTCGCTCTCCATAGCGGCTAAGCCTGCGTTTTGGAATCCTGCTTCTATCAGCATAGGTAATGCGTCTAGCAGTATTTCTTCGCCTTCACTTTCCTGAGCAAACTGGTCTGTTGCTGGAAGTTGGTGCCTCATCAGTGCGATTCCATCAACGCCATTGTCGATTCCACGAAGAACTCCGCCGTGCGATTGGAATCTTGGACCATGGAAATATCTGAGGTAGATGAAACTTGAATGGTGCAATAATTCGCCATCAGCAGGAGTACCAATAGTTGGTAAAGCATCAACCTCACTCTGAAGGAATGGAAGCAAATCATCACTTGAAGTAACCAATCTAACCTTTGCTTCATGATGAAGGCGTGGCTCTCCAAATATCTCCCCTTTCGAGTTAACCAAATCAGAAACTAAACGGCAACTCACCCAAGTTAAATCACCATCAGTCCGTTCAAATTTGGCTTCTACTCGAACTGTCATTGAACCTTTCATTATCTTAATCGGCAGACCGAATGTTACATCTTCAAATCCGGCAATACAATGACCAGGCAATAGCAATAGAGAGTTCTCTGCAAACATCTCCATAGCCATTACTCCAGGATGATATGGCACTCCATCGATTGAATGGTCGATCAAGAACGGATGGTCTTGGGTCGAAAGTGTGCATTGTGAAACCAAAGACTTTCCAACATCAAGAGAAATTAATTTGTCGATTAGAGGGAAACGACGAGGGTCCGCAATAGATGCTGCCATCTCTGCAGGTAATTTCAACGGAGCTTCTCTGAAAGAATCAAACCTATCCATTAGACCTAAAGATCCACAGCCAAGTACTCTCCTCTTTCCACCAGCAAGAGCCTCTCCTACGAATATCTCAACTCCCTGTTCAACTGCTAGCGTTTCTATTCCCGCTGATTCGAATACTGCTTCAATTGAACCTCGTGTTGCCATACCAACATCTCTCCAACCTGTCCATCCAATGGCGACTGCTCGGCAATCTCCACTAGCAGTTAATCGAGCCATCTCTGCATCTAGAATTGAATTTGCAGCGGCGTAATCTGTCTGGCCACCATTTCCAAAGCGTCCGGCAACACTTGTGAATGCACATGCAAATCGTAAGTCATCTCCAACTGCTGAGATTAACGCCTTCCAGCCATCTACTTTCACACGTACAATCAAGTCAAATGTTTTCCATTCTTTGTCAGCGACTAATTTAGATTCTTCAAGTCCTGCGCCATGGACGATTCCTGTGACGCTCCTTCCGCCAACTGCTGCAATTATTGCATCAGAGTCGGTAACGTCTGCGGAATGGTACTCTGCATGGTTACCACTCGACTTTATCACGCTAATAGTACGGTAAATATCCATGCTTCTAGTTAATTTAGTCCAGGCATTATTCCATTCGACCATTGTGATTTTCCCACTTTCTGAATCAGACATCAGAGACTCTCGAAGTTCCATCTTTCTGGAGGTTAGTTGCTCTTCACTCCAATCAAGCCAAGTCGAAGTTTCGTCCTCAAGTTTACTTCTTCCAAGAAGCAAGAATGTTGCTCCTGCTCCTTGGCTAGCATTTGAGACTCCAATTATCGAAGCCGCTGTTACTCCGGAACCTCCACCACTGACAACCCAAATGTCATCTGATTCGAGAGATTTCACTTCATCGACAATGTCTTCGGCAAAACAGACCAATGTCCATCGTCTACCGTCTCTGTCGATTCCAACTTCTACATCGCCCCCTAAACTGAACATGTCATTTTCGATTATTTCAGCAGCAGCCTCTGCATCGATGATTAATTCAGGATGCAAGTCTAAAGCACGACATCTTAGGTTTTCACGCTCAAACGCGTATGATTTGGTAACGCCACTGGCTGCGCAGGAGAGGGAATTGAATCTCTCTCCGCGATTTCCATGTCTTCCATCCATAGCGGTAACGCTTCCAACAATACCAGAGGATATCACTGCTAATTGTGAGTCGAGTCCTTTGAGCAAGCCAAACCAAGAGTGTGCTGCAAGAGTTACTTGGTTGGAAGGACCTTTAGATTCCCATGAACTTCCTGTAAGAGATAATGGTGCTAAGTGAATGACTCCTGCAACACCTGTTATTCGTGAACAGATTTCTGAAATTTGTTCTTCGCTACTAGGGTCTGCTCTGAAGGTGTGGCCTGACAATTCTTCTTGCTCAGTTACCGACTTTGCACCGAACTCAAAGCCGATTTTAGCGACTGAAAGTCCTTTTTCGCTTAGTCTGAGAGCTAATGCATCTGCGACTCCCCAACTATCTTGTGTAAGAACAATCGTTCCACCAATTGGCAATCCTTCTGCAACTGCTGGGCAAGGCTCGACCTCAACTTGCCATCGCCTAGTGGTTGAACGTGTAGGTGTTAGTGCAGGCGCAATAGGTGATGGAACAGATGCTACGTCACTAATTGGAGAGGGTGTTGGAACTGGTTCTGGTGAACTTCCCCCTTTCATCTTCTGAATATATGCAACGAAATGATTCAGTGTAGGATGGTCTGAAAGGACGAAATCTTCATCCACAGGCAAAGAGAAAATCTCTCTGACGTCGCCCATAATTTCAGCCTGCTTGACCGTATCGATTCCAAGTTCCCCCTCAAGGTCTTGGTCCATCTCGATAAAATCATCAGGATATCCCGTATGCTTGACAACTACAGCGATTAGTTTGGGCTGAATCTCTCCATTATCACTTACTACAATTTGCTCCCTCACTGGTTCTGCCTCGGGTTTAGAGGCAGGTACAGATAGAGGAGTTGGCTCTACTGGAGCGGGTGAAGAGGCGGTTGCGCCGGTCATTTTCTGAATATATGCCACGAAATGATTCAGCGTAGGATGGTCTGAAAGTACGAAGTCCTCGTCAACAGGTAATGAGAAAATCTCCCTTACATCGCCCATGATTTCAGCCTGTTTGACCGTATCGATTCCAAGTTCTCCCTCAAGGTCTTGGTCCATTTCAATGAAGTCTTCAGGATAACCTGTATGCTTCACAACAACCCCAATCAACTTGGGCTGGATATCGGAGGTATCTGCCGAAACTACTGTCTTTGGAATTACAGTAGGCTCTACCTTGGCTACTACTTCCGCTGGTTGGCTTACTTCAGTTTCAACTACTGGAGTTGGCGCTGTAGGAGTTGGAGCACTACCTCCCTTCATTTTGTGGATATAGCCAATCATATGAGTGAGGGTTGGATAATCGGATAATACGAAATCTTCGTCTACAGGTAATGCAAATTTAGTGCGTATGTCCGCCATTATTTCAGCCTGTTTTACCGTATCAATACCCAACTCACCTTCGAGGTCTTGGTCGAGTTCAACGAAGTCTGCAGGATAGCCTGTGTGGTTTACAACTACATCGATTACGATTGAAGTAAGATCACCTGAAACTTCCTGTGGGGGAACTTTCGCAACGATTGCAACTGGTTCAGGTACGGCTACCGGTTCAGGAGTTACGTCTGCAATGACTGGAGCTGCGATTGGTTGTACATTATTAGGAACCGCATATTCTTCTCCTTGAATACCGCCATGGAGGTTGTTGTCTCCATCAACATATGCTACTAGTTTGTTTTGAAGAACACGTAATTCGATGTTTGGAGTTCCTGCAATTGATTGATTCCAAGTCAACAATTTCTGCCGATTTATTCTGTCACCAGTGTATTCACACTTACGAACTAATGATAACCCAATTTGGCTGCCAAAACCTGCAGCAAATCGCATTCCATATTTCAGTTCAGGATATGCCCCGCCCTTAGATAATTTCAGATTACCTAATTCAGGGTCTACTTCCTTGTGATTAGCGATTGGTGGAATCTTACCTGTCATCAAACCGTAAAACATTGCAGCATCTTCAATTCCGACACCCATTGGGTGTCCGGTGAAACCTTTGGTATTGGCAATCACTATCGAATCTGTACTCGCACCGAAGGTATCTCTCAGTGCCTTAACTTCGGCTTGGGCTGAGCCTCCTCTTGCAGGAGTGAATGTTTCATGGGAAAAGAACACTGTTTCGGAAGCCATCTTGTGACGGTCAAGGCCCCAGCGGGATTCCATTTCTCCAATGAATCCGTCAACAGTAGAAGCGACATGGTCTACATCAAGCCTGGTTCCATGGAAGGCCGAGTTAGCGATTCTAGTACCAAGTAACTCTGCCATAGGCTGAACTCCCCTTGCATCTGAATGTGATTTCCTTTCTACAACGAATGCAGCGGCTCCCATTCCAAGAATCAAACCGTTTCGGCGTTTATCGAAAGGTAGTGCTGTTTCTTCGATGACGTTACTGGTAGCTGCAGCGCCACTCGAGGCAAAACCAGAGCCAATCCATTCCCACATATCGTCTCCAGTCACATCATCTGCAGAGATGATGACTACGCGGTCACAACGGTCTGCTGCTAGCCAATCCTCGGCCACACCAAATGCTGCTGTAGCAGAAGCACATGCCAAGTTAATGGTAGTATTAGGGCCACGAATACCCACGTGTTGAGCGAATTGTGAATGCCCCATATTGAGGATTTGGAATAGATATCGGCGGTCAAATCTGCCTTCACCATCATCACCGTTTAACTTAGCATGTTTGGCCGCCATTTGATGGCCTGCGAAACATGATGAAAAGACAATTCCAGTTCTATCTCTGTACATTGAAGGCATCTGCCATGAGCGAATCAATCGCAAACCGCCTTTACCTACCTGTTCAACAGGAGTTAGAGGAATACCTGCATCTTTGAGAGCAATCAATCCTGCAGCACATGCTAACTGTGTCGCCATGTCCCAAGCAGCAGCAATCTTTGCATCAATACCGAATTCCTCGGTTGGATCAAATGCGGATTTGAGGCCAGCTAGTTGAGGGATGTCGCCAAACTCTGTCGCAGCGTCCATACCTACGCTGCCATCTCTGCCTTTGATCAGGCGAACAATATTTTTGTCAAGCAATCTCTGTTTGTAATCATCAGTAACTTCGCTAATACAGGTTTCTCCACGAATTAATTTCTCAAAGTTACCTTTGTCGAATACCCTTTCTCCGCCAGGTAATCCTAAGGAAATTCCTGTTATCACATACGGGTCATCATCACGGTCATCGAATTTTGTAGCCCTAGTTTTACTGCCGGGTATGGGTGCAGCGGTTATCCATCGAGTGATATCCCCTGGAGTTTTTGCTACTGTGACATCCCAATCAGGGTCTGTGCTACAACGAGCATGTACGCTGGACACTACAATTTGTATTTGAGAGTCGTTCATTCCCAATACATCTCGCATGTCGACATTTCCTTGGCAGAATTTAGCAGGGTAGCCAGTTTGTGCAGCAATTAGTTCCCCTACCAAGTTAATTTTAGCGGCATCAGGGTCGCTGAATGCCTCTTTAGATTGTACTACAGTCTTGGTGATTACGTCTCCGCCTTTGGAAGGCAGTGGCCTGCTACGTTCTTTGAGCGGAGTAGCCGGTTGCTGAGATACGCCTTGGGCTTCGACCGGACCCGCTCGGAATGCCTCGGTAAGTTGAGGACTGTTACGGTCTGGCCACTCAGGAGTTCTACCCGCTAGTGCGAGAGTACCTAATGCTGACAGGAAAGTTGCGATTCCTCCTGCCTTGGGGTGATTTGTCATAATTGGAAGGGCTACTTTTCCTTCCAAAATTTGTGAAGCGAAAACGGTCAATGCGCGTTTAGGGCCAACTTCGACAAAGATTCTGGCTCCTGCTTCATACATTGAATTTATCTGCTTAGTCCATTCAACACTAGACGCCATCTGCGGTGCTAATTTTGACAACACAGCTGTCTTAGAATCGCTGCCATCATCCATTGGATACCATCCACCATCTACGTTGCTTGTGATTGGAATGCTTGGCCATCTAATTTCAAGTCCTTCGAGGAACCTGCGAAGAGGTTCATTTGCAGGGGCTACGATTCTAGAATGGAATGCGTGACTGGTCGCCAGTTCTACACTTTGGAAACCTTCGGATTGAAACTTAGACATAGCCTCCTTGACAGGAGCGGTTTCACCCGCTATTACGGTCATTTTAGGAGAGTTTTTGTTAGCTGCTATGACGTATCCGTCTATCTCTTCAATAATCTCGGCTATTCGAGTATAAGGAGCGGTTACGCTAGCCATTAGTCCTTTATCGTCGATTTCTACACTACCCATCTCAGTACCACGGGCAGCGGCTGCTCTTAGTGCCCCATCCATATCTAGAATGCCTGCACTCATCAATGCAGCATATTCTCCTAAACTATGCCCTGCAACCATATCGGGCTTGTGCCCATGGGCATTAAGCGCCGCTTCTATGGCTAAATCTGCGGTTAACATTGCAGGTTGAGTGTATTCAGTTTGTTTGAGTTTGAATTCTGCTTCTTCCTTTTCTTCTTGTGACAGATTATCACGTAGAACAAAGGACGAGAGGGTTTCTCCATCCAAAACCTCTACCATGGTAATGTCGGCCTTCTCCCAAACTTCGCCCACGCCTGTGAAGCGGTGATTTAGGTCATGCGTCATACCAACATATTGGCTACCTTGGCCAGGATACATGTGGGCGACTTTGGCTTCAGAGGGTAATGCAGGATCATCGCTAATCATAATCCCCTGGCTCATTAAGAAGCCCCATTTAGCCTTGTCATCCATCGCTTTCAATGCGAGTTCTGTTCTCTTGTTGAATTCGGCCCAATTAGTTGCTGAGATTGCCATGCGGACGGAATCAGATGGGCTAAAGGACCATGCATCGGGTAAAGTGAACGATAGTCTAATTCCACTAGGGTCATCATCAAAATTAGAGTCTTGGAAAGAAACTGCTGCCAACTTAGTTCGCACTGCCTCGACAGAGTCTCCTGACAATAGTAGCAATCCGCCTTCTATGGCTTTCAACTGTTCATGCGTCATTGTCGCCTTATCCGAAGATGGCTTGTCATATCCAGCATATGCTTCCCATCTTCCATCCCAGTGAGATACCAATTCGGCATGGAATTCGGGGACGTAACCTTCGATTGCAACGTGGAAATTAGTCCCTCCAAACCCAAATGCAGAAACTCCTGCACGGCGAGGGTGAGATTTTGGCTCAGGCCAATCACGAGCTTTTGTTGGCACAAAGAATGGAATTTCATTCCATTCAACGGTGGGATTAGGTGTTTGGAATCCTGCACTTGGAGGGATAGTGTTGTGATAAACAGCATTGCATGCTTTCATAATTCCAGCAATACCTGCTGCTGCTTTCAAGTGGCCAATTTGACTCTTTACTGAGCCCACTGCGATATGGTCGCCGCCATCTAAATCATTCCAAAGAAGTGAGAGTGTAGATAATTCAGTAGCATCGCCTACTTTGGTTGAGGTTCCGTGTGCCTCGACTAACTCAACAGTAGAAGGGGCATATCCTGCTTGTGAATATGCTCTGCTAACCGCTTGAACTTGCCCCCTCTGGCTTGGCGCAGTTATTCCTTTGCCTCTACCATCTGAAGAGCCCCCCACCCCACGAACTACCGCCTTGACATCATCGCCATCACGGATTGCATCTGACAGTCTCTTGAGCAGTAACACGCCAGCGCCTTCGCCCATAACGAATCCATTGGCCCGTGCATCGAAAGGTGTCGAGTGAGTAGGAGATAGTGCTCCAATGGCACTGAATTTAGCATATGTCGGGGCTTCCATGCAACGGTCTGTTGCTCCGGCGAGCATTGTATCGACTTGCCTTGTCTGCAAAAGACGGCAGGCATCGAGTAAAGCGGCCATCGAGGAAGCACATGCTGCATCTGTAGAATAATTGGGACCTTGCAAGTCTAGAAGATTTGCAACTCTTCCACTTACTACATTCGCCAATTCTCCAGGCATTGTATCTTCATCAATTCGTGGTTTTCCTTCGCAAATAGTCTCAACCATGGAGTCGGCTTGCTCAGGAGTAACTCCGTTATCGATTGCTATTTTCCTCATCTCAGCACTGAATACGCGAAGATTCGATTCTGAACGGTTTTCACCACCTAAGGCATTTGCAAAAATTACACCTGTTCTAGATCGGTCTAGGGTTTTTCCGCCTTCACCATATCCTGCATGCTCAATAGCGTCTGCAGAAACTGTAACCGCCCAAAGTTGGCACGGGTCAATCTGAGGGAGCGTTCCCGGGGGTTGTCTCCATCGCCTCCAATCAAACTCATATCCTTCTACGAATCCTCCGATTTTGGAATATGTTTTACCCTCAGCGATATTACCAGGTGAGCCTTCATCCCAGTAAATATCAGGGTCCCATCTGTCTTTAGTGACCTCTTTGATGGAAACATGTGCATCGATAATATTCTGCCAAAACTGCTCAATTGAAGTTGCATCTGGCATTAGAGCTGCCATTCCAATTACTGCAATTGGCTCAAACGGGGCCTGCTCTAGTCCATCACACGGCTTTCCATCTGCAGTTGTTATTGTCATAGGATTCACTCACCCATTATGCTTGAAGGAACCATTGTAATCGAATAACCAGCGTCGACATAGATGCACTGGCCCGTAACTCCTGCTGAAAGAGGGCTTGCAAGCCATGTCGAACAACCAGCGACATCGGATTGTGTAACATTTCTGCGTAATGGTGAATTGGCCGCAACATGGTCGAGAATATTATCAAATCCAGGAATGCCGCTAGCCGCAATAGTGCGAATTGGCCCGCTTGAAATAGCATTAACGCGATGGCCTTCCGGCCCAAGGTGGCATGCTAATTCTCTTGTCCAGCACTCAAGAGCAGCCTTAGCCATACTCATTATTCCGTAAGAAGGAACATGCCGTGTTGATGCAGCATAGGTCAGCGTGATTGTGGAGGAGCCTTCATTCAGATAAGGCAATGCAAACTTTAGGCAGCGTTGCAAAGAGTTGGCTGAAATAGTGAATGCTGTGTTGATTTTATCGTCATCGACGAACAGAATAGGCCTGTCGAAGCATTCGCGAGGTGCGAAGCCAATAGCATGAATCAAAATATCTGCCTTGACGTTAGGGTTTTCTGCACTGAAAGCATCGAAGAATTCCTTGGTGTCTGCATCGGTAGCAACATCAAGAGGGTAGAACCCTGCAATAGCAGGAAGTTTGTCCTTTAATTGGAAAACACGAGACATGAATCTCTTCTGATAACCGAGATACAAAGTCACCCCAGCATCAGCTAGACTTTGACAAATCGCCCAAGCGATTGAGTCTTCACTGGCAACACCGAAAACAAATGCAACTTTACCTTGTAAATTTAGCATAATTAGCACCTACCCTTAGGGTAGGTGTTTCCCTAGCCACCCCGTCTATGACTGTTGCCATAAGAAAACAAGCGATAAAGCCCATTTCCGGGGTGTTGAAAATTAGCCGAAATGCCGATATTTACGTCACAAATCGTCGAAATCAAAATCATCATCGAAATCATCATCGAAATCGAAGTCGTCATCAGAGGATTCTTCGTCAACCACTGGTTTTGCTTTTTTGCCCTTTCTTCCAGACTTACGTTCAGCCTTAGCTGCTTTCTTGGCTTCTTTTTGAGCAACCTTTTGCTTACCTGCTGTTTTCTTGGTAAGACGAGAAATAATCACAAGAAGAAGGATAACCCCGATTAGGCCTCCTCCTGCCATTCCAATCATGGCCCAATTTTCACCACTCATAGTATCAAAGCCACCCAATGTACCTCCTCCCCCTGAAGCAGCGACAACAATCCTAACAGTAATTACGCTTGGTTCAGCAGATTCATCCAGTTTGGAATATGCACGAAGTTCGACCTGAATGGAGATTTCACTAGATGCTTCCGAAGGTGCTTCTAAGAGAATAGTCCCCTGTTCTGAAGAAGAACCCGGATTAACGGTAGCACGATAAAACGAGTCAGAAATAAATTTGAAACCAGCATCTTCAATTTCTTGCTGATTGACCACAATCACTTCAAGGTTATCGGCTCTATTCCCATCATTAAAAATAGTAAATTGGATAGATTCCTCCTCCGAGACCTCGATGTTTCTCGTAGTAGGATTAGACACTTCCAAGTCTACTCTCGAATACGCCAATGAATTGACAGTGCCGCCCACTTCAGCAGTTGAGCCAAATTGTCCCAATGGGATTGTAATAGGATCGCCGCCAATTGTTACACTCACTACAGTGGCCGTGATATTGAAATCTTCAGATTTGACCTCAATTCTAGCAGATGCTGTGAAAACTGCAGTGAATGATTCGGAATCACCCGCCTCAATATCCCAAGAGGTATCCCCCGATACATCGAGATTGAAATCATTGCCCTCGACATTCCAATCGATGTCAATCTGTTCTTTGAAACTACCAGTATTTTCCACGGTACATGATACAGAAACCGGTTGGTTTTGCTCAGGATGAACGTTTATGTTAATTGTAGATTGCTGGCATTCTATTTCAACAGCAACAGGAATTGGTACTTGTGCTTGAACATTCATAGGGGCTAACATTAAAAATATGAGAATTGAGATTAAAATAACCCTCTTCATAGTAACCACTGTGCTTGCCGAAGAAAGCGGAGGTCATGAACTCTTGGTTAAATTGAACCATATATATGGTCAGGTAAGTCCTTATGGCATCTGTACAATATCTCTTCATCCAGACCCGCTTCCAAGAGTTGGCGTGTTCTTTTTGGTACGGTTTTAGGACCGAGTACTGCACCTGGGCGCCTAGGGTCATCCATGTAATCAGTTTCCAGCATGAATCCATGCGATGACGCTTCGAATGTAGCCATCAGTTCTTCGATTGAACCACTTCCCGCAAGTACGCTAGGAGTGATTCCATGAGTGTATTCTGCATTTACCTTAGGGGGTGCGTAATGACGAACTAATCGTTCTCTGGCAAGGCCCGCTCGGTCTGCCATTTCCGCTAAATCCCCATATGTTTCATCAGACTCACCTTCAACATGTAATTGAAGAGGCACGCCCTCTTTAGCTGCTAATTGCATCGTTTCCAAAAGAAGAGCATTAGAACGACTCCAAATTTCATCTGTCACTTTCCAATGCGGCCTACCAACTTCACCGATACCGTGGGCTTTACCTTCATGAACAAAATGAAGGGCAGTCTCAATGCTGTCCCAATAATTCTCTTCTGCCCTATCGCCTAAAGATTCGAATTGGTGTGCAAATGCAGCTGGATGCGGACCCAATATTACTCGTACTCCGAGCCCGAGAGAGCGAACCTCTTCGGCCATTGCAATTGTATCTGCATAGGAATCAAAATGACCTTTCCTGGTTACTGGAGGGGAAGCAAAATCAGGGCAATGAACCAAAACTAAGTCGGTACCACCAACTCGTAAAAAATCACGAGCAGCATCAAGGAATCTACCATTCCGGTTTAGGTGAAAATGGTCATCAAGGATTGGCCCTGTCCAATCCATATGTCTCACGCCTTCAGTGATTTCTTATCACTGAATTTAGACTTCCAATGTACTGCAGCCATAGCCACCATGTTCTGATGGCGGGCATTCAAAGCAACACAACGGCCGTTAGCCCAAATCAGTAATTCCAAATCATGTCTAGTATCATTCAACCTTAAGCAGCCTAATCGCTCATCGATTGACGTAGTTCCACTTCCAAGATTAGTACGTAAATTGTTGATAGGAACCTCTTCTCCGAAATCGAATGATGCCACAATTGGTCCAAGTTCCGCCACCATGCCTGAGTCATCACGACCCATTCTCAGGAGCATTTCTTTTGCAGCCGCTCTTGCTGCTTCGATTCGATGAGTACCATGGACTATGATTCGGCCTCCTGAATCGATTATGAGAGTCGCTCGTGGAGCATCTAATGCCTTGATAATGACGTCTCCGTTCCTGATTCCGCCCAATCTTTCAACTGCCTCTTCGAGATCAACCGGAGGAGATGGAGTAAAGCGAACTAGTAGATTGTCTACTCTAACATCGAACTTACCGACTCCGCTCATGGTCACTCCTCCTCTTCATCCGAAGTGCCCAAGAGTGATGAACTCTCCTCTGCATCAGGCATAGTATTCAATGCTCTTAGCATAGAATCTCTCCATGCCTGTTGTATTGGAACGAGCAAGACGGCTTTATCGCCGTGCTCTTCTCTGAGCATTGCAAGACCGCCTCTAAGTCTTGCAGCGAATCTCTCGTCCTTCTCATCATTTAGAACTTCATCTGAATTGTCTCGGTTTAGTTTCCACCAAGTTGCAGCGAGTGCGCTTGCTGCTTGCAAGCCATCGGGCTCCCGTGGAGGCTGCTCCACTACATGTAGCCTCATTTTCTTGATACTTTTCCTCCACCGTCGAGAGGTGAAAACTATCCTCAACAACTTGAATGGCCTCGTCATTGCTTTCGCTTCTTTGATGAGTATTTCCTCCCATCTTTCATCATCCATATCGGGTTCAACAAAAAATACGGGCCTACCATGCTTTTGTGCAGCTTTGTGCAATCTGCGAGGTTCAGGGTCGGGGAATTTACCAACTTGGATTCCATCGACCCAAGTTAACATCTCAAGATATAATCCATCCAATCCACCATTCAGAATCGCACTGTCAAGGTTGATTCCTGAATCTTCTAATTCTGCCTTCTCTTCTTCAAGCCAAACTTCAACTTCTTCGGTTGAACCCATGATACCTAAGCCGTGCCACGTCAAACGTGGGCGCATCACATTGGGCAATACAACTGTAGGTAGTATCCCATGCAGCACAATAGTGCCACCATCGGGATCTTTCCAATGGATGTCTTCCCAATCTAGATTCATGATTAATCACTGGTTGTTTACCCAATCTCGGAGAGTGTTTATGTCCCAACCTTGGTCGAAATATCCCTGAATTGTTGCTTGGTCCCATTGCGGGAATTCGGCCATTGCTGTCGCCATTAAGGGGTCAACATCGGCAACAGGGGAAGCAGCAGGAGGTCCTGTTTTAGCAGCAACAGGTAAATCAGCGTAAGATTTCTCTTCCTCTTCATAATCATATTCGTATTCAAACGTTCCATCGCCTGAATCGCGCTTAGCAAGTACTACTACCACGACTAACAATATCAGAATCAATGTACCCAATCCAATTACAATCAACATACCCGAACCTGATAAGAATCCTTCATCGCCACTTGCTTCTGCAACGTTGAAAGATTTCGAGTTCTCAGAACCGTTCCACAATACTTCATTAGAGTTTGAATCTACAATGAGGAAATACATTCCACTAGTAGGGTTGGCAAACACTTCGAGTTCTGTAAATATATTCTCCAATGCTCCCTGAGTGATTTCATCAGTTGTCAAAGTCATTTCAGTAGTAGGGAATCCGCCATCTGTCACAGATTGTACTTCCAAAGTGATGTTTCCATCTTTGGTTCCAATATTTTGGATAGATATTTCTAATTCAGCCGTATCTCCAACTTCTGGACTCTTCGGATTCATTCTCACATCTATTACTGTGAATTTTGCTTGCTCGTGAACTAACCGGTATTGAGAGTTGTGAACTGGGTTTGAGGAATAGATTGAACTTACTCCGCCAGCAGTATTTGGCCCTCCTCCGTCAATACTCCAACCTGCAGAATCTCTTCCTTCAATCCACATTATGACGTCGATTGTTGTAATCTGAGTCTGTGTAGGGTCTTGTGGGTCAGGCCATAGATCTACACATTCGGCTTCGACAAGGTAATCTCCACCTTGAATCTTCAAATCCAAAGGATGAGACTGTGCATCTCCTCCGAATTTCTGACCATAAACTGGCCAAGTGAAGTTAGAATCTCCACCATCTGCATAGAAAGACCACATTAGATTGACTTCTCCAGCCAATAGTGCTGCATTTTCCTCAACGATAGCCTGTACATTTACACAATGCATTGTAGAAGATGGTAATGTGTTTTCAAGAACATCACCATTGATTCCAGAACTTGCACTCCAGGAATCTTTCTCGACTTCTGGCTTCTGACCATCGACCTTCACCTTGAATGAAGCACAGCCAAATGCACTGTTACCATCACAAATTGAAGCCGTAGAATCAGTAGCACCATCTGGCAAGTTAACCAGACGGAATGTGTAGGTGTATTCATTTGAGAGAGGAGGTGCTGTAATGTTGATGTTGAACTCTCCACCATCGATTAAATGCAGTGTAGGACCGTCGGTTCTTGAACCATCTGCACCGCCTGCTGGATAAGCTAGGTATCCATTCTGGCCATCCATAGACGCTTCTAGACGTGTCACTTCTATGGTAAACTCACCTTCAGGCAAAACGTAAACCCCATTGTTTATTCCATCAAGGTAAGCATACTGCCCTTCCATTGAAATCGTATCACCAGGGAATACGAATGCTAACTCGATATCTTGAGAATACGGCTCGGAAAGGTCTGTGAAGGTAGGACTGATTCCATTTCTGTAATCCAATTGTATCCCATCACTGTAGACCCAGCGCTGCTTGTGTCGTCCACCGGACTCACTCATCAATGAAGGGTCTCTGTCCATATCCTTAATTCGCAACTGCGGGACATAGGTTGTCGATTCAATTCCAATAATATCCCAATTCATTCTAATCGGCAAATCAAGATAAAACTCATCTTCAAACGGATCGATAAGACGGCCGCCATCCATTCTTAGGACTTGAGGACCATCGCTATCATCACCTGCTTCAACGATTTCTATATCGGTTGAGTCAGCCCATGCTGTTTCATTGCGTGGGGAATAGTAAACCACCATATTCTCAGGACCTAAGTCGATTTCGAAATAGTTGATGTCTCTCCAACCGTTCTCATCGGTCGCTTCAACAATCAAATGGTATTCGTTACCAGCATACATCGACATGTTCCATGGCCCTTGGTAGAATGGTTGACCTTCATTCGGATTGTGCAAGCGCTCTCCATCAGAATTCTCGATAAAGAAATTCCTGATGTTTGGAGTCTTTGCATCCATTGAAACATATGTAACCAAATCATCTTCAAATCCGTGTGCTCCACCATCTATTTGGTTACCACCTAAATCTGCTCCAGTAATGTAAACACTGACCTTACCTGGTGGGTCTTGGCCCTTGTTAGCATTATCACTGAAAGTACCACTGTAGTTGGCAGTAGGCGCTTCGCCATCGCTAACCAATGTAATTGAAACATATTCATCAGGGTCCGCTATACCATCGAAATCTGAATCGTGGTCGTATTCTACCCAGTAGTACATCTCAAGAGTACTCGGTGGTGCAGGAATATCCTGAGCGAGAACGCGAACTTTCTGTTGAGCATTAGGCAGTACCCATGTATCATCTACCAAACCTCTCCAATTTGACCAAATGGTCGGGTCATAGTTGGAGGCTTTGAGTACAGAGATATTCACCAATGTAGGGGAATAGGTATCGATTGACAGATTGAAAGGAATCGCACAATCTACATCTGAAATGATTGGAGATGGAGGGCAAAGTGTGTCGCCGCCTTCATATCCATCAATCATGAAACGATATGTTGCTTGGCCTGCAGCTGTCAATCCAAGATTTACCGACCAGTCAAAATCGCCACCGATAATTCCTGTTGAATTAGAAACCTCTACCCATTCAGACATTACTGAACCGTTGATAGTTTCAACATCCCATCGCTGTAATGTTAGATTGTATGAGGTTGGATCTGGAGCAACATCTAATCCTTCTAATCGAATACTACCGATTAGGTTGATGATTTGATTGGAACTTGCAGATTCAAGGTTTTGAGTGACACCAGCATTATTTCTTAATTCGAAAGAAGAAATTAAGGCATCATTTTCGATCGCATTGCCATTGACTGGAGCGAGGACAACTGCTCCCGGCAAACCGTTTACGCCATTACCTGCAATCAGACTTGCATACAAACGTAATTCTGCAGTATCCTCCCAAGCAGTATTAATTCTAAATCGCCAAGTAATTTGCATTTCATCTCCAACTTCAGTGTAGGAGGATGACTCTAGAGAGATTAGATTGTCTGGGTCATAAGATTCTGTAAAGAGCGTGAGTTCGGAGAATGCTAATTCAACAACTCCGCTACTCGATTCCATTCGAAGCCGTGATTCTGCAAATGAAGTACCGGTTGATTGAGCAACACTGTGAACTGAAACAGCCTCAATGATATCTCCGTTAGGATACAACCCCTCTGGGTTTCCTGTTAGAGACAGAGATGAGTCGTATCCAGTAGATGTTGTGATAGACAAGTCTGAGAGTTTAATCGCCCCTCCGCTTTCAGCAGATAGAGTCAATGGAACGTCTACATCAGCACCCGTACCCAAAGCGATACCTTGGTTCAATTCCCTATCGAAATTGTTCGCTGCGCCCAATGTTGTGCTCCAATCATAGACTATATCCAAGTCTCGTACAACGACTTGAGAGCCACTTGCAGCATTAGAGTTTACTATCTTGAATTGGAATGTTGCCCAATCGTTACCATACTCATCGACATATGAAACCTGTAAAAGGGGATTGGTGAGAAGCGATGTAATTGCACCCTCAAAATCAAACATAGATTCTAGAGTTTCAAACGCCAATATAGATTGATTTGGCATTACACCCATAGAAACCTCTTGGCCACTAGCCGTTAACGAGAGTGTGAAATCAGCAGCAGTATTGTCTGAGAATGCGACTTCAGCAATACTAACATCTGCGTCAACAGGTAGCATGAAAGTACCGCCTGTTGCTTCACCATTAGTATTCAGAGTCAAAGTTGATTGGTCCATTGCATAATTTATCCCATTTGTTGAGCCAGCCCAGAACGAGGTTTGACGTCCAAAGGAGCCAAATGCAGGCTCATTCATAGCCCATTCAATATCACCATCATGGGCTATATCTAATGACACTCCTGTTGCACTATGACCAAATTCTAAGTCGAACCATATTTCCGACATTCCACAAGGGTTGGCATACGAAACTAAAGCTGTGAATCCAAATATCGGTTCACTAGGAACCCATTTTTGGCCTACTGTCAAATTGACAAGAGAATTATCTCTTGGATTAATTTGTACCAAAGGAGACTCAGAACAATCGTCTAAAACCTGTGGAGTGATACCGAGAATTGGTTGTGAGAATTTACTCCTAGCCAGAGGTGGAGTGAATGAATTGTCGATTACTTCTGGAGAATAGATTAGTGGTATTTCTCCACCAGGTGACATCCAGACGCCGTCCATAATCATAGGGTCGTAGACGACATTTGAGTCATTCAATCCAGATCCGACTCTAGTACCAATATTCATACCATGTAGGACCGCTGTAGAGAGTCGGTATAGACCAGTATCAAAATCAAACCTGATATCTATTACCGGATATTCACTTGCATCAACATCCCAAAGTTCCACGATTGGACCTTCTAAGTTAGTCAATTGATTGCCGTCCCTGTCTAGCGCTATCTCACTAGTTCCACCGCGCAAAACGCTAACTGTGAGTGAGTTGGTAGGAGTTGTTTCCTGTTCCAGAGTCAAAACTCCGTATCCATCTGGGAAGCCAGGATTTGGTGCCTGAATTGGAGTGAAACCTTTGACAGTCATATATCCAGATTGAGGCAATGGGTCCCCTATTCTAAAATCGTCAATAAACCAGCCAGGCATTGTAGCATTGTAAGGAGCTCCTGCACCTGAATTGTGACTCATTACGAATTTCAATTGGATATCCTTGGTTTTGTAGTCATCGAGGTTGAGTGCCAATGTTGACCAACCATTAGGGTTCAAAGTTGGATTAGTAGATTCCCCTCCAAGAGCATAGTCTGTAGCGGTCAATCCATCACAATTCTGAATTTTACCATTCCCTGCCCCAACTTGATACAAACCGTTAGAGTAACCTACACCGGAAGAATTTGCTAAATCGAATGGTATGTGCGACCAAGAACCAAAGCTGCCAGGATTGTAATACTCTCTAACCATAACGTATCCGCAATCGTAGTATGTGTTCGTTGGAGTAGCCCCCGGATTGGTCTGCGACCAGTGTAAACCGTGCCAACTAGAGAAACGTGCAATCGGGGAAAGAGGATTTACTTCAACTGGAGGAGAAATCAAATTGTAAGAAAAACCTGACCCCAAGTCGTCATTGGTGTAATCATTGTCACTATCAAACATGTTTGTACCCCAGCATTCATTACCAGTGTTACAATTGTCATTTAGTGTAAAAGACTCAGCTAAAGTGCCATGCTGCCAGCCAGATTGCTCATGAACTGGTGCACTTTCATCATAAAAATCTGAAGAAGTCATTTCGAAGTCGGTTGAGTAGCCACCGCTTACCAAACTTACAGTCTCTTCGTGGTATGTGAAATCTGCTAATGTTGAGTATTCTGTTTGCTGATTATTGTAGACAGGGTCCCATACGTATTGAGCGGTTTCAGAATTGATTGTTGCAAATGTTTCATGGGTTGCCATACTTGTTGAAACCTTTACTGAAGCGCTAGTAACCGTGTCACCCGAAGGTAGTGTGACCGTCCCATCATCAAAATTTGTATAATCTGGTCCGTCTCTAACTTCAACTTCGATTTCGGCTCCGCCATCACTGAAAGTAGTCACTGATGCTGCTGCTGCTAAAGGAGAAACTAGCATCAAGCATGTGAATACCAAAGCGGTAATTGCATTCTTATTATCATTCATAGGTGGCACCCTCTCTCTCCCTCCACACAAGTCAGGCATAAAATATCGACGGGAACTTGTCAGTTACGGGTTCCCCCCGTAGGGGGGGACCCGATGAAGGTCATAATTGCACGACTTTCAGTTTGGAAAAACAATTCTCGGCGAGTGACTGCAAGCCACCAGCTCTATCTTCCGAACTTTCCAACCATTCCTTATTTGCTACAGTTGTAGGTTTACTTGGACCCAACGCATCGCAGACTTCTGGACCTTCACTGATTTCAAGTGTCCCAAGTCGCCTTGCCATAGTCATAATCGTAACTTTATCGAATGCTAATAATGGACGCAAAGGAAGTAATGGAGTGGCGATCTCGATTCCGCCTAGATTCCCTAAAGTTTGACTGGAAACTTGGCCTAAGTTTTCACCTGTCAGGACATGGGTTGCTTCAACTTCATTTCCCCTTATCGTTGCGATTGAATTGAATAGTCTTTTCATGTGAATGAAATATTCTGAATGATTCCATTTCTTAGTGAAAAGTGCTAACTTTTCAGCAACTGGGACTACAATAAGTTCCCGCGAAAGATTGGCTCTTGCAGCATCACCTACTGTGCCCTTATCTTCTAGTAAATGACGTAGTAGTGCAATGGTTTTCAATTCTGCCGCAGGACCTGTCACCGGCTCTTGGGATGCATGTAAAGGAAACACTTTCCAACCCTTTACTAGCATCCTCGCTACAGCAACTGGAGAATCGATTCCCCCACTAACTAAAGCGACACAAATTCCGGACACACTCAGTTGGCAGAACCTATACCTCTTCAAATCTCACACGGATTGGGACATTCGTAAATGGATTGAAGGAGGAGATACCAACCCCCTCAGTACAATGGAACCCTTTAGTACCGAACCAGTGACACTTATCGAAGAAGTGTTTCCGCAAGATACAAATTCATACAATACACTCTTTGGTGGACGCCTTTTATCATTGATGGATAAAGCGGCAGGAATTGTATGCGCAAAGTTTGCACATCGTGAATTTGTAACCATTTCAATCGATACTTTAGAATTCAAAGCTCCTGCTCGCCAGGGAGACTTAATCGAAGTTACTGCAAAGGTTGTTTTCACTTCTAATCGAACTGCTTGTACAAAAGTAACTGCTTGGGCTATGAACAAAGCCGATTGGACAAAAACAGAGATCTGTGAAGGATATTTCTTCATGGTAGCAATCGATTCAATGATGAGGCCGATTCCAATACCTCAACTTACACCGGTTACTGAAGAAGATGAAATTGAATGGGAAAGAGCCAAGGGGATTCGAGCCCATATGCTTTCTCAGAGAAACAGATGAATTCATTCATCTAATCTTGGTAGTGAGGCAATGTCGCCTGGTTTATTCTTTGTTTCAGTACTAACCAAGTCACCAAAACTTGCTGGAATTATTGGTTTAGGCGATATATGAGACATCATCTCTCGGACTTCTTCATCACTTACTTCACCACCATTGCTCTTTGCAAGGTCTTGGATTGAACTGACTAATTGTGATTGACGAGAATGCTCTGCCTGAATCCTTAGTGATTCCGCAGTCCTAGGTTTACGCCTAAACAACCTTTTTGCAATACGATTAGCCCTACCAATAGAGGGTTTTACTAATTCTGCAATCACTGAAGAACCTCGTAATTTCCCAGCACTATTTTTCCGACTGGTAATCCTACGCCGACCTGGCTTTGTAGACAACTTACTCATCTTTGGATAGCGGTCTTTAGGAGTTAGAACTTCATCGCCAACTAAAGTTGCATCTAGCGGAGTTTCTCTGCGTGCAGATGCTACTAATGAAGTGGTTTCAATCTCTTCTAGCGGTTGACTCAGAGGAGAATCTGGGGAAGAAAACATCTCTGGATTTACGCCAGGGACGTGTGCCCCATTGGCTCCTACAAATGAAGGTAAGAACTCAGTTGGAATTGGAGTTGGTTGTGGATTTACGGTTTGATGGCTATAAGGCGCTGTGCTTTGCTGCTGTATCATTCCGTATGATGGGGCTGCATTGGCGTCAGATCGATGTACGCCCTGATATGGCTGTTGGCGAGGTGGTTCTTGCCAACCATTTTGTGCAACATTATGTCTTTGGGTGAATAGGTTTGATTGGGCTCGCGAGATAAGACTAGGTGAAACCTCAGGTTGGATATCTTCGACTTCATCATCCCAAATTGGCAAATCTAAGTCCTCGATTACAATCGCTGGGCTCACGGCCTCAATACCTGAACTATCCCTTTCACCAGGAGTTTGGTCCATTGCATCAAGGAAATGACTGAGAACAGGTGAAGGGAATAACTCGACGGGCTCAGGGATTAACTCTGCCAAATCAAATTCTCTTGACCTTGGATACTCAGAATCACTAACCATCGCATCTACATTTGCTTTCGCATCTTCCAAACTCATACCATTATTTATTTTTTGAATAAGAGAGCAAAGACGCAACATCGCAATGTCAGAACCAAATACGGTATGACAATCATCGGCGTTTGTATCAATTGTCAACGTCGGTCTTCTTGTGATGAAATGAGCTGCTGAAAGTACGATTCCGGCTGCCCCAAGAACTGCTTGCAAGCGCCCAGTAACCCCCCTCCAAGCCACCCAAACCATAATTGCACCAATGACTCCAAGCCAACCTGGAACCAAAGTTGTATGATGATGATGTACTCTTTTTATTGCATCCAAACGGATATCTAGGGCATGGCCTGAACGTGATTCAAAAGAGACCTGTGATTCGTTCAAGGTCGCCCTGACCTTACCACGAACTCCTCCCAGTGAAAGGGAACGAAATGTTATCTCCGACCCCTTGACACTGAGCCTCTCTGGCTTCGTGTCCATATGCATCCCGAACCGATGAACTTGAACCCGAGGTTATCAACCCACCGTTTGGCCCCCCCATAGGGGGGCCGTTCTTGGCAGTTGTTCAATTAAGCCGAGTTAGTTTTGCACTACCCATAATTCTAGGCTTGGAATCCAATTGTGCAATGATTACAGTAGGGGGGTTTTCTTTACGAATAAATAGGGGAGATTCCCAAGTAACTTCAAGTCCTGAGTCTATCGATTCGACCCTACCAACGACAAATTGTAAATCCACACTAGCGTGGACTACATCACCCACTGCCAAATTTCTTTTTTGGAATGGAGATACCGATAGTTCCAATGAACTCTTTTTGTGTTCATCTAAAGACAGGGGTATTGAGATGCCCTTGTTTTTGTCCTCCACCGCTGGATGAATAATTAGAGAACCCCCTGTCAAGTGGTCTTCTTTCGTATTTCTTAATGCGATTCCAACTCTGTCACCAGCAACTGCTTCTGATACATCGTCATCCATTACTTGCAAACTCTTCACTGTACCAGGACCTTCAGCAGGCAAAAGGTGCAACTCGTCATGAACAGAAACTGAACCCGATTGAACATAACCTATCGCTACAAGGCCGATTCCTTTGACGTTGAAATGTTGATCGATTGGGACTACCAATGGTTCTTTTTTGGCCGATTCCAAATCACCTGAAATTTCATCCATCAACCCGTATAGCGCATGACGAATCTCAATACCGTCATTGCCACACTGCGTCCAAGACTTCAAACCTGCTTGAGTTAAGAAACCCTTTACTTGGTCTTCGTCAATCCATTCTCCCTCGGGCGGATTAATTACCATAATTCCTTTTTCCACACCAGCGGATGCAAAACCAACCAGAACTTCTCCGAATGCTGCATTAATCTCTGTAACTTCAATCAGTCCAACTCTAGCAGCACATAGCGCATTGAAAAATGGACGAATTCTTTCCGGCATTTTAGCTGGTCTAATGATAGATAGAATCCGAGGCCCATCGGCTCCAGATTCTTTGTGAACATAGGTGTGAACATCGCGCTGATCTGTGGCTTTGGCGATTGATTTTGCTAAATCATCGCTACCTACCATTGCGATATTGAGTACGGTCATGGCCTTGCGAGTTGCCCTCTGTTCTTGAGCATACTGCAATCAAGAAGTGTTAGAGATAATTCTAAACTCTGAAAGACGGTTTTCATATTCTTCAATCGTTAAATTTCTTAATCTTTCAGTTCCAAAATTCTCGATTGTGAACGAAGCAGTAACTGTGGCATGAACTAATGATTCTGCTAATTCTTTGCGAGAAACTTCTCCTTTACCTTGGGCTAAAATCTGAGATAATGCTCCTGCAAATGAATCGCCGCAACCGGTGGGGTCTGTAAGATTTGAAGTTGGGAACGCGGGCATTGAAATTAGACCGTCTGGATGTAGTGCTAGTACGCCGTGCTCACCGCGTTTAACCACTAACATTCCACCATTTTTTAATTTAAGAACGCTCTTTGCAGCTGTTACTAAATTGTCATCTGAAGCCAGCATCCTAACCTCTGCATCATTGAGTACGACGAGATCAACATTTCGTATTACATCTAATAATTCATCGAGGGCTATATCAATCCATAAATTCATTGAATCCAATATTGAGATTCTCCTAGCTTTGGCTTGAGACAATACTGAAGATTGTAAAGAAGGATGTAAATTAGCACACATCAACACCTTCGGTGAAGTGTGGCTGAGAGGAACTTTGGGCTGGAAGTTTTCGAATACATTGAGATGGGTTTCATGCGTTACAGCCTCGGACATGTCACCGTGATAGGAACCCTTCCAACGGAAGGTTTGACCTCCTGTTGACTCAATTCCATCTACATTCAACCCCGCTGAATTGTACCATTCTAGATGCTCAGGTTTGAAATCTTCACCGATTACACCCACTAAGCCAACGCCTTTACCCTCTAGTCTCCTATTGTGAAAGGCAGCAGAAAATCCACCATATGAAGCAGAACCTCCAAGTTCATCCTCTCTGGCTCCAAAAGGGGTTTCTAGAGAGTCGTAGGCTAGACTGCCAACGATTAGTACATCCATATTATCATCCCAAGAGATGGGCGTGTTCATCGATATATGAAATTGTGATATCTCCTGCCAAGAAATCCTCTTCATCCATTATTCTGCGGTGTAATGGAATAAGGTGGTCTACTCCAGTGATTATCGTTTCATCTAGAGCAGTACGCATTCTTTTAATCGCAGATTCACGATCTGGTCCCCAAGCTAGTAATTTCGCTAGCAAACTATCGAAGCAACCCGGCATTTCGTAACCAGGATGAGCATGAGTATCGCAACGTATTCCAAATCCAGAAGGGAAATGGCATTCCCAAAGGCGCCCAGGTGAAGGTATGAAATTCGTTGTGTCTTCTGCATTTAGGCGGCACTGAATGGCATGGCCTCTGATAACTACATCATCTTGAGTAAGAGGAAGTTCTTCCCCTTGGGCAACTCTAATTCCCAACTCAACTAAGTTGTAGCCAGTGATTAATTCTGTAACAGTATGTTCGACTTGAACTCGGGGGTTAACCTCTAGGAAGTAAAAGTCACCATTACTATCTCTCAAGAATTCAAATGTTGCAAGACCTTTGTAACCCACGGACTCGGCCCCTGAACAAACCAATGCACCAATCTCTGCACGTTTTTCATCACTAAGCCATGGTCCTTCCTCTACCAACTTTTGATGACGCCTCTGAATAGAACAAAATCGCTCTCCAAAGTGAATGGCTTTCTTGCCATCTCCTAAAACTTGGAATTCGACGTGTTGAGCTCCTTCGATGTATTTCTCAACGAAAACTCTGCTATCGCCAAATGCAGACTTAGCACGACTTTGACATAATTTGAGAGCACTCTCAAATTCATCGGCTTTGTTGACTATCTGCATTCCGATTCCTCCGCCACCAGCAGCGGCTTTGATAATTACAGGATAACCGATTTCATCGGCGAGTGAACTAGCGACATCAGCAGATGATATTGGCTCACTACTTCCTTTTGCAGTAGGCAGGCCAGCAGCCTCCATTGCAGCCCTTGCTTCAATTTTATCTCCCAGTAATGTGATTACATCCGCAGTGGGTCCAATGAAGGTTATTCCTTCTTCTTCCAGCCTCTTAACAAACTTGGCATTCTCTGCAAGAAATCCATATCCTGGGTGAACTGCATCACAATTCAAATCTTTAGCGGCCTTAACTACCGCCTCGATGTCCAGATAAGAATCCAGTGGATTGGAGCGCATTATAGGATAAGCGATATCTGCAAACCTCACTGGCAGAGATAATCGGTCTTCCCTGCCGTGAATTATTGCTACTTCAATACCCATGTCGCGAAGGGTTCTAAGAATTCTTAATGCGATTTCACCGCGGTTCGCAATTAGCACGCGCTTGAATGCCATGATTGAGGCGAACCGCATCTATTCTATGATGAAAGCGGTTGAAACATAGTTGAAAAGACCCTTTGATAACTCCGAATAACGGAAGCAAACTGCCCAATTATGTAACTATTAGTAATATTCTTGGGTTCGCCTTATAGCATACGCAAACAATTTGGAAACATGGCCGATGATACAAATACAGGTGCAGCCACGGTCCAGCGTCTTGCTGGCCGTGACCTCAATCAAGATGGAAGAGTGGTAAATCTAGTTATTTGTGGCAACTCAAGGTTCTACGACTACGAGTGGTTAGAAGATCAACTAGAACAATGGATAAAATGGAATGCCTATCCTGATTTAATCATTATTGGTGGCGCAAGTGGAGTAGATTACCTCTCTGAAAGGTGGGCCAATAACCACGCTATACCAATGGCCATTTTCTCAGAAGCATGGAATGAGCCCAGAAAGGGACTACAAGATACAGGAAGGCCTGAAGCATCACCTAATCTAGGCGATAAAATGTTAGAACATGCCACACACGTTTTGGCATTCCCCGGACCGAAATCAAAGTGGACCACCATTATGATTAGAAGGGCGCGTGAGAAAGGACTCAATGCAGTTGAGATTCCAACTCCACCCGAAGGTGAAGCCTGATCAGTAGACGTCACGAAGGTAACGCTTCTCTTCTTTCATCATTGTTTTCTCAATGAAATAAGTAGCATCTTCATCTGACATCCCACCATGTTCCTTGGCTATGTCTATCAATGCACGATGGACATCTTTTGCCATGTAGGTCTTATCTCCACAGATGTAGAAATAGGCCCCTCTTTCAAACCATTCCCAGATTCTAGCACCATGCTCTTTGAGCCGATGCTGAACATAGATTTTCTCTTCTTGGTCCCGAGACCAAGCTGTTGTAAATTCGTAAAGGTGACCTTCATCTAACCAAGACTCAATCGATTCCTTGTAATAGAATTCGGTCTTCTCAGATTGATCGCCAAAGAACAACCAGTTCTTTCCATCTCCTCCATCATGTATACGCTGTTCCATGAAAGCCCTGAAAGGAGCAATTCCAGTACCAGGCCCAACCATGATGATGTCTGTAGATTTATCTGCAGGAAGAACGAATGATTTGGTAGGAGACATGAACACTCCAACATCTGTCTCATTGACTTCGACTTCGTCGGCCATGTAAACTGTGCAAAGCCCGCCTCTTTCGCGACCATGGTGAGAGTACCTGACTATTCCAACGGTTAGTTCTACAAATCCAGGGTGAGCATCATGGCTACTTGCGATTGAATAGAGACGAGGTTTTAATTTGTCAGCAATATCAAAGAACTCCTCTACTGAATAATTAACATCAAAATCCCTTAACACGTCAATGTAATCTCTTGACCAAATATAATCCTCCATCGCTTTAGCGTCAGAAGTAAGTGATTCGACTCTTCCAATAGGGTCGTCTCCTGGAATCGAAGACAATAATTCAGATTGGAGAGGGGCATCGCCTCCCATCCAATCAGAGCCTGTTCCTGCAACAGACTCCCTATATCTTTCAATAAGTTTGACCGTTATCCTCATGCCACTGGATGTTACTTTCTCAGAAAGCGAATTAACGAACTTCTTGTTAACACGATGGATTTCAAAGTCTTTCTTCAATGCCTCTTTGAGAGTAACGTCACCACTGCGAGTAGTTACCATTTGAGATTCATCCCAACCTGCAGCTTCAATGAGTAAATTAACAGTATCTTCAGGGTTTTCTGAAACAACACCCAAAGCATCTCCTACTTTGTAATCTAGCCCAGAATCTCCTAAATCGAAAACTATGTGCCTGGTCTCTTTTCTAGAGCCTTCACCATTCAGAAGATAGCATTCAGTGATTTTAGACATGTATGGATTTTTAGCACTCCATGCAGATTTGCCAGTACTTACTGCTACTTCTGTTGGAGCCTCTTGCACTACCTCTGCGGCTTGAACTGGTTCTGAAACAGAGAGAGTAATTTCAATTGAAGCCATAGCAGGTATCACCTTGTCAACCCAAACCTTCCATTCCGGTTCAAAGTCCACATCACATAATTGTACATCAGAAACTCGGTTTGCGCCCAATTCTTTGAACTTGTTATCCCAATCTATGCCTGCTTGGCAATATTCATCATAAGATGTATCACCTATCGCACATACTGAGTAATTTACTCCCGCTAAAGATGGGGTTTTTGCACATACGTCATCCCACATTTCTGCGGCGTTATCAGGCATCTCACCTTCACCCCAAGTAGAAGTAATAATCAATATTCTCTTGTGATTTTGCAAATTATTGGCAGGATAATTATCCATATCAATAACTGTAGATTCCAGTCCCATCTTGTCTGCTATTTTCTTAGTTTGCATAGCTAAATCTTCAGCATTACCAGTTTGGGTACCGAAAAATATTGCAAGGGATTTATCTAGATTTTCAGACATTTGAGTAACATCCTGTAAGCACGAGCACTAATCAGCCCACCTTCGCTATGATTCGGGCGACCTGAACCGAATAGATGAATGTTAGGTGCGATGGTGTCTTAGAGTTGAAGTACTTCCACCGACTATGGTCCTCGTGGAGTTACTCGGAAGCGGTAACGCTTTCTTGCCATCAGGAAGACTACATTCCTTCTCAGTCATCGATAAACACATTATCGTAGATTGCCCCCCAACCGCATTAGCTAGTTTGAGAAAGGCGGGAATTAGCCCTGCTGATATTGACACCATTCTAATCACCCACGTACACGGAGACCACGTATTTGGTTTTCCATTCTTACTTCTGGAACGAAAATATATTTCTGACCGAGAGAGTTTGAAGAAACTAACCGTCGCAGGATCTAGTGGCGTCAGAGAAAGGTTGACCCATTTATGCAATTTAGCCTACCCTGGCTCTCTTGAAGAAATTATTGAAACAATTAATTGGGTGGATGTGCCAAATATCGAAGGATGGACTATGGAGAGGTTCGAAGTACTTCATGATCCAGAAGTTGACCCCCATGGATGGATGATGACTAATGATGAAGGGTGGTCGATGATTCATTCAGGAGATTCTGGACCTTACGAAGATTTGTGGAACCGGATAGGAAAGTGTAGTTTTGCAATAGTAGAGATGGGAGTGCCCGAATGGGTAAACACTGAACACCATCACAAGCCAAGTGATATTACAGAATTAGCCAAAAAATATCCTAATACAAAAATGGTTATTACTCACACATATATCGATTCAGATTACCAGATAATTACCAAAGAGGTTCCTGATTTTCCTGAAAATGTAATACACGGAGAAGACGGGATGAAGTTTGACATCAACTCTGAAGGGCAAATTTTGTAATAATATAGATTGTAAAAATAACGCACATAAGTGTGACATGTTTAGGGGGGCCTAAAAGTAAGCGGAGCAGTCCCTTATTTTAGAATCAACAAGATTAGGTAATTTGCAATTACGCCTAATCCTTTCGATTTGGTGTTTTGGAGACACAGATTCTAGATCGGAGTGAAGGAAAATTAAGTTCCGGCGTAATGAAAAAAAATCGGCTTCACAGTGGAGCCTTTTAATAGGTAATGAAATAAAATACGGCTTCCTTTTTATACCCCCAATTGAAATGCAATAAGTGAGTAAAACCTCACTATTGAATCTACTTCTTGGACTACCCTTATATGGTGGACTCGGACTCCCTTAAGGCATCACGCATGGCGTAGACCGGTTCAACAACGTGTATGACAAAAACGAGGAGGTGTTATTTTTTGAAGCGAAATATTTTCGATGGAATTCTTAATCAAAAAACCCTTTTCGTCCAGAAGGAAGTACTGCGTCACACTCACCAGCCGAAATCTCTACCACATCGTGACTACGAAAGAGACCAACTTTCATTCAATTTAGTAGAGGCCTTGAAGGGAGATATACCTTCCAATATGATACTGTATGGAGTCACTGGCGCAGGTAAGACTGCCGTCACAAAATATGTCTGTGACCAACTCCAAAGAAAGGGAGAATCGATTGGAAGGTTTGTTCACCCAGTTATGGTTAATTGCAGACAAATAGACACCCAGTATCGAGTATTATCTCACTTGGGAAATGCACTGCTTGAGGAACATGAAATTGACGACATCCCATTTACAGGATGGCCTACTGACAGAGTGTTCTCCGAATTGGTAAAGCGCATGAATGAAAGAGGCGGAGTTTACGTATTGGTTCTTGATGAAATAGACCATCTAGTAAAGAAAGCAGGAGATGACCTTCTTTACAACCTTACAAATCTTAACGCTGAACTCAATAATGCTAGGGCTTGTGTAATTGGGATTTCAAACGATTTGAAGTTTACAGATTTCCTAGACCCTAGAGTAAGAAGTAGATTGGGTCAGCAAGATATCGTATTCAACCCATATAACGCTGAACAATTGCAAGATATTCTTCGTTCACGCGCAAGTATTGGGATCGCTGAAGGAGCAATTGGGGCAGGCGTTATCGAATTGTGTGCCGCACTAGCTGCTCAAGAACATGGAGATGCTAGGTGTGCACTAGACCTTTTGCGAGTGTCTACGGAAAAGGCTGAGCAAGAAGGTCTGGAAGTCGTTGAACAAAATCACGTAAGAATTGCTCAAGCCCAAATAGAATCCGACCAGGTAACACCAGTGATTCGAACTTTACCAACTCAGCAAAAATTAGTTTTGGCTTCTGTGTTAATCAATGAGAAAAACGGACTCAGAAATATTCAGACTGGAGAAGTATACCATATCTACAAACAAGCATGTACACATATTGGTCAACAGTTCCTAACCGCACGACGTATTTCGGGAATTATTTCAAATCTGGATATGCTTGGTCTTGTCACCGCAAAAACAATTTCAAGAGGAAGATATGGACGCAGTAAGGAAATCAATTCATGCATTCCAACTAACATCGACCCATGTGATGTAATGGCAAAAGCCGAGACTATTCTAACCGAGGTTTTCTCTGCCAAGTACCGCCATCAGAGTCAACTCTGAGTTTGCTGCAAGCCCCTTCAGGGCTATGCCAACCCTCTTAACCGCGTCCAAGGTGGCACGGCGCATGAGCAAAGAAAGTGAGAATGCAGAGGACAGTTTGTTCCGAATTATAACAAACCCTTCGAAGACTCTTGCTAACTGGTATTTTTGGCTAGGTAGCCTTGGATTATTACTGGCTGGACTAAACTTGATTGGAGAAATTCATCCAAACTATCGAGTATCATGGGGCGGACTTCTAACTTTCGAATATTGGAATCAAACATTTGAGCACAAAGACACAGCAGCAGCATTCGTTGCTAGCGATGCAATATTCATCACTATATGCGGATTGATTACATTTACTGGAGCAAAATCCTTGATTGGAGAAGAAAGTGTTGGAGATTGGTTCACATCACTCATCACTAATGAATGGTACAAAGATCTAGTTGAACCTGGAGAAGGTGGATGGAGTCTGATTCTTGGAACATGGTCAATGCTTGCAAGTGTTCTAACATATTTCTATTGGGGAATTATGCACACATCTTGGATTGACCCAGGAATTTATTCTTGGTCAATTGTATTAATGGGCTCAGGATTAGTCATGCGTATGCTGTCTTCGATTGAAGATGAAGAGTGATTAGTGGCCATTTCGGCGCAGTAGGGCGTCTAAATAACCGAGCAAGATTCCTTGCCATAGCACTATTGACCATGAAGTGAGTACAAAAAAAGCACGTAAACTTCTCTTGGGCAAATCGCTTCGAATGTAGGACGAAAGCCAAAACAAAGGAATTAAGCAAATTAGCAAGACTTCGCGCGTCAATGCCAAGTAAATTGATTCTAAATCCAAGACATCATAATTGAGTATATTATTCACATATAGTGATACACCAAATGCGCCTAATGCAAGTAGAGGTATCATCCAAAGAACAATCCATGATGAACCAATGAAGTCATGTTTCACTCCTTTGTATCTACGATGTATTCGAACGTGAGCCCTAGCGTCTCTCTTACGCTTATTCAAGAAACGCCTTAGTCCGGTTTCTGGAATATGATTGACAACTGCATTTGGAGTGTAAACTATTATTCCTCCTTCTTGGATGAGTTTGAGTGATACTTCCATGTCTTCAGCGTGGTACCAAGATGGGTTGAACCCCCCAATGAGTAGTAGTCTTTCGCGATTAAACATTGAACATGGCCCGTTTGCCAATTTTGTGATTCTAGGCCTCGAACGATATTTCGATTCGATTTCGATTGACCTTATCTTGGAGATTGCATCTTTGGCTTGACCGAAAACTGTCCGCCCTGTTATCGCCACTACTTCTTCACCGTCTTGAGAGCCTGATGCTTCTAACATACGTTGTATCCAATCTGCCTCTGGCCTCACATCGATATCCGTAATTGCAAACCATTCGCCTTTCGCTACTTGCAGTGCAGCCATTCTTCCTGCTGAAATTCCCAATGGTTTTTGATTAATTACAGTAACCAGTTCATGGCTTTCCCATTCCTTGACTTTCTCTTGACCACCATCAGTAGAACCATCATCGACTAGAATTATTTCCAGTGGGCTGTGACTTTGCTGCACGAGTGACTCCATGCATCCATCTATCCAATCAACACCGTTTCGAACACACACAGCTACAGAAATTAAAGTCAATTCCTCACCTCAAAATATGATAGTAATCTTCTACAATGTTCTTTTGCAGCCATATCTGTAATTCTGAGGACTACGCCTTTACCCGGTTGCCCATAAACAACATTGGTACCAATAGGTGCTAAAAGATGAATAATCATAGGGGCCAAATCTTCTTCCCCGTCGACTTCAATACATGTTGTTTGGTCGTTACGTAATGCTGCACTGATGGAATCTATTAGTGAAGGAGTTATTTCCCCTGCAGGGTTTGAAGCATTTAGCAAAATATCAAATCCGGACAGATCTACTTTTTCAAGTAACTCTTGTCTCTTTGTCATACCGTCAACCAATGCAATGTCAGGTACAACTCCAATGTCCAGTAAAGTGGCGACGCTAACATCCCCAACTGCAACTAATCCACCCGGTGCTATGTTTTCCATGGCGGCAGACATAGCAACTTCAGGCGCATCCTCAGGTCCTTCGTAGAGTTCACCAGATGGCTTCTTCAATTCTGAATCTAATCCAGAATGAAAGAGATAAGTTTTGGATTTTTGAGATTCATTGAGCCAAAGTTTACCCTCAGTATCTATTATTCCAGCACGTATCCTCGTGCTTGAAATTATTCCACCCACCTCATCAAGAGCATGGGGTGCTTCAATTATTTCTAATGGCACCAAGCCATTTTTCAAACGTATTTCATTAATTAATTGACAATTACCTAATGTTTCAGGAGTGCAAATTATACTATCACAATCTTTGCGAAATGGAGCAGGTCCCATACTATCTTCTAATTCGTGAGTAGTTATTCTTTCACCAGCCCAAGATAAAATAGATTCTCTACGATCTTCAAATGATTCAAGAAATGGTGATTTATTAGCCGACATAACATCGTTAGTAATCCACACTTCTACTAATTCTGCAACATCTAAAGCAGTATTGAGTAATGCCTTATGCCCATTGTGGAATCTGTCAAAGGTGCCACCTACTAAGCAGCGCTCCAACTTCGCCATACAATCGACTGGTTTTGTATGGCTATTCAATGAATCGCAAAGAAAGCTGTGCCCCGACCCGTAACAGCCCCTGTCACTGTCTCCTCGGAGGCTTGACCCAGGGTCAGGGCGTATCTGTGCAGCCGGTTGGTTGTCTCACTCTCACTCTCTCGTCCAGCGAGGACCCATTACCGACCACATTGTCCATCGGTTTGCATCAGAGGTCATTCTCCGAGGAGTCACCCTGGTCTTCGTCGATGGCACGTGACCACATCATTGGTATCACAGTTCATCGGACAAATGCCCTCCCTGCGATGTTGCATGTGCGGTCAATTGAGTCTCAGAGCACTTCATTGTTGAAGCCGCCGGTGCAAAGCAAGATGAACATCGGGGTTGAAATCACTCGCTGCCGAAAGTGTAGGCACACGCTTTTGGAATAACCAACCAGCGAGAGGATGTGTGCGCCCATATGGAGGAGTACGCCCTTCTTCAGCAGCACTTATTCCTTCAAGCACATCCATAAGAGCACCAGTTCCAATTCCATCTGGCATGTGATGAACTAAGACTAAATCTTCTGATGTCAATCCTTGTTGATACAAAATGGCCGGCCATGGTAGATCTATCATCGCCAAAGCAGTTCTCCCGATTGATGATGCTAAACAAGTTGGTAGCCATGAAGATGAATTTTCAAGCCAGAGCGAATAATGAACGTCCTCCATTATTGCTAATATCTCTTCGCGATTCAGTTGTTTATTTTGTAGAAGTAGAAGGTGTTGGGGGCAGGCTGTTGCTAGAATACTAATGTCATTGCCATTCCAGTTTTTGCGAAGAACCTCGCTCAGTCTAAGAGGTTGTGAAAGCCACGCTGAAGCCACATCAATATCTTGTTCCATCCATTCTCTGCTAAGCAATATAGCAGTAGCTATTGCTGGGTGTGAAGTGTCAGAAGAAAGTATCTCCAAGGGATTCGACCTGAATCTTTTGATAAGTTTACTTAATGCGTCATCATTTACTAAAGCCATATCGCATAGTGTTTTGTTGTCAAACTGGTCTAAGTCTGCGAGTTCAGCCCATACGGGGTTCAACAAATCGCCAATTCTTCTCCAACGTGAAGCATGATAGGAATCTGGTGTCGCTATCCATGATGCCAGTGGGTACTTTTTTTCATGACGGTCCGCCCATTGCTCATCTCCAACTGCTAATTGTGTCGATTGCCAAATCGCCTCTAGATCTGTCGTTGCATCATTTACTCGTGTTAGGCTACCGCGATTTAATTCACTTGGAGACGCAGGAGGCATCCAATCATTGGGTGCTGAAATATCTCGATTAACCCTTATTGGCAATAACAGCCTTCGAGGCATTTCCAAATTGAATTTGCCATTACCTTCCACTGATGTTAAGATAAATGGCAATCCTAAATCCGCCGATTCACAAATCACAACTCTACACCGGCTATCACTAGTGAACTGCGATATCAAATCTTCTTGTAAAGGCCAACGCCAATCGAGAACTATCGGTTTCTCAACTTCTGCTAATGCATAACGAACTATGGCTTCACCACCTCTTTGAGATACAGAACGAGTATCGATAAAGTCCTCACAAGCATCTACCCACTTGCGCCCAGGGAAGTCGTTCAGGACCCTGCGGGTAAGAGCATTTGAAGAAAGAGATTCGATATCTGAAAGAAGACGCTTGTGCCTCTCATCTATCGATTCTTGCCCAAGGCGAGGATGGATTACTTTTAGCCAATATCTTAGTATTTCTTTAGGTAAAGGTGTTTGATTTTCGGATAATAAATCACCATCTGCAATTGTAAATGCATTTGCAGATGTTGTCCTAATTATTTGTGAACGGTCAACTCTCTTTCCAAGACGGGCGTGAACTCCCCCTCTGGGACGAACTTGAGGGCCAGAATTCCCTGCTCTGCCAATAACCAAATCTCCATCTCGCAATGCAGGAGGTAATTCTGGCCAGAGACCATCAGGCAATGAAGAAAACCAACTTCCAACACCCAATGGCCATGATTTAGATTCATCTAGGATACGAGCCCGTACAATTCCCATAACTTTCGGTCTTTCCATCCATGCGGTCAGAGTCAGGGGACTCGGGTCGTTTGGAGCTTGTGCACGACGTTTGGATTCAAGTTCCCACCATACCGGACCTTCGCCTCTTTGAACAGCCCAACGCCAAGTGGTAGACTCCCCCTCATTTCCAGTGGAATAATCTACGACTCCACTTTCCTCATTCATTGGCCTTTCAGGTAGTCCAAGTAGGGGTCCTGCCGTCTTAGATGCGTAACCAAGTAGCAACATCGAGCCTTCTCTTGCTAATACAATCCCTGCTGCTCCAGGAGGCGGAGGCCACCTAACCAATTCACTCATTCTTGCAAGGCCATCGGATTCTAACCTAGCCAATCCTTGTGATGTTAAGCGGTATCTTGAACCGCGGAGGTTTTGATCATCTCTTACGACGTACCCCGAATCTCGTAACTTTTTCAATGCTGCAGAAGTATGGGGGACTCTAAGAGCTAATGCTTGTGAAACCTCAGTAACAGTGCCCCCTCCATCTGCCAACCAATCAAGAATCCGTCTCTGATATGTAGAACGGATTCGGTTGCCATGCACCATTGTCACCATTTTCGTCCAAAAGTCGCCCCCATATCATAATTTCCCTTTACTTTGAACTAAGTTGTTACATTTAGTTACACGTTTCCACTGGAGAATACTTTTATTAAACTCGGTTTAACAATAAAACCACTATTTAGTACCCTTTTCTCGTTAGTTAATGTAACTTCAAGCCGTTTGTTGGGAGAACGGTTATATGGGCTGCTTCGCTCCTTTGGTTTAACGGCCCACCCGACGCACAGGATTCGGCCGGATGACAAGGAGGAGATGACAATGAAGACAGTAAGAATACGCGAGAAAATCAAGAAATTCCTGGGCGACCGCCCACGCAACACTGCGGAAATTCTAGAACACATCAATAGTACCATGAGACACGGTACTACCAGTCAACAGCTTGGTAATGTTCTTTCTAAGGACAAAGACATCGTAAAGGTGGGTTACATCAAGAGATCTGGAATTCTATCTGGTGGATATGACATCTGCGAATGGGCAACCCGCATCTGGGTTTCCGATAATTGCCCAGGATGGGAAGAAGGACAACCTCTTATCATCGATTCTGAAGGCAATGTTCAAACTAACGACCTAATTAGGCGTAGTTGAATACTAAATGTCAATTATAACTTTCACTGACGTTGGAGTTTGCATGTTTTGTGGCGGCCTAGTAGTAGGCAGCGTGTGCTCTTCTTGCGGAATGGTTCAATAATTATTGACCACTGTAAATACTCAATGCTTCTTCTAGAGTAGCACCATCACAGATTACGGCTTTACATGCAGCAGTCATTCGAACTGCTTCATCTGTAGTCTTCTGATGAATATTCCTTCCAGTTGCTGCACCTCTGCAACCGGACACTTGCATTTGATCAACCAATCTACCCAAGAATTCAGCAGGCGGAAGAGTTCCTCCACCTGAACAAATTATTCCACAGCGGCCTGCAGCTTCTGCAGCGATGCCAAGACTTTCTGGCGCAGTCATTCCTTCGAATGCACGAGGATAATTTACTTTAGCAAAATCTGCACCTAAGCAACCAGCAACTCCTGCAGCCCCAGCAATCAATTGCGGATCCTTCTCATCTGTTACTGCCTTGCCACGAGGATACATCCAAACTACAGCTATCATCCCCAGCTCGTGTGCTTGGCGAATAAAAGTCGCTGCCTCTGTCAACATGTCATGCTCATATTCCGAGCCAATGTAAACTGTATAGCCTATGCCGACAACGTTTATTCCATTGTGGAGCAATGCAGAAACATCATCTAAATCCCAAAGAGCCTGTGAAACAGGATCTCTCTGAGAAGTTTTAACCATATGAGATTTAGAATTTAGTTTTACCAAATATGGAAGGTCAGGATAATCTCTAGCATATTGGGCAATTAATCCTAGTTGGCCAGCCAACACACCTATTGTGCCTTCAGCATGAGCCTTAGCACCGATTTCAAAAAGATGACCAGGGTCGTTGGAAGAAAGAGGTATTTTCTTACCACCATCATAAAAATCATCATTCAAGTGTTCTATTTTCTGGTCACAAGCAAATAAATTCATCTTGCCAGTTCCGCAAGTTGCAGCATCCATATTATCGATGAAAGTCTCGATAAGTTCGTCTGGTACGTCAGCAGGGACATTATACTTGGTCGCCATCATCCCGCCGAACTTACTCAAGGACTTGAAAACATCGTTCCATAATTAGTAACGAAATCTAGGTTTTAGGACAAAAAATACTCTTTTGAAATTAGGTTTGAAAATAAACCATTTCACAATTAAATGGGCCACAGAACGAAAACTTACACAATGTAGAATCGATAATCAGGGACAAATGCCCAGTCCTAGCAAACTAAAGGTTTCACTTGCCTTCGAAGTTAGGAACTCTTCGCTCGACATATGCTGCGATTCCTTCCTTTGCATCACTGCTTCCGAATAGAGCAGCCTGAAGTTCACGCTCGAGTGC
>CASIBX010000039.1 GCA_949373075.1 Candidatus Poseidoniaceae archaeon | reverse complement strand
GTTGGGTTAGAAGAATTTACTTCACAGTATGACCCCGTCACCAAACTCATAATCGAAAACGGTGGGTTGTTTCCATTCGCTTCGAAATTACAAAGCAAAGAAATCGTTCTCCCTCCTTTGGACACTCCAGATTGTCCAATGACGATGGCTGAGAAAATCATTGCTCGCAACCTAGTAGGCCAGAGTGAAGGCCAATGCGTAAAGCCTCATGACCCCGTAATTGCCCAAGTACAAGGCGGCTATAGTCACGAATTTACAACCGCTCAAGTCCACACTTTTTTGAGTGAAGAGTATGGTGCAGATTACACACTCCCTAACCCAAGTAAATTTGCTGTTTTCGAAGACCATTTACTGTATGCGGCACACAACCCGAAATTTGTACCCCACATGGATAAAGTTCAGACACTAAGAGATCTGCAGGTGGAATTCCAAAAGCACACAGGTGTAAGAGACTATTCTGCTAAAGATGGCGTGTCGCCGGGAATTTGCCATCAGGTTGCTCGCGAGGAATTTATTGAAGTTGGAGACTTCATTCAAGCAACAGATTCACACACCTGCATGGGAGGGGCGTCGAATGCTCTAACCTATGGAGTGGGGGCAACAGAATATTCTAGTTTAGTTTATTCAGGATTTACTTTCGTGAAGGTTCCTGAATCTATAAGATTCGAACTAATTGGTTCATTGAATGATGGTTGCACGGCTAAAGATGTAATTTTGTACATCTTATCCGACCATGCACGAGAGGAACTTACTCTAAACCGGTCAATGGAATTTGGTGGACCTGGCCTAACCTCATTATCGATTGATGAAAGGGCCACTCTCTGTAATATGGCCACAGAATGTAGTGGCCGCACGGGGATATGTGAGCCAGATAGTGCCCTGTATGATTGGATGGAGAAAGCGCAAGGTATCAGTCGAACTCTTATGGAAGAAATGGCAGTTGTACCAGATAAAGGTGCAAAATACGATGGCGGAATACACGTAATCAGCCTCTCGGAAATTGTCCCAATGGTCGCCCATCCAGGCGACCCTGACAAAGGAGTTCCTTCAGATCCGACAAATGGTGCAAATATATCTGATATCGGAGAAGTTAGTATCGATATAGCATACGGTGGCTCTTGCACTGCGGGTAAAGAAGACGACATTGCATACTATGCGATGGTTTGCGAAGCAGCTGAAAAAATGGGACTGAAAGTAAATGAAAACGTTGAGTTCTTTATTCAATATGGAAGCGGTCTTGTGAAAGACTTGGCTGTTCGTAAAGGATGGCACGATTTATTCCACCGAGTTGGTGTCAAATTGATTGACCCTGGTTGCGGAGCTTGTATTGGGGCTGGCCCCGGAGTATCAATAGAGCCTGACCAAGTTACTGTTTCAGCAATCAATAGGAATTTCCAAGGCCGTTCAGGCCCAGGTAAATTGTATTTAGCAAGCCCTCTAACTGTAGCCACTAGTGCTTTTACGGGACATATCTCTGCATGGAAAAAAGGTTTCTTTGATTGAGTGTCATGGCATCTAATCGTGTTATTGCTAGTTTAAGCGTAGGCGGAGTAGTCGGCGGTATTGCCCTAACCATATATTTGACACAGACATTACTATCTCCTCTAATTGAGAAAGCACAATGGTTTCCCGATAATGGAATATTTGGTATCGGGTGTTGGTTACTACTGTACATCGTTTTAGCACTATTAGTGGCTCCTGCGAGTTTTCATAAGTTCATTTCAGGAGTCTTATTTGGGTTCTGGGGTGGATGGGCGGTTGCCTTTGTTGGCGCATGCCTAGGCGCAATCCTGCCGTTTTGGCTGACAAAAAAATACCTGTATGGCTGGGTTGGACAAAAGATGAGTAAAAAACCAACGCTGAATGCTCTAAAACAAGCGGTTGGAGAAGATGGGTTGAGGTGCGTCTTCCTTACACGCATTAGCCTAGTAATTCCCTATCCTGTTCTAAATTATGGCTACGGCCTTACGGACGTGACTTGGAAGGACTACCTCCTCGGCAATACAGGAATGATTGTTCCGGGGGCGCTATACGCGTATTGGGGCTCAAAAGCAGCAGACCTTTCTGTGGCTGTGAATGAAGGAAGGGATTGGACATATTGGACGGCTGTTATTGCTTCAATAATCCTGACAATATGGATTATTGTGTATCTGCGTAGAATAACTCTTGCCCATATTGCGCTTGAAACTTCAGAATGAACGCTATCATTCAAGAACCTTGGGCGATGGGCTTAGGTCGCTTGAGGCCCGACGTCATTAGGACGAAGGAGGACCTTGGTGGAGTGAGACACGTGGCAGGCATTGCAGAAAAGATGGCAAGCAATCAGAAACAAATAGCAATTTCTGAGTTTTTTGAAAAGAACAAACACTTCCTTGGTTTCGACTCACTGCCCCGTTCAATAATAACGGCGGTCAAAGAATCCGTAGACAATTCCCTCGATGCTTGCGAAGAAGCAAGAATCCTCCCTGACATCAAGGTTCAGATTACAAAAGCCGATCTAAAAAAGGACATTTTGGAATTGACAACTGAAGATAACGGACCTGGTATACCACAGAAGAGTATTGAGAAAGTGTTTGGCCAGTTATTATTCGGTTCAAGGTTCCATGCGATTAGACAGAGTCGTGGACAGCAAGGAATTGGTATTACGGGAGTTGTAATGTATTCACAGTTAACCACTGGCAAACCGACTCATGTATTATCGAAAATTGCAAGTGAGCCAACTGCGGTAAGTGTAAAAATCGGCCTTGATACTAGAAAGAACAAAGCCGTAAAAAGCGAACAGACTCGAATTATTTGGGAAAATGACGATTTAACAATGAAGGAACATGGAGTACGCGTAACAACCAAAATGAAAGGTAAGTATCAGCGTGGCCGCCAATCAGTATTCCAATATCTCCGAATGACTAGCATCGTTAATCCTCATGCTGAAATCACATTTGTCGACCCTGATGGAGAGATTTATCATTGGCCGAGAGTCACTGAGAAATTACCAAGAAAGGTCGATGCGATTAAGCCACATCCTCACGGAATAGAGCTCGGCCAATTACAGCGAATGTGTAGAGAAACTAGCGATTCTAGATTGTCAGTATTCTTGCGACAAAATTTCTCCGGAGTTTCTATGCGTGCTGCAAAAGAATTGTGTGAAGCTGCGGAATTGGATGTTTCTACTAAGCCAAAGTCGATGAAGCCAGATGATATTAGGGCCATGTTAGAAGCGTTTCAGGGAGAGCGCGATGTTGGGGGTAAAGTTGTAAAATTGCTTAGTCCTCCAACAAACTGTCTCTCTCCTATTGAAGAGATGTTGATCAAGAAAGGGCTTTCCAAAACCATCGATTCAAAGTTCATCTCTACCATGACTAGAGCGCCTACTGTTAGCCACGGCAACCCTTTCCAAGTAGAAGTTGGCCTGATATTTGGCGATGGAATGGCTGCAGACAAGCCTGTTGAAGTCTTAAGATTCGCAAATCGTGTTCCTTTGATGTATCAACAAGGTGGATGTTTGTTGACCAAATCGATTGAGAGTGTTGATTGGAGGCAGTATGGGCTGGACCAGGCTGGCGGGAGAGGCGTCCCTAAGGGACCTGCTGCAATTCTGGTGCACCTTGCCAGTACAAACGTACAATTTACTTCTGAAGCCAAAGAAGCATTGTCAGATAACGAGGTCGTTTTCGAAGAAACCCGTAAAGCAATGCTAGAGATGGGGCGTGGGTTGAGAAAGCATCTTGAGAAAAAGAAGAAGATGGCTAAAACCCGCGAAAAGTTCGAACTGATTAACGACATATTGCCGGCAATCGCAGAAAAATCCGCAGCTATTCTTGAAAGACCGGTTCCGGATTTGGCAGGCTCGATTACAAAGATTATGAGTGCTGTAATCTGTAACGAAACAACTACTTGGAATAAGGAGACAAAACAAACTGATGTTTCTATTACTCTATTCAATTATACCTCTAGGGCTAGAAGTTACTCAATTCTTGTAAATTGGCCTGAAAGGTCAGATGGTGAGATGGTTGGAAATGAACGCGGCGGAAGAAAGGAAGCCATGGGAATTTGGGGTTGGAAGGTTGAGACTCTTGAACCGGGAGAAAAGGCGCACATTCAATATTCACTTTCTAATTTAGAGAAAGGGGACTGGACTGAAACCGATGTTTTCTTTAGAGGTAGTCAAGATGTCATAGGTGCATCAAAACTTGATGAGAAAATGCTGGAAGAAATCCGAAGGCAAGAACAGATTCTAGTCGAGGCAGATAAGGAAATGCCTGCGGATAAAGAAGAAGCACAGCCTACTTTTGATACAGGTGTGGTCGAAGGCGACACTGGTCAAACTACACTATTTGGAGGTGATGTATGATGGCACGAGTAAATGATCCTGAATTGACAAAACAGAGGCTGCACTTGGTCGTTGAAGAGATGTATGACCGAATTGTAAAGGGTGAGCCTCCAACAATGACGTTGCCTGTTCGAACAAAAAACAATATTGGATTCGATAAAAAACTTGGAGTGTACAAGTATGGAAAGAAACGCTCAACTCGTGATGCGACAAGCCTCGGCTCTGCGAAGAACCTTCTTCGCGCATTGCATGTTGTTGAATTTATTGAAGAAATGATAGAGGCAGGTAAATCATCAACCTTGAGAGAAATGTACTATATTTCCGAGGCATGGGGATTAGGAAAGTTCGGAAGCCAAAACGAATCTAACAATCTGGCTGAAGACCTCGAAGTTGTCACTTCTTGTCTAAGAGAGGATTTCAAATTACGACCGGAAGAAGATGGTGCTAGGATGATTGGAAATGTCACTCTCATGGAACTGAATAGAAAGGGCCAATGGATGACAATTAATGCAAGAGATGATGTTGGAGATTCAGGATATGGATTGCCTTACAATGTCGAAATTGAGAAAATTCAATTGAAAGAGCATGATGTTAAATTCTTGATGGCGATTGAGACCGGTGGTATGTTTGACAGGCTGGTAGAAAACGGCTTTGATGAAGAATATAATTGTGGACTCATTCACCTGAAGGGGCAACCTGCAAGGTCTACTCGGCGAATTATGAAGCGGATGAACGAGGAGTGGGACGTACCGGTAGTAGTATTCCTCGACGGAGACCCCTGGTCTTTCCGTATCTTCGCGTCTATCGCTTACGGAGCGATTAAGACCGCCCATATTTCGGAATATCTAGCTACACCTTCGGCGTCTTACCTGGGCATTACCTCCGACGACATACTTGCATACGACTTACCTTCTGACGAACTTTCGAAGAAAGACATTGAAGCATTGAATGCAGAATTAACCGACCCGAGGTTTGCCGACGGTTGGTGGCAGGACCAAATCAATATGATGCTTGAAATTGGCCAGAAAGCTGAACAGCAATCTCTTGCAAAATACGGTCTTGATTTCGTAACGGACACATATCTGCCTGAGAAATTAGAAGAGATGGGTCTGGCTTAAGCCGCTTGATTGAAGGAGCATGCCCTTCTGGGTGAAAATATGCAACCCGCACCCGCCACATCCGCTTGGCCTAAGCGGATACTAATCACCGGGATTGCTCTGGCATTAATTGGCTTGATCTCCCTAACAATGATTATGAGTAGTTTGGGAGATTACTATGACCCTCGTGAGACTTCAGAACACTCTGTTGAAATCGGAGATACGAACGGGCCAATTGAATTATCTTCGGGGTGCTGGGTTGTAAATATTGAAGATAGTGCTAAGGATTACACAATTACATACCAATTAATCGAAAACGGCGAGGAAGCTGGAGAGGTAGATGAAGGTTGTAAAACTGATTTCCAAGCACAAACTGCAGATGTTGATTTTGCCACCGTTACTGAATTGGACATTAAAGAAAAATCAAAAGTCCTAGTTAAGATCTCTTGTGAATCTGACGAGGGGTGTGAAAACCCAGTACTGTTCACTAATGGAGACGCCGTAATTGGAAACATGATAACAGACCCTGGGTTGTTAATCACTGCAGGTTTGTGTTGCGTTGGATTCATTTTTGTTCCATTGGGTTGGTTATTAATTTCAATCAACAGGGGCCATGCAAATAAAGTTCATATTTCACAAAATCAAATTGTAGGTGCTATGCAACCTCTGGAAAATAAGGCTCAGCCTGAAAATGAAATACTCACTACAGACCAATTATACAAATTGGTAAGAGGAGAAGTTCCTGAAGCGAAAGAACAGGTTAGCAATGTACCAAGCCCATTCGCTAACGTGGACACTAGAGTGCAAAAACCGGCTCCTTCTAAAGAGGGTGGTTCAATCAATAAAGCAAGCACCTTCACTCCTGAAAACCCGCCAACTGATGATTCGTGGAAGAACTGGGATGACGCTTAGCACTATTCCGACGAGTTCATAGGTAACCGACGGTAGGTAACCAATGGTTGTGAAGTTATGGCTAACCTCGATGAGGCCCTCGCTATTCTACAAAATAAGGCTCGTAGAGCCATTCTTGAACGGTTGGTTCGAGAGCCACATTACCCGCTACAATTGTCTGAACAAATAGGTATTTCACAACAGGCTGTAATGAAACATCTCAAACTACTTGAGGGCGCTGGATTTGTTGTTAAGATGAGGGCTGCGAGCAATAAGGGTGGTCCGCCTAAGAATATTTATTCAGTACAGCAAGCCATTTCAATTCGCATTGACCTTGGTCCTGACCTCTTCCAATGTAACCAGCGTGTTCTACCTGCGGGCGGTCCTCTAAAACTCTCAACTAAACTAAATGGAGATATTGTCCAAGTAGCTGAAATGGTTAGTGGAAGGAAAAAAATCGGAGTCGGCGAAGGAGCGCATCACTTATCGATGATTTCTGAGACTATTGAGCGCCTGGACGCTGAGCGAGATGCCCTCATTGCCCTACATCAGCAGATCAAACAGAGGGTTTCAACAACCGTAGACTCAGACTTCGATTCTTACGAGCAAAGGCTGATGGTTCACAATATCCTTGAATCACCTAGTTCACAATTTAATTTCAAAGAGTTTGCTAGAGAGTTACAACTTGGGGCTGAAGCAAGTGAACGTTTGATGGACGAGGTCAGAACCCGAATGGTCCGCCAATTAGCAGATAGGTCGGGTCAATTTATCTCAGCATCACAAACTATCGAGTTGCCATGGTGGGCAGCATTAGGCATCGACCCCCTGGAAAACAGGTAGGCCAATGCCTTCACTTGCTTGCAAGCCGATTCAACTTTCGTCTTCGAGTACTGAAATCAAACTGCTTTGCTCTGCTAAGCGGTTCTTGACATCAGCACGGCGTCCTCGTCCTACTAAGTAGAGAACTCCGAACAGCGAGAAGGTTAGAATCAGTACGCCAAATGGTAATGCCCAATCGCTAATGATTTCGCCCGCTACATCGAGGAACGGCGAGTCGCTGCTCAATTCATCTCCAAGAACACGGATGTTGTCTGATTCACTGACTTCTACGATTGTATTTGACGGGTCAACCACGACTACGATGTCGTGTGAACCAGCAGAAACAGGGTAAAGCAGGTACAACTCGATTTTCTCAGCATCTTCACTAGCATCAGGAGCGAGTAATGCCCCGATAGTCTGGCGCATTACAATTGAATCTTCAGGGCAACCGTTCTTGCGGATGTCCTTGAGAACTTCATCGTCTGCATCACTAAATTCACATAGAACGACTTCAATGTTAGTTGCATGAACATTTCCCGTATTCTGTAGAACTACTCTTACTGGAATCGTCTTATCGACTTCGTTACTAGTTTCTGAAACAGAGACCTCGGAGATTACCAAGTTCGGAGCTCTAAGGCGTAATGTAAGAATGAATTCGTTGCTATCCAATAAATCACCAGACCATTCTGGGCTGTCGTCGTGATCTCCATCATTCTCCATATCGCCAGCCATGCTAGTGACCTTCAATCCGATATATCGTGTATCCAGTTTTGCACCTGTAGCGATGTGAACCGTAGCAATCATTGTGTGTGTGCTGTAAGGAGCCATTTCTGGTAACTTCCACTCATCGATGTCAGTCATGTATACGCAGACGTCATCTGGATATTCATTAGCCATTGATGTTGTCTCAATACACTCTGTTTCAACTATCAAATCACTACCCACGTAATTGACCATCTTCCAATCGACTCTCCAATCTGAAAGGGCACCCATGCCAGGTAGCGTATTCCAGATCACATTGCCAGTTGAACCATCCTTGGATGAGGTGTGGTTGTGTAGAGATGGCGTATCTAGAACGTTACCTGCATTGGTTATGTTAACTACGAATTCAACTATTCTGCCAGGGGCGCTTGTCTTAACGTCGTTGTCAACGCTTGGATCCATTGATATTTGCATATCATAGAATTCATTCACAGTAATTTGGAACATTACCTCGTCGCGTAGGCGCGTCCTGTGTCCTAATTCATCAGGGTAGTCTTCTTCACTGAATGCTTGGATTACTACAGTGTAATCTCCAGCTGGCACCTGATATGGTACATTTATTGTCAAATCAACGGTCTGTGAAGTGTCACGAGATAATTCGGTCAGAATACTACGAGGCACGTCTATGTCCCACAATACATCGATTCCTTCAGAGTCAAAGACCCTACCGAGGCGTAGGTCATATCTATCCGGGCCGTTACCAGTATTGGTTACAGTTGTTGGAATAATCCATGTCTCACCAGGGTTGGCTGAGAAATCAGTAGTCTCCGCAGTAGCGTCCAAGGAGAATACGTGGATTATGTTGGTAGACAAAATTACTGAGTCTGCAACACGCGGATATCCTTCAAGATGGGCTTTCACAGTAACTGCAGGCCCTAATCCAGCATTGGCATTAACAGGGGCACAAACTGATACCCCCACCGTGTAAGTCGTCTCTATTGGCCAAAGTCTTGGACTATACGGGTCCGATGGATCCCGAGGCCCTGGTGCATTAGAGAAATCAAGTTCTACTGTCCAATGGTCTTGTCTCCAAGTATTGATATCGATTTCATCAGGCTTAGCTTCAGGAGCGCCTGGGGTGGTGAACACTAGATATCCTGCTTCGTAATTCTTGATTACGTTGATATCGTACTCAGCACAAGATGGTGCGCCAGAACTTGGAGATGGAAGTATCATTTCACTAGTGTCATAAATCTCGAAAACGATATTGCCTATCGAACGGATTGATACGTTTATCCATAGTTCAAGAACATCATAAGTCCCCTTCTCCAACGACTTCAATGGTTCGCCTTCTGACCAACCCTTGACATATATCACGAATGTTCCCGGGTCTTGGCTAGTTGGTACTGAAATCTCGAGATTCTTAGTAACCGACTGTCCAGGGTCTAGTGACACTTGCATTGGGAATGCTACCTGCCATCCGAATGGCAGAAGCCACTCTTGTTGACCTTCGAGACTGTTAGGGTCATAGAAAGCATAGGAATCGTATACATTTCCTGTATTGGTTATAGTAATCGAAAATATCGCAGTTTGGCCTTGTTCAACATCCGCCATACGGTGGCTAGTATCCAAATCGATTCCGTGAACTACATCCATTAGAGTCAAGGTTAGCCTTTCCGAACGAATTGCCGGATCTTTCAGTGATATCGCTGAAACAACAATTTCGGCTAACTGGTCTTCGTTCGCTTGATAAATTGAAGGCGCACGAACTCTCAGATACATTCGGGCCATTTCGCCACCCTCTAGGAAGATAGGCGTCTCTGGGAAGATGGCTGTATGGTTGTTAGAGAAGTACAAGTTAGCAGTCCAATTTTCAGGCATCCCCGATAAATTTAGATTGTAAGTATCTGCAACTAGATCTTTAGGTCCAGGTGTTGTATTATTGATTGTAAGGTTGTAAATTGTCTGCTCTCCAGGCTCAATTACGTGGTAGTAGGTCTCGCCTTCATCGAATTCGACGTCGACTTGTCCAGTTAATACGTGAGAATAACAGATGGTCCAAGGCCCTCCATTACTTTCTTCAGAACACTTGTTGGTATCAGACCATGCGATATGGGCTCCGCTTCCAAGGTCATTAGAGAACGCAGGAGGTTGGCCAAGTGATGGTTTAGATAATTGGCTAGGTCCTAATTTGAATGAAGACCAGGACGTTACTGCTGTGGAATTCCACGTATCCAAAGCTGTTTCGCCGGGTCCTGTATTCTCTGTAGAATTGAGTCTTGTGTAACGAATCTCTTCGCCCGCACTAGCATTTGCGAAATCTAGCCACGCAATGTGCACATTGTTTTGCGGATCTGTTAGAAGGGCAGGGTATGCAGAGTTCTGGCTGCTTCCTTGAGGCATTTGTTGAGTGCCTTCGACTTCAGAGATTGGAGTATCATCGATTCTCTTGATTGCGTATGTGGAAAGTCCGTCAGGAACTCCGTCCCATTCGCCCGCACCCTGTAGGCGCAGTTTGGTGTAGTAGATTTCGTATGGAACGTTCTTCTCAAATCCATAGTCTCGGCCGTCCATCCATGCAATGTGTGTGTTTCCTTGCATGTCGACTCCGATAGATGGGTGGAAAGAGAACGCGTCGTCTATTGTGACACGGGTGTCGTTAACGACGACTAGGTGACCTTCGCTTCCACGGCCTGTATCTTCAACATAGCCATTTCCAGAAGTGCTGTGGCCTGAATTGCCAGGCACCCATTGTGGGTCATTCGTCATCTTACCATATGGATCTAAGACTGTCATGAAGATTTCACGAGAGTTGTTGGTTGAGATGTAAACCATTGCTTCGACTAGAAGTTGCATCTGGCTAGCTCCACCAGTTCCCGATGGGAACTCGTAGGTTTGGCCACCAGCATCAGTAGAGCGGACTGAATTCCCAGGGCAGTTACGGGTAGCGGTAGATACTACGCCGTTAGGACACTGTGCTAAATCTCTCATGTGAGATTCGATGTTACCTGCGCCTCCATAGGACTGGCCGTATAGCCCTACTGGAATTACGCCTGCATTCAAGCAGTTATCGTGCGCTTCGTTGATTGAAGTTGTATCGTCTGCTTGCTGAGAAGGATCTCCGTCCTTTGGCCCTTCGTCAGAGATTGGTAATACGATTTTTGTTGCGTTTGGATTCCATTTGTGGTCCGAAGAAGTTGGAGGGTTTCCTGGAACGTTACCAACTGAGTCTTTCCAAGATAGGCATGCCCAATTAGAACCAGGCCCCCAGTCTTCACCAGAATATCCAGAGTATGTTGCACCATTGTAAACTGTACCTGGTAGGGTTCGAAGACCTCCTGAGTCATCGTTGACTTGTAGTCCTAGAGCTGTATTTCGAGGTCCCGAGTTCTTGTTGTAAGCGGCGCAGTTACCTTGGCTAGCAGCCCCAGGTAGTGTACCTCCAAGCCCGTAAATGGTCTCGTAAACAGTCATGTTTCCTTCTTCAAGCATAGGCTTGATTCCTTGGAAGTTTCCTCCAGATTGGAAGTTACCGCCGTAAATTACAGTACATACGTCTGCCCACTCTGAGTACATTGAACCAGATGTGTCGACTACGAATACCAACTCTACCTTTCCTCCACGGGTATCGTCCCATGCGATTTGCACATAGTCGTCAGCGTCGACTACAATATCGGGGTGGCCTTTGTGACCAATGATAGGAGTTAGTAGAGTGTCATCGAACAATACGATTACGTTTTGAACGCTGTAATCTGGTTGTAACATCTTGTAGTAAATCTGGGGTTGCTGGAAGAACATATCCAGAGTATCGTAGTTGTCTTGCCATACGATGTGGATGTTGCCTTGACTGTCAACATCGATTGCCGGCCAGTCGCGGTTGTTGATGTGCTGGGCGACAATGTAATCATCAATCGCAGTAAGTGAACCATCATCGGAAACTGTCCCGTCCATTGCTGTGTTGAATGGATGTAGGGCCGTATACATGATTTTGTGTTGACCAGAATGGTCAGCCCAGGTCACGTGAACGATGTCGTTTTCGTCAATTACCATGTCGGGATGGTAAATTTTGTGAAGTCCGGAACCTGTAACTTGTGTGGCATCGATTAGGGTATCGCCACGTGGTGAAATCATCGAATAGTAAAGATGTTGATTCGACCTACTCCAGACTACATGCACGTTTCCTTCGGAATCTGAAGCGACTGAAGACATGCGGTCAGAAGACCCGCCGCCATCGACGACTTGTATTGCTTCTGTGATTACAACTTGAGTTGCTGCAGCTGGCGCTGCGATTAGTAATGCAGATAATGTTGATAGCAGCATTATTGCTGCAAGGCTGACCGACTTCATTTTTTGTCCCATATGAGTACCTTCCTAACGACAATTCAACGCTACATTACTCCTACTTAACCGCGACCCTTTCGGGTCATAGATTGATGTATCGAAATATAGCCTGCTTAAATCCAATCCGAAGGGTCGAAATCTTCGCCAAATGACATGGATTCGTCGGTGTGAACTTCCTTTGGCTGAGCCGGGCTTGATCGGCCTACACGTGCTTTGCCGTCCGCCTTTCCTTGCCAATCATCGACAGGGCCGGATTTACCTGAACCCGCGCCAAATGTGTATTTGATTTCATGGATTATGCCTAGCTTTGCCAACCATAATCGGCGAAGGTTCTGCATCATTTCATTTTTTGACAAACCATCAAACCAAACTGGCTCGCTTACGTTGAATGCCTGGAGGGGGCCTGTCCTCTCACCACCTGAGTGACCTAGATGTATGCCCCAATCAACGCCAGATGCAATTAGTTGCATCCTGCACTCGTGCATCCAAGACTTCCAGTCTTCCGGGTCCGACTTCATCATATCTTTCATTGCGGCCTGTTGGCCTTCATCGACACGAGTCATGGAAGATATTGCTAACAAGTCTCTTTCTTTTGGAATGATGATTGCGAACATGTGCCCACTCTTCCCGAGTGGGTATTTGACTAGTAGGTGTAGGTGAGCGCGCGCATCGTCTTGCTCTCTAGCCTCTATCCTTTCACTGGCAAGCCAAGAACGGACTAACTCCTCTGCTTCTACGGGCGACATAGTTCATCCGAGACAGTCAAGTAACTTGAACCGTTCACTTTAGTAGTTCACGAAGTTTGACTAAATCTGAGCTAACTTTTGAATTTATTTTACGCCTTCTAAACCACTTTGTAGAGTCCGAAATTGAATCCCAGCCGATAGCAAAAGAGACGGCTGAAAGCCAGAACAAAATTATCAGAGAAAGCCAAAGAGAAATCATTGCAAACGCTTCTTGCCACATTTCTGTTCCGATAATTACTGTCCAATCAAATCCGAGCGCCGAATCTAATTCTTTATTGAAAACTACGGAAATAATCGTGAATATTGTTGCCAGAGTTGGCCACAAAAACAAGGAGCCAAACATACCAAACAAGAGGTGGTATGAGGTTCTGGCATCAAGACCTTCATCGGAATCATCGCCCAATAACCTAGCCCCAAATATCTGAAGGCCCAGCCCTAGGATAATTGTTGGAAGTAGAGCCAACAGTGGGATGACTTTTACCAAGTTAGCGAGGAATCCTTTTGCAGATATGCCCCTTAGGCCATCCACTTTAGAATTGATATCCCGCCCATCTAATCGAACACCGTCTAGAGTATCTCCCACCTTTGTGGCTATCTCTTGAACTTCGGCTGATTTTGGATGATTTTTCAGTTCTCTAAGCGCAAGAACTTCCTCGCGCCAGGTCAGTTCGGGCCCACCACTTATTTTTCGTTCAGCATGAGCGATTATTCCGTCGCGATGCACTTCGCTAAATGTGTCTCGGTTAGGAGTCATTGGCGAAAGTTTTTCTTCGAGGGCATCTCTTAATTTCACAACTATATCTGAAGGAGGCTCCATCCATTCGCCGTTCTTTATCGCTTGGACTAGGTCATCAGGTAGGTTGTCGTTTGAAACTTGTATTGGGTCGCCATATTCAACCCAACAGTCTGTTCTAAACAAATGGCGGGTTCTGAAATGTAATCCCATCGGAATCAGCACGGGGGGATTTGCCCCTGTGGCCTTTGCATGAGCTGCTGCTGCCAACACGGTTCTAAACGGGCCGGTTTTTATTCTAATCAAATGGCTTTCTGAGTGGCTAGTTCCTTCAGGGAAAAGAGCGCATCCAAAACCGTGAGAGATGCCGGTTGCTAGGTTCAGTAGGGAGCGCCCGTTGAGGTAATTAGCCTCCTCTTCAGAGCATCCGCCGCGTAATAATTCGGCTTTACGCACAACGGGTTGCACGGCAAATTTGCGCGCCCAGAAACCTAAAATTGGCCGGGTTACTAAGTCGTGCCTTCCACCAACTACGAATTTTTTAGGATGTGTAAGAAAAATCGAAGCGGGGTCTATCAGACCGTTAGTGTGCCATGCGGAACACATTGTCCCTCGGTCAGATGGGACTTTTTCAATGCCCGTGACTTCTAAAGTTCGGAATTGATTTTTCCAAGTTCTTCTAAGACAAAAATACCCTACTTCCATAAAAAACGGTGAACCCGGGTAATTTTTGGTGAATTTTGGCAACGGGGTATTTACTAATTTTTCATAATTCATGTTTGTTGCAGATGCTGACAACACAGGTAGTAATTCTCCATTATGGTCTCTCGCACCGTCTTCGCCGCCTTTCATAGTGAAGCCTCCTTTATCTTTTGACACAATTCAGACAAACTCTCAAAATCGGGCGGATTTGGAGGGTTTGCTTGAGGAAACATTGCAGGTAAAGCAGCCCCACCATCCCCTTCCATACGAGGTATCACGTGGACATGCAAGTGTGGAATTTCTTGACCAGCTAAAGGCCCGTCATGAATTACTACTGTGAAATCGTTAGTTCGGAAATATCTGGAGAGTACGGTTTGTGTCTGCTTTACACCATCGAATAAATCTGTTAATTCTGACTTCGATAAATCGCTGAGCCTTTGTGCAGGGTTTTTTGGAACCACTAATGTGTGCCCCTCTAAGCGAGGGAATACGTCTAGAAAAGCGCCCCAATTTTCACCCCGGCCCACAAAATTACCTGGAATGTCTCCAGATAGTATTTTTTGGAACAGTGTTGACTCTGCCATAGACCTAGCAGGCAGCATACCCCTCAAAGTATTGAGGGTGGTTTTTGCACTCAAGCATCGGGTGCGAGTATCCAATTTCTTGCGCTACCCTTACGGATTGCTAATGTCGAAATGTTGCCGTCGATGTCAACAAGTGTGTGGTGAATCTGCTCGGAGTCAGATTCTTCGAAGTCGGACCTTTGATGGGTACCACGGCTTTCTTTGCGTGATATTGCGCTTTGAACGGTTGCTTTGGCAAGTCTAACTCCCGCCTTCAATCTCAGAGACTCAAGTAAATTTGTATTGAATAGCCTACTGCTGTCGTCAAGATGTAATTTCTCAGCGTCGATACTCAGGCCCTCCAATTCCTGCATTGCCATTAACAATCCAGATTCATCGCGAGAAACGCCGGCTTTAGAATTCATAATTTCAGAAAGTTTAGCGAATAATGCCCCAGAGCGTTGAACTGGGCCTTCTTCGGCTCCGGCCATTTCGAAATCAAGATCCGCCTCGGCTACTCCGAGGAAGGTTTCTAGTTTTGAGCGGCCCGTATATGATGCCCCGGATGCGTGTTTAGCGGCGTGCTCTCCCGCTGCTCCTCCGCCTGCTAAAGCGTCTAGAAGGCGATTTCCAGCGACCATCCCCGCGCCGTGGACACCTGAGCTTGCGGATTCGCCAGCAGCATATAATCCGGTGAACCAGCGTGACCATTTTCCTGAGATTGCTCGTCCGAACTCGTCGGTGGTAATTCCTCCCAAGGTAGTAGATACCTGAGCACTTACTGGAATGGTTTGCTTAGACATGTTGATTCCTAAGCGCGTTAAAAGTAGTTCAGAGGTCTGGGCCCACCATACGCTAGAAGCGCCCAGGTTCCTAGCATCTAATACGACGCTTTCCTTTCCCATGGCATTTACAATAGATGCTGCATCGGCAAAGTCAGCAACGTCGAGAGGGTCGCCGTTTGTGTGATGCAGTGTAGCCCCATCGGCAAGCATTCCAATCGGCAGTACAACATTTGTGCCATCGATTGCTAATGGCGTCCATGATATAAATTCTAAATCGCGTATTGCTAGGCCTGCCCTCATAGCTAGATCGACTCCTAATCCAACAGAAGACCCGCTCCAAACACCCTCATAGCCACCATCGGCCATAATGATGCATTTTGCTTGGAGCGCATTTAGCGAACCCGTAGTCATATCTAATGCGATTAAGCCATGAACTTCTTCATCGGTGTGAACCAAATGTAAAGGAAGTTGGTCGCCTCTGCGTGAAACTCCATGTTTCATACATTGCTCTTCTAGAACTTGTTGAGTTTCTCGAGACATTGAATCGCCTGCACCTGCTAAACGAGGGAGGCTGTGACCGGCTGCCCTTCTAACGAGAGGTATGCCGTCTGAGTCTCGCCTGAAAATTACGCCCCACCTTTCCAAAAGGTCTACTTGTCGGGCTGCTTGTGAAATACGGTTTGAAACAATATCTTGGTCGCAAAGGAATGCCCCTGCACGGATTGTATCGTCACGATGAGACTTCGTTGAGCTTTCTTTCAGTGGAGCTGCGATGCCGTCGTGCGCTGTTAGACTACCTGAGCCGAGGCTGTCTGCAGACATCATCAGAGTTGTGGCTCCGGCTTTTGCGCCGCTGGCTGCTGCACGGAGTGCTGCGGGGCCGTCTCCGATAACGATGATGTCCCATGCCTCCACATAACTCACCTCAGTGTTTCAGGCGAAGAGATTGTATGTCATAAGCAACGCGCCTAATGTCTCACGACGAGGTTGTGATAACGTCCAGTGTTGGCAGTTGGGATTCGCCTTTGACTCGGGCCTTCAGCATTCGCTTTAGGCGCTGTTTGGAGATGCTGCTATCACCGGTTAGAACCTGTGTACGGATAATGCGGGAGCCGAGGATTATATTGTCGTCATCACGTAATATCACCTGTACATTCCGGTGACCCTTGATTCCTTCTTTCCACGCCACACCAATCCACAGGATAACGCCTTTCTCTAGATATTTTGGCATCCAGTCCAAGGCATCTTCGATAAGTGGATCTGTGATTTTAACCGCACCTGTTGGACCAGGGCAAGAACTCAATTCAAAACGGTGGTTCTGGCTTTCGGGCATTCCACCAGGAACTATTACTTCGACACGGAGATGCCTATCCTTGACTGTTTGATTGTTTAGAGCAATAAATAGGTGTCCAGTACCATTATCGCATTTTGAAGCAAGGGCTAAATCCATCCTCCAATCGTCTTTAGTAATAGTAGCGGAACCTGAAAGTAAGTCGTTTTGAAGGCGGTCTAATAGGTCAAATACTTCCGATTGCCAAGCCCTTGCATGTGCTATTAGTCTCTGTAATTTTACCCAGTTGAACTGGGTGTTTTCATTCAATAATAGTCCCTCGATAGAAACCGGTTTGATAAACTCCTTTAGTTCGTTAAGAGTCTCTTCATGGCTTAAGTTCCCCCTGCTATTGAGGTGCAACAAATACAGTATTCGTTCGCGCGCCTGCCTATCATCTACGCCCTGAAGAATTGATTGTGAAAGTTTCTTCTCCCATATATTCCAAAGCAAAGAATGGTCGGGGTCTAGATGGGCATACACCAAGTCTCCTAGAATTGTATCTAATTGCATTGGATGGTGGGTTGGAGAATGGAGGACAAGGTAGGGCAATTCGTCCCCCAAACGCCGGATTTCATCGGTTGTAAATATGGCATGGAATGACAAAGCTAGGCTCGAAGTTAGAGTGATTAATAGAATCAAATTGTATGCTAGTCCGTTTGGCTCTAAGCCCGCGGCCAGAATAAGTAGGAATAGAGAGACTCCTGCTAAAATTGAGGCTGTGGCGTTATGGATCCTGATATCGTTCAACCCCGCTTTGATTCTGTCCATTCCAGGTTCAGACATCATATCCCTTTTCACGCCCTTGCATATCGCTTCTTCTTTCCACAAAGATGAACGAAGAACCAATGATGTCATCGCCCTCTCGGCTGCAATAAATGCGGGCGCTATTGAAATTAGCAACATTGGAATCCAGAGCAATATCATCGATGTTGGTTTAGTTAGAGGGTGGTTTGGCGCAACCACTCCTGCAAGGGCTGTTATTGCCATCAGAAGCCCGACTGCCCTACGCATCAGCAAAACTATCGGCTTACAAGCAAATCTTCCATATTTTATACGGTGATTTTCTGCAGATTCGTAATCTGCCATTGTGGTAGAAATCGAGTCTTCGCTTCTATCGAAATCCTTGCTGTAAGGATTAGGTAAGCCAGCCCCCGTTCCGGGAACGACTCTTTTTGCTAATGAGTCGCTACTCATGTAGTGGTCCATATGTTGCGAAGGTATGTCACTTTGGGTAGAGCATGCCTATCGATAGGTTGTTGAAAGGGGGGCCTCACCGAAGGGTTGGACACGTGGCCCAGCTGGATAAGGCGGCGGCCTCCTAAGCCGCAGATCGCGGGTTCAAATCCTGCCGTGTCCGCCACTAAACCTATACAGTTTGAGACCGAGATATTTCTTTCACGTTGTGGAGAAACTCTTCTAATTGGACTCGCCCATGCATTGACCTTTGCAGTTTAACATCGCAATCCGCTAACGCATTAAGTAAGTCACAAAGCATTGCTTCGTCCAATAACAAACGACCGGTTGTGAGAAGGCGATGCATGTGATGAACAACATCGTCGGCCTCAAGGGCATGCTCATTCATCACCTGATCTAGAGATCCCAGTGCGCCTTTGAGGACTCGCTTATTCCTCCCTCCTTGTTTCTCCCACTTCCAATCATGAATACGCCCACGAATTGCTTCCTCCAAGACTTGTTGAATCCCCACTAACGTTGTGGCCGAGACTACTTTTTGCAAATTCTTCCTTTCATTGAGGCTTTTCCTCCTAGCTAAAAGTTCTAACAAAAATACTGCCCGTCTCAAGTTTCCATTTGCAACGTGTGCAATATCACCTAGTATTCCTCGGACTGGCTCTAAATTCTCTTTTTTCGTGATTTCTTCTAGTCTCTTTGTGATTATTTCTTTACTGGTAGTTGGTATTCTGATTTGCTTGGAGCGAGAACGCAAAGCATCGATTAGCCTAGAGGGCGAGCGCGCAGTAAAAATGAAGCGGGAATTAGAGGATGTTGATTCCATCATTCGCCTGAGATATGGCTGCCTTGTTGGGCCCAAATGGTCAGCATCTTCAATGATAATCAAGCGGGATACTTTACTAGAAGGTTGGTCTGCTGATGTGTGGTTTTCGATTCCAGCAGGCGGGGTGTCACCTGCTACTGCATTAGTGATATTGGAATCGAATGAGTCTAGGGAGGAGCGTCCAGCGAGAGTATCTTTTGAAGAGGACCCTCCGGGACGCAAAAAATCTTCGAAGGTTTTCATCGCCCCTGCACTTCTAGCTAAATCTCTGGCTTGTAGAACGTGAGTCGTCGAATGCCAAGAGGGGCCGAGGATTTGACGCGCAATAAGTCGCCATGCTGCAGTCTTACCTACACCAGGAGGGCCTGCTAAAATCAGATGAGGCGGATTGGCTTGTACTGACACCTTACGGAGATTCGTACGGATGGTTTCATTCATTGCCAATTCGTCGAAAAGACGAGGCGAATGAGACTCAAGCCAAGATGCCATTATCAATGATTGGGCGGAGTAGGTCTTTCAACCCCTCGGTTTGCTTCAGTGTCTATTCACTCTGCGTCGAGGATCTTATGTCCTGTTCTTCGCAATTTAACGAATATACGAGTACCGCATACCTTGCAAGTCATAGCGGGTTGCCACTTGCCTTCTCTGTCACGAGTAAAACTCTGGATGGTTCCACAATTGGCGCACTTGTAATCTACAGTGAGGTCAGCCATGTCGTTCACGCTCATCTGCGCGACTGGCCTCCCCTCTTTGAAGGTGTCCTTTGACACAAGGAATGTTCATGGGTGGCGCGCGACGGGGCAATAGCATGGCAGAGAGCAAACTCGTCATCGATGTTGTCGATAATGGTGGCCAATGGACACACCGCGAGTGGCGTATGCTAAGATACCTAGGCGTGGACACCAAGATCATCGAAAATTCAACTCCCGTGAGTGAACTTCGTAAATTGGATGGACTCATATTGTCTGGAGGGGCTGCAAGAATCGGCCTTTCTGGAGAGTTGGGGAACTGTGCCGAGTTTTTAGAATTGAAAATACCAATTTTGGGAATATGTGCTGGTCACCAATTCATGGCCAGGCATTACGGCGGAGACGCTAGGGAGTCTCCTCAGCCAGAGTTTGGAGCCATGAGCATAAATTTAGTCAATGGAGGGGGAGCTATTTTTGAAAACACAGCCGATGCTCAGACAGTTTGGGAAAGCCACAACGACGAAGTACACGTATTACCAAACGGGTTTTTCATCACTGCTTCTAGCGAATCATGCAATATCCAAGGTATGGAAAACGATGCAGGAGATCGTTTTGGCCTTCAATTCCACCCAGAGGTCAATGACTCTGAATTTGGGAAAGAAATGTTCGCTAACTTCGTAGAAGTGTGTAAAAAATCTGCTAAATAATTACATTTAGGCATAATGCATTGGGCTGCATGCGAACCGGGTAGGGGTTGCGCTCCTGTAACTTAAGCGGCTAAATCCGCCTTAGTTGTCCGTTCAGGACTCGCTGTTCATCCACTCTTCGATTTCCTTTGTAGCCAAGATCAGTGTTGGAGCCCAAAGCCCCACAAATATCCCTAACATCTTGTCGTCAGCGATATTGTACAGGTACAGTGACCCTAATACCGATAACATGCTTGCTACTAATCCAATTTTTGCTATTTGTCCACTCATAAGTTCTCACTTAATTCAAAACCGGACAACACCCCTAATAATATGATGTTTTTTTCTAATGTTATTTTAATTGATAAAAATGAATAATTTTAGCCACTAGTGGGTTACTCGGACAAGCTGAAGCCTGGGTGAATTCAATTATTCAAATTTTGAGATTGGCTTGCCGTGCTAGAAGAACTACCCTCATACTATGTTCCAGCATTGCAGCATTTGCCCAGGCATCGTCTAAATCAGCACCAACACAATACGCTCCATTGCCACGTATGACTACGCATTTACTTCCACCCTGCTTCAAAGCTTCAGCGGTTTGCCGAAGGAAATCATCAGGGTTTTCATCATCGGGATCGACAATTACTATCTTTCCTAGCATCTTCTTTCCAACCTCGTCGATTGGAGAACATAATATCAGGTCTTTCTCACAACTTACCGCAGTAGCATGTGCACCCATCATATGGATACAAGATGCGGGTCCACCGGTCGCAAGTGAGGTTGAAGCCAAAAGCACCTCAAGGATTCGCCAATCGCTTGGAGCACCTTCTGGGGCACCTTGGCCTAATCGCCCACCAACTAATCCTCTCTCGTTCAATCGAGAAAGAGTTGTTCCGTCTCTTGTTGATATCATAACGCCCGGCATTCCAGGGTGTAGCATTGCGATCGTACCCATGTTTGCCCTGACTAGTTGCTCTCTGTCTAATTGCCTTGCAAGTCGGGCCATGTCTGCAACGAGATGGTCTGGCACTACGATGTCTGCAGCAAGAACTGCAGGGGGCATAGGCTCGGTTTCTAACTCTTCGATAATATCGGCTGCGCCAGCCAAGGATTTTCTTAGACTATTGACTTCACCCGAGAGGCGAATAGCCTCCTGTTCAGCAGCCATTGCACGATTCGCCACCTCCGGCTTAGGAGCTGTAAACTCCGGCTCCGGCTCCGGCTCCGGCTCCGGCTCAGGTTCAGGTTCAGGTTCAGGTTCAGGTTCAGGCTCAGGCTCTGGCTCTGGCTCCGGCTCAGGTTCTACATCTGGCTGATCTTCGGCTTCGGCTTCAGCCTCAATACCGTTTGAGCCTTCATCGGCCAACTCCTCGCCAGTTGGTTCGGAAATTGGACCGGAAGGTGGACCAGATGGAGGCCCTGAAGGTGGACCAGATGGTGGCCCTGAAGGTGGACCAGATGGTGGCCCTGAAGGTGGACTAGATGGAGGACCAGATGGAGGACCAGATGGTGGCCCTGTAGGTGGACCAGACGGAGGGCCTGTGGGTGGGCCGGGTGGTGGTCCTGAGGGTTTCTTTTCCTCTTCCCCGGCATCGGCAGTAACTTCTTCTTCGTCTTGTGGTTCGGTTGGAGTTTCTTCTTCAGAAATTTCTTCTTCGGTTTCCGGAGATTCTTCGATGGCGGCATTGCCTGCATCATTATCGCTGCCTGAATGCTCTTCAGTGAGTGGCGCTAAGCCGTCGAGCCCGTCGAGCCCGTCAAAAGCGCCCCCAAACATATCATCTGCAGCGGCATTTTCTGCTTCGTCTCGAGCCTTCTCTGCTGACGTTTTCGGACCGGCCACGTTATCTCCCCGTTAGGGCCACGGAGCGCGTCTTAAATAGCGGTTGTCACTCGGCGACTTGCTGCCCGTGTGGTGTAGCGGTTATCATGAGGCGTTGTCGATGCCTCGACCCGGGTTCGATTCCCGGCACGGGCGCCTAAATGTGTTACTGAGTGGTTATTTAACCCATCGAATCATTCTTCAAGTAGAGAGAAGACGGGTAAACATGCGCTCTATTGCTTACATATTCGTGCTCATTCTATTGAGTCCGATGGCAATAGCGTGTGAAACTGAGGTTGAAAGGGCACTGAATGGATGGTTCCCCTCCCCCACAGGCATTTCTCCAGACAAAGACGAGTCGATTCGTGAAGCCACCAGGATTGCGTCTATTGGTCAAGATGTTGCTCGCTTTCAATTCTGGCGCGTCCTCGATGGTGCCGAGTTATCTGAAAGGCAGATTGCTGACGAAATAAATAGGGCTATGATTGAAAATGGGTCTAACCCCAATTGGCCTTCGTTCGACACCATTGTGGCTTCTGGGTCCAATGGGGCAATTCCACATGGCGACCCCGATAACCGAGGGGCTGGTCCAAAGATTGTTGAAGTTGGAGACGTGGTAGTTGTAGATCTTGGGGCTCGTGTCAATGATTGGGTAAGTGACGTTACTCGAACCTACATCATTGGAGGAACAACTAATGAAACAATCATCTCATCCTACATGGCAGTCTATGATGCCCAGAATCTAACATTCCCGGTGATTGAGGCGGGAACTCCGGCGTGGGTTCCTGATGATATTGCTAGGACTCATATTACAGAGCAAGGGTATGGGGATTTGTTCATTCACAGCCTTGGTCATGGATTTGGAGTATGTGTGCATGAGCCCCCTTTGCTATCTAGTGGCTCATCAGACCCTTTGTTTGGCTTGAGCTACAACGAACAGCCTTTGATGGTGTATGACGCCATTACTATCGAGCCGGGAATATACCACGATGGGTGGTTTGGTATTCGAATAGAAGATGATTTCTTAGTCAATGCAGACGGCCACGAGTTCCTAACTGCCGATTTACCAAGAGATCTTGATTGGGCAATGATTACCCTTGAAGACTACACTGAGGAATCAGTAACAGAAGTCGAAGGTGATGATGACAACTCGTCGTTCCTTCCGTACCCAGTAGGAATTGTGGAATTGGTTGTGCTCGTTTCTATCATTGCCGCAGTTAGGCGAGATGAGTTAGATGAACTGGGCGAGGATAACGTAGAAACGCCTAGTTTTGTAAATTAAAAAAAGCCCCCACCAGGAGCAAACTCCTGATGAGGGCAAAAACCCGTTAGGGCGTATCATTCAAATAAAGTGAATTTCACTCGTCTGAAGGTATAAACTGACCAATCAATGTTGATCCAAGTGCAATTGACATAGCAGCTCCTGCCATCCAAAGACCTGTACTTATTGTTGAGTCGCCATCTGGTAGCATGAAGTACCAAAGAACCATACCTAGTAGCATTAGTCCTCCAGCTCCCCAAGAGATTACTTTCTGACCCATTTCTGGAATTGCATCCATTGCATCGACTCCAGCCATTGGTAGAACCATCATCAGAGTTGCAAGTAGTGCGAATACAACGCCTCCCCACATTCCGATTGAGCCCATAGTACCGGCGCTTGCTGTTTTATCACAATCGTCAGCATCGGTGCCTTCCATCATGGCGCAATAATCACTTATTGCGACAACGGTTGTTAGTTCATCCCCGTCACATGTTGATTCAGCTCCGTCCATCATTGCATCCATCATTTCTGCCATCATTTCACAGTCGTCGCCCATATCACCGGATAATTCCATGTTAGATAATCCAACAGAACTTGTTGTTCCATCATCGACTTCTTCCAACCATGCGTTGCTGAAAATTGCCATTCCACCGAGCACTAGGCTTAGAGCCATCATGCCTGCCATAATCATTCCTTTCATCTTTCCATCCATTATTTTCACATTCCCGAGACTACTGTCTCAAATGGATTTTAATTTGTCGAGTATAAGAGTGTTACACCTGTAAAAAAGGACTAGGCGGGTGTTTCAGACAATGTCGTGATTGGTCACAGTGCCACAAACCGTACAATATACGTCAACACCAGTTATTCTCGGATTGGCCCCTGATACGTCGCTTTCTGCTCCGCATTGGCACTTGACTTTGGTCTGCATGAGAATGGGCAGAAGGCGCTCATTGATGAAATAAGCGGAGATTTCATCTGACAATGTGCGCTTCGATACAAGCATACGTGTCGTTGGGGGAATAGGAACGGTTCGCTTCAATTGTCAAAGACAGTATCTCACATTCAGATAATATGGCTCGAATTTCGATTTCTGCTTGACTAAGTGAATCTAATGCCAATATGGCCCACCCTCTTATTACCACCTCGTGTCCTTTTCTCAATAGGCCTAGTAAATCTGGTAGGTGGCTTATGCTATTGTGTGGGAGATTAACTAGTAATAAATCGCAACATTCGGGAAATTCGTTTGCGAGGTTTCTTGCGTCTCGGCACGCAGTCCAATGATCTGGCAAATTTAGCGATAGTAATTCCGCAGCTTTCGGATTAAGATCGCTTGCAAATATTTCTTTTATCGAATCTTGTAAACCATTCAGTGCCATTAGGGCAGGGCCGACTCCAGCATAAGGGTCACAAACAGAGATTTTCCTTCCGAGTTTTGAGGAGAGGTTTTTGGCACATTCTACTGTTCCTATCCTTTCATTCGCTAGCCTTGGCGAATAGTAAGCTTGTCCTGGATCAACCCAAAACGTGCTCCCGCTCTCCTTGACTTTGGTTCTGGTGGTGGCAGAATGGTTGTGTGAAATAATGGTCAAATCTCTGACGCGGAATTCGCCTTTAACACCATTATCCGCGCATACAACTCTGGCATTGGAATGTTGTTGGAGCATTGCAGCTCCTATCTCGGTATGATAATTGATTAGTACTTCTGGCACTTTTACAATTATTACATCCCCGATTTGGTCATGGCTCATAGGCCATTCATTTTCATGAAGTAAAAACAAGTCTGGATTAAGATGCTCAGTCCAATGTTTGGGCCCGGATAGAATTGGGTCCAACTCCATTATTTCGAAATCTGCAATTCTTATTGGCGCTTTTGAGTTGAGAGCTAGGCCACGCATTTCGCCTAAATTATGGATTCCACAGCCTTCTGCAAGCCAGCCTTCACTGGCTAATTTCTCTCTCCAAAGGGAGGTTTCCTTGCTCGGCACGCTCAAATGGCGCATGGTCTTCGCCATGCCCAGAGGAGCAAGTGGTTTGAGCATGGCGGCTGGGTTGGTTCTTATCGGGATGGGCCCCGGTGGTATTGGTGGCATGACTCGTGATGCTATTTCCGCTGCAAAAAATGCCGACTTTAGAAGGTATGAAGCCTACACTGCTCTGTGGAGTCAATCTGATTTAGAGATTCTTGAAAACGAAATTGGCGAAATTCAAAAGGTTATGCGTCCAGAAGTTGAGGACCCTGTCGAATTATTGAGCTTAGCCAAAACTCACTGTGTGGCTCTACTTGTGGTAGGCGACCCTTTGCAGGCCACCACTCATGTGGATTTACAACTGCAGGCTATCGAATCCGGAGTAGAATGTACTGTAATACACGGCGTCGCAATAACTGGCTTAGTTACTGGTGCAGCAGGGCTCTCAAATTATCGATTTGGAAGACAGACTACTCTGACTTACCCTTACGGCGGATGGGTTGCTACGTCTCCCTTGGAGGTTATTGCTGTGAATAGAATTCAGGGCTTGCATACTTTGGCCCTGTTAGATTTAGACCCAACCGGAGAAGGTGTTGGTGGACAAAAACCGATGCAACCGAAAGATGCCGCTGATGCTATGACCCGTATGGCATTGAAATTATCAGAAAACTTGGATGATTTGCCAGAGGACTCGAACTTTGATTTACTAAAAAGGGAGGCTTGTAGTAAAATAATCAAGGATTTTTCGGAACTTATGGTGGTGTTATGCAGTGACATGGGCACACCTGAACAATCGATTGTGTATCTTTCGATTGAAGATTTGGCGCATGCAGAAAATGGGCGCCTCCATTGCATTATTATTCCATCAGAACCTAGTGATGTAGAATTATCTGCGTTGTCTCGCTGGTCGAAGAAGTGAACAGGGGACGCCGTCTCCGGTGAATTGATGGCAGGTCCTGCTCAGGTGGAATTCCCTGGAAAAAAACGTCAACGTATGCGTATGCGTGGCACGAAACAGGCTAACCTAGACACTCAGAAACGTCTTCGAAAAAACCTTGATCGTTTGTTAGAAGAAGGTGAGATGCTGTTACCTGCTATGAGTTGGACTGGAAAACTAAAATGGGGCAGAACAGACCCTGTTACCAGAACATTACTACAACTGAGAAAAATTCTCGATAAGCGCAACGATAAGAAATGGTTGGCTAAGCGAATGATGGCTAAACGTGGAGACGCTGTTGGTAAGGCATTAGCAGGGTCATTAGTGGCTGCACATGATGAAGATATTTCCTTGGTGGGCAACTACAGTCACCAGTCGTTTGGAAAGGCATCCTACGTCCGCAGAGGGGACGGAAAGGTTGCTTACCAAGCAGGAATACAGAATCACCACATGCCCACTCTGCGCATGCTTCCTTGGGAAGACCATGCAAGAAAGGGATACCATTTCTTCTCATGGCATGGCGGATTTGTCTGTAGCGGACCGGTTGCAAAGATTCCCGAGGGTTGGCTGGGGGACGTGCTTGAACGGTCAAGATTTAAATTCGTAAACGAAGGTAATATTTGGGCGACTGGCGGATTGGATTTGAAAAATATATCTGAAAATGAAATGTCGGGAACTGGTTATCTATTACTCAATTTCATAGACGGTAGTAAGGTTGCAATTGGTTTTGATAAACTTGAAACTGTGAAGGGGAAAACCTCCTTCATCCATGATCTCGCATTATCTATGCTACCCCCTAATCTGTCGACTGTCATGACTCCAGATGCTGTATGGTACCCAGAAGGAGGCTCGAGAGAAGGCGCTAGAGATGCCCTGGATAGGATTCTCGATGCATGGATGGGTCTTACTTTGAATGAGGGGTCTATTTCTAAGCGCGTTAAGGCCGCTGTATTACATCACCTGAACGATGGCTTTGTGGTTGGAGAGAAATGGTTTGATACTGCTGAAGAAGCGGTGAAAGAATTGAATGGCTCTCCGGCAGAAAAAGACCTTGCCCTAAGACTAATGATTGAGGCAGACGGTTCGGGAATTAAAATATCAAACAGAGGAGAAGTGCATGAAAGAGAAGGTACTGCGCTGGAAATTGCAGCTAACTCGTGTAACGATGTACTTGCCGCTTTGTGGGAAGACCACGGCCTCACTGGTCTTGTCGGTATTGGGATTAGTGAAGATGAAGCACACGATTTGTGGTCTGCACAATGTAACAAGAAACGAGCTTTTGGTAAGTTTTTGAAAGACATTGAGTCACAAAGGTCCAAAGCTGATATAATTCAAAAATTCCCATACAGAAGAGGAAAGGTTTCCGGACCAGTTGGAATGATTAACGATCTAATCATCATGGGATTAGTAGACGGTGTTGGAAAGGCTGAGAAAGAAGCGCTCTCCAAAAAGGATGATATTGATTCTGAGGCGTCGTCGTGGGCTTGGTTAGTCGCCTCCGGCAAATCGAATGGCCAGGAATGGCAATTCTCCTCTGATGCGAGAGAAAGGGGTGGAGCCTGGAGTAATGCGGCTACCGAGGTTTGGAATGTAGGTAAAGCAATGGTCGATGGCGAAGATGTTGACTACAAAGCCTCTCTAGAACTATTACGCAAAGCCTGTGGCCAGATAGAGGAATTGCCTTAATCAAACACTAGTAAGCGCATTCGAAATGTCGCTCCATAGGTCCTCAATATCTTCAATTCCAACTGATATTCTTACAAACCCAGGACCCAGCCCTGCTGCAATCCTAACGTCTTCAGGGATGAACATGTGACTGGAATTGAATGGGCATTCAATCAGGCTTTCAACTCCACCAAGGCTTGTTGCTTCAAATATAATTTCGAGTCCTCTCATAAATTTCAAAGCAGCCGGATCGCCGCCCTTTACTGTAAATGCTATCATTCCGGTACCATCTGGAATGATTCTCTTTGCCAATTCGTAATCCTTGTGAGACTCTAATGATGGGTGATGTACTAGTTCGACTAAATCGTGCGCTTCTAATCGCTTTGCGATCTCTGCAGCATTCGAACAGTGGATGGGCATTCTTGCGGCTAGGGTTCGAATTCCTCTTTCTAAAAGGTAACAATTATGAGGGTCTGGTGAACCACCAAAGTGTACTTTCTTGATGAACATTGCAGCGATTAAATCCGCCTTTCCGACTACTGCTCCACCAATAATATCCGAGTGTCCGCCGAGGTATTTAGTCGTAGAGTGAATTACTAAATCCGCGCCCATTGTAATTGGCTGGCAGCCCCAAGGCGATGCAAATGTGTTGTCGATTACCAGTAACAAGTCATGCTTCTTAGCAATCTTAGACATTGCTTCAATATCACAGATTTTGATTACGGGATTAGTGATTGTTTCAATGTACAATATCTTGGTGTTTTCCTGAATTGCAGCCTCATAGGATGCTGGGTCCTGCATGTCGGCCATTGTTGTTGAAATCCCAAATCTTGGCAATTCTTCGGTCATTAAACCGTATGTCCCACCATATACGTCAGAGCTAGCCACTATGTGGTCACCCTGGGAAAGTAAACCCATCAGAGTAGTGGATATTGCCGCCATCCCACTAGAGAATAATTCGCCGTCTTCCGCCCCTTCAAGCGCACAAAGCTTCTCAACAACTGCTGCCGAATTTACACTAGAAAGGCGAGCATAAAGGAGTGTGTGTTGAGCACCTGCTGCCCAGCCCGCGTATCTCTCATCTGTTAGTTGATAAGTCGAAGATTGGAAAATTGGAGTATTTACAGCTCCTTCGATGTGCTTCGTGCCCGCATGGACTGCGTTTGTTGAAAATTTCCTTTTGTCGGACATAGGCTTCTCCAAACTAATGTTCGGGCCTAGTGCACATCAACAGTTCGCCTCAAAAAACAAACGGTTGTCGGAAAATACCATCCCTTTTGCCATAATTTCCGACAATATGACGGAATCTTTCATAATGTGGGGGCTATTCGTTTTAGATATGAAACTCAATGCTAACGATTTGAAACTAATTGAATTGTTGAAGCAGGATTCTCGCGCCTCAGTAACATCTCTTGCAGAGTCGATGGGCATTGCAAGGGTAACTACGCATGATAGGATGGTTAAGTTACAGCGTGAAGGGATTATTCGGCGATATACTGTTGATATCGATGCAAAGGCCTTGGGTTACGATCTACGCGCGTTCATTTTTGCAAGATGTGATAGCGGAAATGTAGACAGAAGAGAAGTTGCCCAAAAGTTGTGTAATCTACCATACGTAGTAAGGTGTAATGTTGTTGCAGGAGATTGGGATTTGTTAATCGAAGTAGTGAGCCCTTCAATGGATTCACTAGGAGATTCGATTTTAGATGGATTGTCGAAGGTAGGAGGAATTGCAAGTACTCAGACTATGGTTTCGTTCTTTGACTACTCCGGCCCGGCATCTTCACTCAGATGAGGCTCATCCCCCGACTCGTCTAACTCTACAATTATATTTCCAATGAGGAGTAACAAGCCCATAGTAAGCCATATTGATACATCTATCATTCCCTCATACCACCCGTAAAAAGTCGCCCATACGGGTTCAAAAGAATAGATTATTGCGGCATGTGTTGGATTGAGATACTTCTGGAAGGCGTTGAGCATCAATATACAAGCTAAGGAGCCAAATAACCCGAGGCACAGTAGAGGAAGCACAACTCCGTCCTGCCAAGCCACCTCGACCACCATAGGATCGCCTGAAGCGATTAATGCGAAAATTGAGGCCCCGATAACCAATACTGCGAATGATGTAGATGTCACGGCAAGGGGGTCGAGTTTTTTGGTTATCGAATCGGTATAGATGATGTGTAATGCAAAGAAGAACGCACACATTACTGTGAGTATCTCCCCGGTTCCCCAAACAATGTGAGGCGGTCCGTCTATGAAGCCAGCCCCAAGGGTTGCCAGTAATACTCCCGCTATCATCATACGAGTGGGCTTTCTATCACTGATCTTGACCGAAAGTACCGCTGTAAATACGACATAAAGTGATGTCAAAAATGCAGATACTGAAGGCGTTACTGATTCTATTCCTATCATTTGCAGTACAAAGCCCGCTAGCATCAAACTACCAAGTATCAATCCGCCTTTCCAATCTTCTTTGGAAGTTAATGCCGCTCTAGCACGGCTTGAAAATGGCAACAGTGCTACAAACGCTATTAGAAATCTCGTAGCAACTATTACCCCTACTACTCCAGCTTTAGAATACTCATCTAATTCTACTTCTAAAGAATTCATGGCTTGTTTCATCCAAACGAATGTTCCGCCCCAAAGTAATGTGACGAAAAAGAGGCCAATTACCGCTTGGCGCCTAGTTGCCATGTATACGGCCAATTTTGATTGCATTTGATAATGGCGGTAGATTTCATTTACTTTTTATCGGAAAGAATGCGATGAAATTATGCTCCTTTCGCACTAACCCTCTTGTGCCTTATGCGTTGTGTGGTAATTATGGCGAGTGGGCAGTTTTGGGATATGCCCATCGATACCGGAGAAATTCCGCCTTCAAAATCAGAATTTGATTGCATCGTAGTAGGTGGCGGGCCAGGAGGCGCCGCCGCCGCATCGTATCTAGCGATGGATGGAAAGAAGGTGCTGTTAGTTGAGCGAGGGGTGTGGCCGCGTGACAAGGTTTGCGGAGATGCTGTTGGTGGTAAATCATTGAGCCATGTGAATGCCTTGGGCGTCAAAGCAAAATTAGAATCTTCACCTCACTTTAAAGTCACGGGAATCGTATTTTCATCCCCAAACGGGAACGAAGTGACCGTTCCTCTCCCCGAAGAAGACGTTGAGAGGCTGCAGGCTGGATACTCATTACCTCGCCAACAGTTCGACTGGCTGCTGTTTGAGCGGGCTACTGAACTGGTCCTAGAAAACGGCGGCTCTGTAATCCAAGGTGGCATGGTAACCAATGTTTACGACACGGATGGGGTGATTACTGGAGTTGAAGTCGGCATCGGCGGTAAGAAAGGCGAGCTACGAGATTATTCAGCACCTTGGACCATTGGGGCTGGAGGATACCTCTGCCCTGTCGCTAAGAAAATTATTCGAGAATTAGAAAAAGAAGAATTGGTTGACCGTATGCATTATTGCGGAGGATATCGCGAATATTGGACCGGTGTCAAAGGATGCGAAGGTGATGCGGGAAATATTGAGATTCATTTTGTTGACAGCATTATCCCTGGTTATTTTTGGTTATTCCCTTTAGGAGGAGGAAAGGTCAACGTTGGAATTGGAATGGTTCTAGGATTGATGGATAAGCAAAAGAAGAAACTTCGACCACTACAAGCCGATGTTATCGCAAATCACCCCCTCTTCAAAGAAAGATTTGCTGATGCCGAGATGGTCAAAGGCACTGGGAAAGGATGGCAATTACCGTTTGGCAGTCCCCGTAAAGGCGAGAAAAATCAACCAAGAAAGGCGTATGCGCCGGGTGCACTATTGATTGGAGATTCTGCTAGTTTAGTAGACCCATTTTCAGGCGAGGGTGTTGGAAATGCGCTGGTGAGTGGTGAAATGGCCGCCAGACATGTTATCGAAAATATTGGTGGTGCGGCTTACCAAGAAGAGCTCTGGGCTGCCCTTGGACCTGAGTTAACAAACTCATTCAAAATGCAAAAAATGAGTAGAAGGAAGTGGCTTCTAAACTGGTTTGTCGGAAAGGCAGGCAGGAAGCCTGTTATTCAAGAGATGATGACTGAAATGATTGCGAGTAAAGAAGCTCAAGAGAATCTTCATTCCAAATGGTTCTTAGTCAAAACTCTCCTATTCTAATCGGTGATATAATGGATTCAAAATTAACTGGCGTCAAAGCGGTTTTCCTAGATTTAGATGGGACGATTTACCTTGGAGGTAATTTAATTCAAGGTGCGCTTGAATTTTTAGAACGCTGTGAAGAACAAGGGGTGCAGCGCTATTTTCTTTCCAATAACTCTTCTAAATCTGTAGATCAATATGTTGCTAAATTAGAAGAAATGGGAATTCCGTGTTCTCCAGAAGACGTGTTACTTTCAACTCATGACTTATTGTCTTGGTTAGCCAAAGAAGGCGTCACCAGAACTTGGGTAATTGGAACTGAAGGCATGTGCGAAATGATGGAAAATGTTGGAATAAACACCCGCGATGATGATCCTCAGTATGTTGTCCTAGGTTATGATACTGAAATCAATTACCACAAAATTTCTACTGCTTCGATTCACATGCACAAGGGTGTTCCTTTGGTCGCTAGCCACCCAGATATGGTATGCCCTTCTCCTGATGGAGGATTGCCTGACGTAGGCGCATATCTTGCTATGCTCAAAGTTACGACAGGCCAAGACCCCGTTCATATTACAGGGAAGCCAAATCCTGGAATGATTATGCACAAAATAGAGGAATTGGGACTCGTGCCTTCAGAATGCGCCATGGTTGGTGATAGATTGTACACCGATATGGAAATGGCAATTCAAGCAGACTGTGTTTCGGTACTAGTGCTATCGGGAGAGGCCACGCGTTCAGATTTAAGGGAGTCAGGGAAACCGGTTAGTGTTGTTGTTGATTCTGTAAATGATTTACTGAGGTGAATTTGTGGGAAGAATTAGTGAGTTCATCTCCAGAAGGCAACGTTTTGACCCTGAAGGGCATGTTGTCTCTGGGCGTCTTGCAGAGTTTCGTTTGATGAAATTAACGAGGGCGGTTGCTGGTGACGCTTTGGTATTGGAAGGACTGAGACTGCCGGACCCCGAAGAAGGGGGAAGGCGTGAAATCGACATGGTGATTGCTACGAAGGACGAAATCTTATTCGTTGAACAAAAGCATTGGTCTGGTTCATTCACGATTACCGAAGAAGGACGCTTTTTCCAAAAAAGAAAAAATGGCGGAACTCTACTCCACAAAGATATCGTTGCGTGGACTGCACGTAAAGGGGAACTCCTTTGTGCACTTCATGAGGGTAGAGTTGGTAAATCTGCACCTCCAAGCCGCACTGTCTTGGTTTTCTCAAACAAGAACCTAGAATGGGACCCGTTACCAGAAGATGTTCCTGCACAGGCATATGATGAATTGGGATTCATTGATATGGTTGAAAAAATGACAAAAGAAGCACCATCAAAAGTGTTGCATGAAACCTTAACTGGCCTTGGAACTTGGGACACAATACACCTAAATGGTGGTAAAACTGTACACGGAGACATTCTAGAATATCCATTTGAAAAGAAAGATTGTACTGTTGCCAATACCGGGATATTTGGATTAATTATAGGTCCTAAAAGTAAACTTTCTACGGGGCAGGTGGTTTCCGACCAATCAGGCCCTTATGTCTCAGTAGTGGGAGAAGACGGCTCGAGAATTATCCCCTTTGCCAATATCTCGAGAATTGAATTTAGTAACCCTAGAGCGGAGTGGGGCTAATGCTAGAATCAATTGGATTTGCAGCTGGCGTCTTAGGTATCGTTGCATGGATCCCTCAAGTCAAAACCGTGTGGGTCGATAAAAAGCACGATGGGGTTTCAATACCAACATTCGCAGTGGTTGCACTCGCACTCACACTTTGGATGATCTATGGAATTATGCTGCCATCACCTGCGATAATCTTCAGCAACGTTGCTGCATTACTTATGATTCTATCAGTAATTATTGGTGTGATTAGGATTCGAAAAAGTGAACCTTAATTCGCAGACTTTGTTGTTGAAATGATTACTGCGCCTATCTTGTAAGGGTCGCCATTAGATGCCGGTCTGCGGTCCTCAAGCCTACCAATCCAGCCATCTGCTGGAACTGATGCTGGAATTCTAATAGAGGCCCCACGATCCGAAACCCCGTAAGAGAATTGGTCGATTGATTGGGTTTCATGGAGACCAGTCAGGCGCTCGTCATTATATGCGCCATAGACATCCATGTGTTTCTTGATATTCCTACCGAACGCTTCACAGATACTATCGAAAAGTTCCTTGCCACCTACATCACGCATAGCGCCATTCGAGAAATTGGCGTGCATACCCGACCCATTCCAATCGCCCTTGACTGGTTTTGGATGGTATTCAATGTAGTAACCGTAGTTTTCAGTTAGACGGTCTAGTATGTATCTTGAAACCCAGAGTTCGTCACCTGCACGCTTTGCGCCCTTAGCGAAAACTTGGAACTCCCATTGGCCGCAAGCAACTTCTTGATTGATTCCTTCGAAGTTAATTCCCGCTTCTAAACAAAGATCGGCGTGCTCTTCTACAAATGCACGACCGTGTGTATTCTTTCCACCGACTGAACAGTAGTACAGCCCTTGTGGTCCAGGATATCCTCCGACTGGGAAGCCAACTGGAAGCTGAGTTTCTGCATCCATGATGAAATACTCTTGCTCATATCCAAACCAAAAATCGTTATCGTCATCATCAATTGTTGCTCGGGCATTACTTTGGTGAGGAGTTCCGTCTGCATTCATGACTTCACACATTACTAGGAAACCGTTGATTCGCTGAGGGTCAGGGAATATTGCAACTGGCTTGAGAAGACAGTCGGAGTCGCCACCTACGGCTTGTTTAGTGGAAGAACCATCGAACATCCATATCGGGCATTCTTCAAGGGTGCCTTCAAAGTCATTCTTTACGAGTGTTTTACTTCGCATATTTTGAGTTGGCTCATATCCATCTAGCCAGATGTATTCGAGTTTCGCTTTATCGTACATGGTTATCACCCGACTCCCTGCCTAGACGGTATATTATACAATCGAATAATTTTACTGCCAAATAGTCGTGCAAATCCTCATCTTTTTTAAAAAAAATTATTCATTTACACATATATATTGGATGTTGGTGTGTTTATTTTTGTTCAAATACACCACTAAAATGGGTGGTTTTGGGCATTTGTTCAATCGAGGCCGTTTCAATTATTTGCAGCTTCAGAACTCTGCGGGGTGATGAAAACGGTATCTCCATTACGATCTATTTGAGGGAAGGAAAAGGTCCCACCCCCTACTGAGACTGGGCAGGAATTACCGCAGGCTGGGGCCAAATAGTCCTCTCCTGTTTCAGTTAATACGAGTTTTATCCCATGCCCAGCAGGTAATATTGCGTCTATCCCTTGGAATTCCATAAGCATCACTAAACTTTGGCCAGGGAATACCGTCTGAGGGTCATATCCGCCAGCGTGATAACGTATGTCCATTGTAGCATGCCCGATTCTCATACCGGTTTCAGCATCCTGTAATTCTGCAAATATTTGTCCCCCATCCATTGATGCGGATACGTCGAGGTGTAGAGTTGGGAGGCCAGCAATATGCATGTCTTGAGTGAATCCCTCACAGATGAATGTCACGGTTTGTTGACCGCCTCCTACTACAGAGGCTCCGCCCCACGCTGCTTCCTTGTTGGTCGCAATTTGAAAGGTCAATCGATTCCCAAGTCGCATCCTGTGGGGGCCACAAATCTTCAATTCGCCATTCGCCATCATTCCTCTGGATTTGCGCGTGGTTGTCGGGCTTTGGGCCTATTCCCTTGAGATAGTATTCAAACCATTCAAACAAGTCTTGGCCCCAATCCCACCGGGTCATGTTGTGAATTGCTTCTCCGCCATATCCGGAATCTTGGGCGTTATGTTTCGACCATTGATCTGGATAGTTGTGCTCCCATTGTCCTAGCATCCCCCTAACGTCATACCCTGCTGCAGAGTAATCAAGATACCAATTTGTCCCAGAGGGGCCGCCGAAAACCTGGTGGGGGTCAACGTTCCAATCTTGCATTCCCTGGACCCAGTATATTGACCCGTTCCAATTTTGAAACGCTTTGTCGATATGGCTCCTCTCGTCGTAGTAGTTTTGCATATACGGATCTAATTCGCCTAGCCCATAGGTTGCAGGACCTGCAAATATTCCTTCCACTATATCTGGACAGATGTTGTCTAAATCATCGCCATTATAATCGACAGTGCTTCCAAAGTAATTCATATGCATAACTTGACTTCTTGCTTCAGCACTGCCGTTCTTGTAGAGTAGAGGGTGTAGGGCGGTTGTTCCAGAGATTGGAACTATTGTCTTGAGATGCTCGCTACCGAGAGCTGCTGCTTCCCATTGTGTGGCCCCTTCGTAGGATTTACCGTAGAGCCCTACGTTTCCATTCGACCAGTTTTGTTGCCCTAGCCACTCGACGGCATGGTGGATTCCAAGCCCTTCACCAGCACCACGATAGTCAAAGCAGCCACTCGACTCCTCGGTTCCAAAAACCGAAACTTGGGCAAATGCATACCCGTGTGGAATATAATTGTCGTAAATGAACTCGCCTCGCCCGCCACCTACTACATTCGTAGCGCCAGACTCATCACCAGGTTGGCCAAAAGAGAAGTACGGGCTGACTACTGCAATTACAGGAACCTTTTCGCCGGCTTCAGTATTAGATGGAAGCCAATATGAAAGATGTACATTAGAGGTAGGTGGCCCCGTTTCCCAAATATCTGATGTGTCAACTTCAAAGGTCGCTTCTTGAACTTCCAAGACGGTATGCGGTCCTTGCTCTAAGACCATAGAGTAAGATCCATTCCATTCCCAATCCAAAAATTGCCTATCGTTAATGTCAGGATAGTAGAGCGCTGGTTCCGGGGTTTTGTCTTCGTCAGAACTACCAAAACATCCCGATAGGGGGACGAGGAGGATAAGTAGACTGAGCAAAACCGCCGTGCGCATCATTGGGTGCGTAGCGCCCATGCGGCAAGAACATGACCCTGCTGTGTTTAGGATAATTTATGCCAGTACTGGTAACAGGGGCTAGCGGATTTATTGGAGCACATGTGGTGCTTGAATTATTGAAAAGAGATATTCCAGTTAGAGCGATGATGCGTGATGTTTCATTAGCGGAAATGTTCCCAGAATCCAAGTTTTTAGAGGTTGTAAAAGCGGATTTATTTGATATTGATTCTCTACGAGAGGCTGTTAATGGGTGCGATGATGTGATTCATTGCGCTGCTGCTCTTTACGTTGGAGTAAAAAACATAGAAGAGGATTTGGTGAAGCCTTCAGTAACCGGTGTTGAAAATTTATGTTCTGTAATGGGAGATGTTAAACGGATTATTCACACTTCTTCAGTAGCAGCTATACGCTCTACAAAATACGAAAACGGACATATTTTCAATAATGAAGATTGGTGTAACGATGCTTCGGTAACATCTAACCCATACGGGTTTGCCAAAGCAGAGGCTGAAAGAAAAATGAGAGAATGGGCAACAGATAGAGATATTCGATTGGTAACAATCCACCCATCGATAGTATTCGGCCCCATCGTTCATCCGAGGCATACTCAAGGATCGATGGCGTTCCTCGAACACTTCGTGAAAGGGCCTCCTTTTGTGTTAGACATTCAGGTTAATTTCGTCGATGTCCGAGATGTTGCGTGTGCGCATGTTAATGCTCTGGAAATGGGCGTTGACCGGTCTAGATATATCATCCATAAAGACGGGTTGTGGTTGAAGGAAATTGGCCAGGCATTGAGTGCCGCTTTACCGGGTAAATTCGCAACTAGAATATTGCCGCGCTATTTGGCTTATGGTATGGCGCTATTTCATCCAAAACTGTCCATCAGTAGGTTGAAAGGAACTTTAGGAAAGCATATTGGATACGATGTTGGAGATTCTATCTCAGCCCTCTCTCTACCAAATTATGAGATTACTGACACCCTTGTAGACTCGATTAAATCCCTACAAGCGCAAGATTGACACGCAACCCCATGTGTGCCTCAATATGATGGCGAGCGATGTGTGGGGGGAACGTTGGTCAAATTCAACATCTGAAATCGCCCGCCAATACATGGAAGTTGCTTGTAGAAAGCAAAGCCTGGTCTGTCTAGCTGCTGATAGGAATACAATGGCCGGACTATTCGATTTAATTGAAGCAGTGGGCCCACACATAGCCGCTTTGAAAACACACGTCGACCTAGTTGATGATTGGACTCAAGAGGGTTGGTCAAGATTCTGCTCTGCTGCAAAAGACGCCGACTTACTGATTTTTGAAGATAGAAAATTTGCAGATATTGGGAAGATTAGTCGGAATCAAATGGCCGGGATTTATGATATTCGAAGTTGGAGTGATTTGGTCACTGCTCACCTGATAAGTGGCCCAGACATTGTAGATGGTTTGCAATCTGGATGGAGTGATGTGAATCGACGCGGTGGTGTTTTACTCCTAGCACAAATGTCCAGCCGGGGAAATCTGCTTAACCCCAATTACACCGATGAAGTTGTTGCCAATGGATGTAAGCACCCAGGAGTATTCGGGTTTATTGGTAATGGTTCAAGGCCTAATGAGTTGGCGGAATTACGTTCTAAAGTTGGAAATGAAAAAATGATCTGGACCCCGGGCGTGAATTTAGCCGTAGGTGACGGGGAGATGGGGCAGAGGTATGGTGATCCTAGAGAAGCTGTTCTCGCTGGCTCAGATTGTATCATCGTAGGTAGTGGAATTCATAAATCAGAAAACCCCACTAGGTCGGCTAAAGAATATGCGGATGCTTCGTGGAATGCTTTACTTGAGAGAGAATTATGAGTTCTGCAATTGTTGGGTGGCTCGTTGTAATTCCTATTTCAATTGGGGTTTCTTGGCTAATTTGGAGCATCTGGGACAACAACAGGAAGTTAGACGCAAGGCTTGCAACTGGTGATATGGAACTATTATCCTCTTCATCTTACAAAATAACAGAAATTGTGCAGGCGCCGGCAGGTAGTAGTATTGAAAAATCTACTAACCAGACTTTGCCACCGGGCACAACTGGCTACATTCAACAAAGGTTACCAGATGGTAGAGTTGCTATGATTCCAGTGAAGGCTATGTCTCAGCCTATCCAATCAGTCCACTCGACCATGCATACCAGCCAGCCGCCCCCAAAGTTGTGAACATCACCAATATGATGAGCAACCTTTTTGCTTTACCGGAGCGCTTCTTTGGCATTTTTTGACCTAGGGTTGGATTGATTTCCAGTACAGGTAATGGAAGAATAGGAAGAGGTGCAATGTCTTCTTCAATCTCAATCATTTCTTCAACCGGATGTATTGAATCCAAGTCCTCAAGTCCTGGCGCCTCTGGAATTGGACCCAGAACTAAACTCCAGATAGATTCTATTGCTCCTGCTGTGATTGGCTTTTCCACCCACCCAATCGCCCCCGCTGAATGAGTTGCATCCTTGGCAAGTTGAGCTTGACGTTTTGGGGCTGAAAATAAAATTCTGCACTCTTTGCCGTGTTCCCTCATCTCTAATGCGGCTAAATGCCCATCCATAGATGGTATGTCTAGTGACATAACTACAAGTTCGGGGTCGAGTCGAATATATTCGTCAACCGCTTTATCCCCGTCCTCACATGTAACAACGTTGAATTCTCTTTGTCGGAATATTGCAGTTAGCCTATGTAATGACATTTGGTTGTTATCGACAATAAGCACTGTTGGTGCCTCTTCGTCTTCAACATCGGTTACTCTCGCCATGGCTAACAGTCCTGTGAGTTGCTTCATACTCATGAAATAACCGCTTCAAATCAGATTTAGAAGTCATTCTTCCTCGTCTGTGATAATTTCCGCTGGTCCATCTTGGGGATTTGTGAAGGTTTCTCGAACCGCTTCTGATTCAGAAACCTGGTCCTCTAGGGCTCTTTGGCGCGCTGGTGCCTTAGTGAATTGTAATTGTAACTCGGAAACTATTCCGTTAAGCATGGTGCTTTCCTTAGGAGAAAGGTTGCCTTGCATTTTCTCCTTCATCATAGAAAGTGTATCGATGGCTGCTTTGGTTTCACCTAAGTTGTAATGCACTTTACCTTCACTATCTTGTAGCATTCCCATATGCATCATTGCACTGCGTTGTAACATGTGCACCAATTGGAATAGGTGGGTGCTGGTTTCATCATCGAAAAACTCATCAGACATTTTAATCACTCACTCGAAGAGTTGTTCCAATAACCAATCAGGGTCAAATTGTATCAAATCATCGTACTCTTGACCAGTTCCACAGAGTACGATTGGGCGTCCTGTTGCATGTGCGATAGATAGCCCTGCGCCGCCTTTGGCATCCGTGTCTAGTTTTGTCAGAACCGCCCCGTCAAACTTCAACATCTCTTGGAAAATCTTAGCTTGGTCGACGGCATCATTTCCTGCTAAAGCGTCTCCAACAAATAGCGTCAGGTGTGGATTAGCAACCCTTCTGACCTTTTCAAGTTCGGCCATCAGATTGGATTTGTTTTGCATCCTTCCTGCGGTGTCCACTAGAACTACATCGATACCTTTTGCTTTTGCGGAATCGATAGCATCTCTAGCGATGGCAGCAGAATCTCCGCCTCTTTGTGAAGATACGCAACGGATATTCAACCGTTCGCAATGTGTTTCCAATTGCTCAATCGCTCCCGCTCTAAATGTGTCACCTGCGGCGGCGATTACTGAGTGGCCGCGTTTTTGTAATAGATGAGCAATCTTAGCGACTGTTGTGGTTTTTCCAGTTCCATTTACTCCAACAAACATGATCGAAACCGGGGTGTCTCCTTTGTCGATGAAACTTTGAATGCTTTCGAAAAAGTCCCAATATCCGGCTTGTAAAATGTTGTGAAGTGATCTTTTGAGGCTTGCTTCAAGCACCTTGGATATATCTGCGCCCTTACGTAATCTTTGACCAACCAGGTTTTTGTTAAGAGCCCCCATTACAGCAGATACGGCGTCGGATGAAATATCAGATTCGAGCATTATCCATTCTAATTCTTCCATCAAATCGGTTAGGGCGTCGCTTTTCTTGATTACTCGGCCACCCGATTCAACTACGCCGCCACCAAGGTCGATTTTTATTCCGTCTTCTTCCTTGGTACCAATCCCGCCAGAGGGGGCAGATTTAACTTCCACCAATTGTCTACCAGTAGTCGTTCTCATCATATGTAAGTCGACTTTCGAACCAGCCAGTCTTGAGACCTCTTTACCGCCTCGTTTTTTGAGTTCTTTTGCGTTAACTTTGCGTTGTTTGCTTTCTCTCTTGGCGTGTTTTGCTAAAACTTTCTTTTCTTTGCGAGTTAGTTTGGTGGGAAGAGAATATTCTTCGTCGTCATCCCATTCATCCCATTCATCTGAATTTTCAGGAGGTAATTCTAAGACTTCACTTTCATCTATTTCCTCCCAATCTTCCTCTTCAGCACTGGGGGTGTTTGTCTCGAGTTCTTGGTGTTGGTCAAGCGCCTCTTTGGCCTCGTCCGTGCCTTCTTCGGCAGATAGAGAGTCGGTGTCTGCCTCAGAAGCGGCATGTTGCACCTTTTTGCGGAATTTATCGAAAAGACCCATCTTAATCACCTAATCGTCAAGAGTTAGTTTTCCGCCCATCCCTCTTCGGCGGCGCTTGGAGGGGGCTGGGTTAGTTTCTGGCTCAGAATTAATTTCTGGCTCTTCGATTTCTTTCTGGGTGCTTGAAATTTTATTAGCGGCTCTTTCAAAGTTTGAAGCTAATTCTTCTATCCTCTGAGTAAGAGTTGCTGCATCGGCTTCGAATTGTGACTTTAACTCAACCAGGTCTTCAAACCTCTTAGATACTAACTCTTCTGCACTCTCTGGAGTTCTTTCACCAAAAACCCCACTACCTAAATCTACGATTGTTGTTGTGTTACTGGGAATAGGAACCATAACTCCGGCCCCAAGGGGGATGTGCCCGCCTTTGCCCTTCGATAATGCATTGAGGGCTAGCTTTGTGTCGTTATGCTCAAGTTGCACTGCTTCGATTCGTTCGATCTGAACTTGAATCTCTTCTAGGCGCTGTCGATTCATATCGACTAATCGCGCCATACGTTGAAGTTCGCTTGAATCAACCATGGGCCTCACCTAATGGGAGTTGCCTCACCATCAAGAACCCGACGATTGTCGGAGTTCACTCTTCCTCAGCTTCTTGGGCTATTTTTCCACCAGCAGCTTCTATCTGTTCGCGGAAGGCGTTAAGGATTCTAGGTTCACTAGAAGTTCGAGGATCGATTTCAGAAACTGAATCTATTGTAATCGAGCGGCGGTTAGCTTTGTGTCGAGAACCAATAATCGAATAACAGCGGTGTTCTGCATCATCTGCTGAGTCAGCGACTAAGTCAATATTGAACTTCTGTCGTTGGCTGCCGAATGGAGCGGTGCCGGATACACGGAAGGCTTGCATGTAGCCGCCGACCTGTGATTGTAACTTAAACGCGCTGGCGCGAAGCCATGAGCCTGAAGATTCAATCATGATGGGTTTATCACAGTGGTTATGCGGGTCGTGATTGCTCTTGTTATAATCACCCTAATGGCCCCGCAGTACACCTCTTCTACTGGTTCGGAAGTAATGGTAGTTGATACGCAAGATGACGAATTATATGCTTTAGATGGAAGTGGAGTTATCATCGCGGTAGCCGATACCGGGATTGACATGGACCACTCGTGTTTTAGAGACTCAACAGATGAAGTTGGAATACCCGGGCCTTCGCATCGTAAAATTGTCTTGTTAAACGATACTGTTGATGGTTGGGATAATCAAGGACACCAGCAATTTAGACATGGCACACATATTGCAGGCATACTAGCTTGCGACTCTGTTGATGGGTCTGAAGCGGGTCGATCTCTATCTAATGGCTCAAAACAGTACTCTGCGTTGATACCACTGCTTAAGCAGTGGTATCAACGCAGAGTACTGTTTGTCTGATGTGCAGAGACCGGCAGTCAGCGAGATTAAAAATTAGGCGTTACCTCCGCTCTGGTACAAAGTTTCAATTAGCGATTTATACAACGATTCGTTCTACGTTTTGCACATCTGAAGGCACATTTCGAAGTGCTTACGAGGAGGATCTAACGCAACTCGAACTTGGATCCAAAATGTGGCTAACTAGGCCGGCTCGGTTGACGGCTTCTTCTACATGAAGGGCGCGGACGAGACGCACAACCCGGCGAAGGACGGGAAGTAACTAGTGGGATCTAAGTCTAACGTCGAGACTGTACAGGGATTGTTAGATACTGAATTGATATCGCGAAGTAGAGGCAAATGCTTCACTCAGACTGTGTAGAAGGAATTTGGTCGACTGAATTTTTTGAATCTGAAGTACCATGCAATCTATAGTAAACAAGGTGCGTCGTCCTCGTCCTCGTCCTCGTCGTGATAGAATGTGAACGTAAGTATCGGGAAGTGGGCCCAGAGAGGCATCGCTATCCATCCGTCTGTGCTATTATTGGCAGGTCGCTGAAAAACGGGTCAGCATATCTATGATAGACGTAAGGATAGCATAAGTTTTAGCATTTACTACTTAGTCAGATAAGAAGAACAAACGTAAAGAAACGCCATAATGCCTAGCGGTGGATACGCGCCGGCGATCGAGGATATCGATTTTGACATCGAGGAGGAGATGGCGGCTGCAGAGGAGCCTGGTTCGCCAGCTGGTAATTTATTCTGAGCGTCACTTTCTGGTAACTTACGAACTTTCATTTATTTCTTTACTGTCGCTATGCAACATGGCCACAGAAAAGTGCTACATGTATAAACATAAATTTTTCATACCAAAACTCAAGGTAACAGCGGCAAGAAGACCGAGAACAAAAATTTGGAGAAGCCCAAGTCGGTGGCCGAGTGGCGCGAGTCCGGGGTTGTTAAACTCGAAGTTTCGCAGGTGAACGGCGAGCTGGTGCTGGACAAGGACTACCAGGTGTCGAAGAAGCTGAAGGAGTTGGTGATGGGCTGCCTGGTGTCGCTGCCCGTGCCTGCAGGCAATGTTGTCAACTTGCTGCTCGAGAGCAAAGGCAACGGCACGGTAGAGAAGCATCTGACCGACGGTGACATCCGCAACGACGCTGATAAGCGGCTCTACACGGTCTTTGAGCTGGGCCCGCAGGATAGTACGGTGGAGCTCAAGCTCGTGTTCGAGGAGCAGATCGTAAGCCTTCGTTATGTGGTTCGTGTTTATGTCTGGTTTGTACTTTTTTTTACGCACTGCTATTTTAATCTACCGTTTCATTACTCGTCGTGACATTGTTCAATGCAATTATGCAGGCGCGCAAGGACCTCTTCTACAACTACAAGTGGGAGTGAGTCTCTCTGCCGGACCACGAGTACGACGCCGAACAGCACCAGGTGGAGTTTTTAGTCCCCGATGGTGGCAGGTTAGTTCGACTCCAGCATTCAGTTGGTTTCGGTTCGGATTTTGTTGCTTTTACAGCTGTCTTCCCGAAGGGAAAGATGAAGAACGTGAAGGACTTCGAGGAGTTCGTCAGATGGTTCGAGCACCAGCTGGACGACTTGGCTCAGACGCGACTTGGCTCAGACGCGACGGATGTATATACGTTGTACTTCTGACTCGCGAATTGCGTATGCAACCACAAGAAAGGAGAAACCCGGCCCTGAAGGCAGTGCTGCAAGAGTAAGTATACCGACCTGGATCCATTTGAGCGCGATTATGGCCCGGACCTTACCATTAGGGAACGTGGTAATGGTCCGGACCTGGCTCAGGTGGAGATTCTGAGACGCCTTAGATTCTGAGACGAATTGGATATGATCTGGGGCACACAATTCTCTGATGGTCCTGCGTCTTTCGTGGACCTGCTCGAAACGCCGTGCAATTACATAGTCTACGTCTACGGCGAATCTTAAATAGTAATTGTAATAGTTGCAATTTTGTATTTGTAGTAGTTGATTTTGTCCTCCCGTATGCGTATAGTCAAAACTGCTCAGCTATACGTGTCCCGTAAATGGATCCGTGACCATTGACATTATCTCTTAAATTAAAACTGTTCAGCTCAAGCCGTAGTTTGTAGCGTCAGTGTTGTCGTGCCGTCGTAGCGTCTGCGTTGTCGACTGAATGAATGGGGATCAATGCAGTCGAGCGGGAGTGGAATGCATCGCAGCGAACAAGAACGTGAGCGTTATCGGGAACTGGACCCAGAGAGGCATCGCTATCCATCAGTCTGTGCTATATCCGTCAGATCCTGATCGATACGTTTCGACTGATATAGACGGGGGGAAGTAGATAGAGAAAGAGATACGTATACTGTACCATAAGATAAGAAGAGAGAAAATTTTATAAGCAAAATGCAGTACATGAGCCAAAAGGGGCCCGCGGTGCCGGCGCCGCCGCTGTTCCGGATGCCGGTGCCGGAGCACGCGTCGCACTAGGACTAGGGTTGAAGTATGATGTTATGCGGCTGGCAGGAGCTCACTCGACGGAAGCAGTGGAATCTTAGTGGAAAGAGGTCTGATTTTGGTCGGTCAAGAGCACTCCCGGGACCGGCTGCACTGAGTGCTTTAACCAGTCGGGTTACTTGTGAAACTACCCAGAATCGTAATGACCATTCTTCGCAATGAAAATCTCTTTCTCTGACGCATTCCATAAGCACAAATTCGGATTTCACGAGGAGGTTCGTCTGCACGAAATTATTTGCATCATCACCAATTTCAATGTTTGTGTCCAATAGGCAGCGCGCGTGGCAGCGTGGGTACGAAAAACACAGAGAGACTATTCGTAATTCGAAGAGTACTTTGGACATGGAGCCGCCGCGGTCGTACTCGACGGGCTCGAACAAGAAGAACATGGAGCAGGCGCGGCAGTTCACGATCCAGGAGACGAACCGCACCATCGGCCGCACGAACAAGCAGTGAGTCTTTGATCTAATATTTTATTCGAGTTTCAATTTCAGATTACACTGACATGACGAATTTCATCCTTCCTCAGACGTTTATTTTATTCACCAAAACTGCAAAACATTCGCGCAGGATCATCGAGCGGATCTGCGCGATCCGGCGCGGCGAGGGCTCAGTTCGTTCCATAACTTTTGGCGGAGTGTAAAAGTAACAATCGGCATTGCGTTTTTCCGACTCGACGGCTTTTGCACGTGAAATGGCATTTTTGCAAGGAATTTTCAGGGCTTGGGTTCACGCAGTCGTGTGGATCCTACTTGTAAAATTGAACTCACGTGATGTGGCCATTTTACTGCTGTGTTACTTGAAGCGAGTTTCAGTATCATTTGCTTAGCTATTGCAAGGCTGCGCGATCCATTCTGAG
>CASIBX010000038.1 GCA_949373075.1 Candidatus Poseidoniaceae archaeon | reverse complement strand
ATGCTCGACAAAGCAATTTCGCGACGTGAACAGTGGAAGCAATGGTTCGAACAATGTCGCGGGGATGGTGACAGAGAAGGTATGAAAGAAGCTGCTCGGAACCACAAAGCATTGGATGGAGTAATCAAAACCCTAGAATGGACTCTTGGCCAAGAAGGTGTAGAGCACCCTCTGGATTAACAACGCTCATATCTATCGTTATCCAGCAATGCATATGGGAGTGCACCACGTATCTTGGCAATCAACAGCCAGCGGCGTTGAAGATGAGTTTCTCCATGCGTCTGCATTGTCTTGGTTAGTCGGTGATGATGATGCAGTTGAAGTTGAGCGTATGGATTCATATCACGGTTCACCTATCCATATAATTCGGGCTGAATTGAAGAGACGCGGCCCTGCGACAAAGTCATTATCTCGGTTAGGTGTTGAAGTCCTGGAATCTCTAGAACAAGAACTAGATTCTCGAATGGATGAAAATAATGTAATTCACATTCGCCTTGATTTACTAAATCTTCTTGCAGGTAAAGTTGAATTGACTAAGCCAGGAATTAGAACTACTATCAAAGGTAGAGCAAAATTAGAGGTTTATCCGGGGGATGTTCCCTTAGAGATTGCAAAGGCAACAATAGCAGAAGCAATCGAGGCTGCTCAAAGTTAGGCTGCCCTAAAATTACGATGCACTGAGCAACATATTATATCCTTTAGCGTGTGAGATTAGGATGAGAGATTACCATGACTCACGTAGTAACATCCGCATGTGTAGACCACAAATATCAGGAATGTGTAGCAGTTTGCCCAGTAGATGCATTCCGTGAAGCAGATACCTACCTAATTATCGATCCTGACGAGTGCATTGACTGTGGAGCCTGCGTGCCTGAATGTCCGGTAGATGCAATATTTGCAGACACTGATGTTCCAGATGATGAAGAAGAGTGGACTGATCGAAACGAAGAGGAGTCTGTGGACGCAGAAATAGCCACTGGAGACACTCCAGTTCTGGGCGATTAAGCTCTAGGGCCAACTACATACTTTCATGAGGGGAATGCTCCCCGCTAGGTTTGATTGAGATGAGAAGAATTGACAATCCCAAGTCGCTACGTCATGCAGATGATTTATTGAAGCGAGGTTTTGCATCAATGCTCCAAGGTGGAGTCATCATGGATGTAGTAACTCCTGACCAAGCCGCAGTTGCAGAGAAATCAGGTGCAGTTTCCGTAATGGCATTGGAAAGAGTTCCTGCTGATATCCGAAAGATGGGTGGGGTCGCTAGGACTTCACATCCAGACATGATCAATGGAATCATAGAATGTACATCCATCCCGGTGATGGCAAAATCACGAATTGGCCATGAAGCGGAATCCCAAGTGTTGCAAGCACTCGGAGTGGACATGGTTGACGAATCTGAAGTATTAACTCCTGCAGACCCTTACTTTCACATAAACAAAAACGCCCATGACATTCCATTCGTATGTGGTGCTACCGGATTAGGAGAAGCAGTTCGCAGAATCTATGAAGGCGCTGCAATGATTAGAACCAAAGGCGAAGCAGGTACTGGGAACGTTGTTGCTGCGGTAACACATGCAAGGTTGATCGACCAAGAAATCCGTCAAATCCAGACATTGAATGCTGGGGGTTTAGACGATGCTGCTCATCTGATTATGAATCGCTACCGTGTGCTTGCAGAATCCAGTGATTTACCTGGTATCTCGAACATCACACCATTTGGCGAAATCGATGATGAAATGCATGGCAGCATTCGTGATATATTAGTGGAAGTTTCAGAATTAGGAAGGCTACCTGTAGTGACTTTCTGTGCTGGAGGAATAGCAACTCCTGCAGACGCATCACTGATGATGCAGATGGGAGTTGACGGAATATTCGTGGGCTCTGGTATTTTCAAGTCTGATGACCCTGAAACCATGGCCGATGCGATTGTATTGGCCACTGCGCATTTCGATGACCCGGACAAGGTTGCTGAAGCCATGACTATGATGGGTGGTGACCCAATGCGGGGCGATGAATTAGAGACTCTCGAGGTCCGCTTAGACCAAAGAGGCTGGTGATTTACACCCCGTAGGGGTGGTTATAATCATCTGTTGCTTTCATATAGCCCGTGTTAGTCCGAGGCTTGCAAGTGGGGTAGCCCCCGCAATCTGAGAGTTGATTCGAATGGCAGCAAAGAAGTTGAGTGCAAAGGCACGTGTAGCAGCACGTAAGCAGCGTGATAAGTGGAAGAACAAGCGATGGTTCACAATTCGTGCACCACGTCACCCATGGAACTTCAAGCAAATCGGAGAAACAATCGGAGAGACAGATGAACACATAATGGGTCGCGTTTACGAAATGACTCAGCAAGAATTCAGTGGCGACTTTACTAAGATGCACGTTCTTCTAAGATTCAGTGTTACAGATGTTGTAGGACAAGATGCTCTTACTACATTTATTGGACATTCCCATCAATCCGACCACACTCGACGTCAAATTCGCCGTTACCGTGGAAAGGTTGACGATGTAGTCGACGTAGTAACAACAGACGGATATCTGGTGCGTTTGAAGCCTCTAATGATCACTGAACGCCGAACACAGACTTCGGTTAAGCAAGCAATGCGTGCTAAGTCAGCCGAAATTATTCGTGCATTTGCTGCTAAGTCAAACTATTCTAAGTTGCAAGAAGCAATGCTTGGAGGCGATCTGGAAACAGATATCCGTAATGCAGTTAAGTCAATTTACCCATGTCGCAATGTAGTTATTCGCAAGAGTCAACTATTGCAGACAGGTATTGTAACCGAAAAGGGTCCAACACTGGATGAAATACATGCAGAAGAAGCACGCAAAGATGCGGAAATCAAAGCAAAGAAAGCAGCAGCACTTGCAGATTCTGGAGAAGAGTCACAAGAAGATGCACCTGTAGAAGGTAACCTTCTAGCCGCAGCAGAAGCAATGGAGTCCATTTCTGAAAAGGAAGAGGTCGCTGCACCTGCTGAAGAAGCACCTGCTGAAGAAGCACCTGCTGAAGAAGCCGCAGAGTCTGCTGAATCCGAAGCTGATTTGATGAAGCTAAAGAAAGACGAGTTAGTCGCTAAAGCAAAGGAAGCAGGAGTAGCAACTTCTGGAACCAAGGCTGACATAGTTGCTCGTCTACTTGAGTGAGTTGAGCCATGATGCGCCTCGGTCTTATTGGCGGCACGGCAATGAATGGCCTTGCTGCTGATGAGTTCGAAATCTCTCGTCTCGATGAGATAGTCGCCCAAACTCGCTATGGCGAAGTTCCACTGACTTGTGTCCAAACAGGTGAGCATGAACTAATCTTTCTAGAACGTCACCATGGTGAAGGTACAACTCCTCCTCATAATATCAATCATCGTGCTAATATTGAAGCGATGGCTGGAGCTGGAGTCGACGCAATAATTGCAGTGTGTTCAGTTGGAACAATACCAATTGATTTCCCTCCTGGCTCTATAGGATATGCCAATCAATACATCGACTTTACTGGAGTTACAATTTCGTTTCACGACGATGATGCCCAATTTACATCAATGACAGAACCATTTGATATTGGTATGAATGAAACCCTTCATAACGTGTTGTCATCAATTCAACCAGGATTAGAACTTGCACGAACTTATTGGTTGGCTCAAGGACCACAATTCGAATCATCTGCAGAAATAGATGCGATTGAAAAACTAGGTGGGGAAGTGGTTGGAATGACTATGCCCCGTGAATGTAAATTGGCTACTGAGATTGGAATCCCATATTCTGCGATTTTAGTTGCTAGCAATTGGGCGGCGGGAAGAGAACCTGGGAATTCTTCGAAAGACTTGGACCATCAGGAAGTGTCCGCAACCGCTGAATCACGATTGGGGCCTGTTGTTGAATGCATCAAAGCCTTCACGCAATAACTAACCCTTGAATGCTCAACCCCAGTCATGGGCCGAAGCGTCGATGACTGGCTAGCCAGTCCTGAAGATGATGAATGGAGTAAAATGATGCGCAAAGTCGCAGCGTTCCATCACAAACACGACTTTGCAGGAAATAATGGACACGATATGGGTTATCGTATTGCATTAACAGTTGAAGAGTTAGGCGAATTAGCAGCAGCGATAACCAAAGGCAAACCAATAGAAGAGTGCGCTGAAGAAATGGCAGATATTATGATTCTTCTAATGGGACACTCGCTTGCAATGAAAATCGACCTCAAAGCGGCATTTGAAATCAAGTATGAACGAATAATGCAAAGGTCGGCTCGGCAGGGAAGATTGGGACTTAGAGTTACGGAGTATACAGGTGAGTAAATGGATGCGAAGAAACTGTACTTTTCTTCACTACTTTTGTTCATTATAGTGGCGATAGCGTACGGTCCTATCCCTCAACCCCAGAGTTATCACGACTTTGCAGATGACAGAAAGTTCCTCAACATACCTAATGCCTTGGATGTAATGTCAAATCTGGTGATAATATTCCCCGGTCTTGTGGGATTGGCATTTGTTCATGAACGAAGAAATGACCCCTTGGTTTCAGATGATGAGACCAGTATTCACATCACAATGTTTGCCGGAATGATGCTAACATTTGCTGGTTCAGTTTGGTTCCACTTAGATCCTAATGACTCGACTATGTTCTGGGACAGACTTGGTATGTCGATAGTAATCGGCGCATCGATTTCGTTGATGATAAATGATTTTTGGGACAAAGAGTTAGCAGGTAGGATACACATTCCAATAATTATGGCCAGTATGATTTCAGTTCTGTGTTGGCCTGTTTTCGATGACTTGCGAGTCTATTTTATTGTGAAACACCATCCGTTTATTCTGTTCCCAATATTCTTAGTATTTGGAAATCGTATCTATGACAAAATATCAGGATACTATTGGGGATTATCGATGTTCATACTAGCAACAGTGTTTGAGTTTGCAGATGTGGTCATATTCGAACTGACCGGATTCATTAGTGGACATACACTGAAGCATATCGCAGCAGGAATCGGCCTGTGGTTCTTGATGACAATGATTCGTGATAGAGTTGAGATTAATTCTGAAGAAGAATAATCACAACTCCTGTAACGTCTCTAATACTGCTTCAATCCATTCCTCAGCATCGTCTTCATAGTCGACATCACAGTCTACTCTTTCAGCAATTCGAGTGGCTCCTTTCTCTTCTAGAACTCTGTCCCATTCTTTACCTGCTTCACAAAATAAATCAAAAGCAGTATCGCCTAATGCTAACACTGCGAAACTCATGTTCGCTAAATCAGAATCTCCTAGACCTTCAGTGTAATCGAATAAATCCATGGCATTGTCAGGTTGTTCACCATCTCCCCATGTGCTACAAACTATTACCAATCGTGAATATGAAAGCATATCTTCCGAGTCTATGTCTTCCATTCCAAATGCTTTAGCTTCCATTCCCAAATCTTCTGCACCTTTGCAAATATCCATAGATAGTAATTCGGAATTTCCAGTTTCAGTACCATAGAGTACAATCAATTTTTCTTCACTACTCATATTCAATCCCCAAATTTAACCTGTGTGATATTCGGTGGGAATATAGTCATGTTATTTATTTTTAGGGCGGCCTAAATAAAACTAAAACTTATCTGCAAACCCTTAATCGGAGATTTATGTCCTACCGTGTTGCTATCATGAAAGCGGGTTCGCCATCCGTTCTAGCCATCCAAGATATGCCAATGCCTATCGCCAAAGAGGGTGAGGTTTGCATTGAAGTTCATTTTGCAGGAATCAATTTCGCAGACACTTTGATGAGACTTGGATTATATCAGCCCCGCCCTGCTTATCCATTTACCCCGGGATATGAGTTGAGTGGAATAATTCATTCATTGGGTTCGAATGTTTCTGAGTTAAAGGTTGGTCAAAGAGTAGTTGCAGCAGTGCCTACTGGTGCCCAATGTAGCCATATTTGCGTCAAGACCTCTCGTGTCATTCCAATACCTGATTCTATGGGTTTGGACGCTGCAGCTGCTATGCCGGTTACTTACTTGACAGCACACCATATGCTACATCACTTAGGTCACCTAAAGAAGGGTGAAACTGTACTTATTCATGGTGGAGCAGGTGGAGTGGGTACTGCTGCACTACAACTATGTCAATGGGCGGGTATTGACAACGTCTGGGCAACAGCATCAGGTTCAAAATCTGAAATTATCGAATCATTTGGTGGAATCCCTATCGATAGACACAATCAAGACTTTGTTTCGATTATCAAAACGGCAACTGATGGTAGGGGTGTTGACCATATTCTTGACCCAATAGGTGGAGACAATCTGAAGCGCAGTTTGTCGATTCTAGCAGAAGGTGGTAAGTTGTATACATATGGAATGTCGGCAGCGGCTCCATCGAGTAAGCGTTCTCTACTAAGATCATATTTAGCCTGGAGAAAGACTCCAAAGTTTGACCCCCTTCGACTGATGACAAGAAACCGTGGTGTATTCGGAGTGCACATGGGTACTTGGAAAGATGAGGGAGCCATGTCAGATCAGTTATTGCGAATTTTGGAAGGTATTGAGTTGGGAAAATTATCACCAGTCATTGATTCGGTATTCGATGCAAAAGATGTGGCACATGCACATCAGTACATTCACGACGCGAAGAATGTTGGTAAAGTTCTACTCAAATTTGCTGAAGATTAACTTTCAAAATGTTGTTCCTCTTTTCCATTATTTAGTATGTGTCTCAATTAGGTTAAGTGGCCATTACACTAGCGAAGCATATGCGGAATCGCCAAGATGCAATATTGGCTTTGATTCTGGTAGGGATGATACCCACGGTTTCCATTCTGGTTTCATTTGGAACCGATGGTGGATTATTTTCACAAATTGCATTTGTCCTATTCAAATTGTGTCTATTGTTGATTCCATTGCATTGGCATCTGAAAAGGGATCGGAATGAATGGTCGTGGTCAAAGCCAGAAAATGGCGGATATTCTATGGCCATCGGTTTAGGCCTTGGATTGAGTGCGATAATGTTGATAGTCTGGTTTTTCGTTAAGGATTTGCTTGATTATAACATATTGAGGGATGCAGTAGAGCCTGTGGGTTTGATGGATTGGAAATTGTATGTTTTAGGCTGCTTATACTGGATTTTTCTAAATTCCTTATTAGAGGAATATGTGTATAGATGGTTCTTGGTAGTAAAATCGGAAATCATTTGTGTCGGTGAAAAATATGCAATTGTTTTGTCAGCCTTAATTTTCGTAGTTCATCACTCAATTGCGTTGTACTTCTTTGGTTTCCCTTGGTGGGCCAACTTATTGGCTAGCATTGGATTGTTCATTGGAGGAGCGATATTTTCTTGGTTATACATACGCTACAGGAGCATATGGATTCCTTACATCACTCATGCAATATGTGATGTGACAGTATTTGGTATCGGTGCAATGATGCTATTTTGAAATAGCATGGAAAGTCAAAAACCGAATTGAGTGATTAATTTGAACTTGGTTTAATCCAATGTTGGAACACCATGTCGAATTGGTCTTTTTCTCCTGCTGCAACATGAGACTCTTCAGCAAGTTCGAATCCCATGCCCGTAATTTCAGGGAAAAAGGTGTCAGCATCAGAAACTCTCGCATCAATTATTGTTCTGTGTAGTTTAGACACATGTGGTAGAAATAGTTCGTATATTTCTCCTCCCCCAATAACCCATCCATCGATCTCGAGTGCTTTTTCGTAACTAATTACCTCGACTCCTTCAACTTGGCCTCTTGATAATACGAAGTGTTCTCGACCCGGTAACTTCCCAGGAAGTGATTCCCAAGTTTTCCGGCCCATGATTAGGTTAGATCCCATTGTAATGTCTTTGAAATGCTGCAAATCAGTGGATTGCCTCCAGGGCAAATCTCCATCTTTACCAATTGCGCCATTCCGGTCGCATGCAACTATCATTCCAAGCATCACAATCACACCGCAATAGGGGCTTTGATGTGTGGATGATGCTCATATCCTACAACTTCGATATCCTCGTAAGTAAAATCATCAATGTTCTTGATGTCAGGGTTTAGTTTCAATGTAGGCAATGGCTCAATTGGAGTTCTTGACAATTGAAGCTCAGTCTGCTCCAGGTGGTTAGTGTAAAGGTGGGCGTCTCCGATTGTGTGAACAAAAGTTCCTGCTTTTAGGTTGCAGACTTGTGCCATCATGTGAGTTAGAAGCGCATATGATGCGATGTTGAAGGGTACACCCAGGAACACATCAGCACTCCGTTGGTACAATTGGCAATTCAGTTTGCCACCCGCTACATGAAATTGGAAAAAGGCGTGGCAAGGCATCAAGGCCATCTCTTCTAATTCACCTACATTCCAAGCACTGACGATAATCCTTCGTGAATTAGGATTATTCTTTATCATGTCAATCGCTTGTTCAATTTGGTCGATCACTTTACCGCTTTTTGATTCCCATTTACGCCATTGTTTACCATAAACTGGACCCAAGTCTCCATTTTCATCCGCCCAAGCATTCCAAATACGCACTCCGTTTTCTTGGAGATATGCTACATTAGTATCTCCCGCTAGGAACCAAAGTAATTCATGAATAATCGATTTCAAATGCAATTTTTTGGTTGTGACCATCGGAAAACCTTTCGATAAATCAAATCTCATTTGATGTCCAAACACAGATAGAGTACCCGTTCCCGTACGGTCACCCTTCTGCTCCCCTTCATCTAGGATGCGTTGCATTAAATCTAGATACTCCTGCATCGATTAGGATGTTGATTGCGGAGGCCTTTGAGGATTGTCACGGTGCTCCTTGCTTACGGATTCTCTCCATGAACTCATCTGTGAACTTTCTGTACATAGATGCTAAAGCCGATTTAACCTCGTAGTCTTCTTTGTCAGTAAGTGCTTGCAACTCTAAAATATCACCACTTTCTTCTAACCACTCCCACCATGTTATCGGCTCACCGTAAGATATGCCAACCCTGCGCCACAAACGTGGCAACTTGTGTTTTGATGGAGTCATGAAATCCCTTGTTCCCGTTAATCCAATGGGAACAACCGGTACATCTGGATATGCTGCTGCCAATCTGGCAATGCCTGTTTTACCGGGCAACAGAAACGGTGCTTCATCGCGCTTTGATCTTGTTCCTTCAGGGAATATTCCAAGAGCACGCTTGGCATGTAATACCACAGCAGCACTCGACAGTACATCCCCGCCACCAGCATCTCGGTTGGTTTCTATTTGTCCAGTCGCTCTCATGAATGATGCTAGAGCGAAGTTTCTGAAATGTCCGTCTTTGGCCAGGTAGTGTGTCTTTCTACGAGATGCTAGAATAACCACTAATGGGTCTACATGGGATAAGTGATTAGCTGCAAGAATGGTAGGTCCGGATTTCGGGACATTTTTAATTCCCCTGATTTTTACTCGCAGAATCATTCTGAAGAATGGGGCAAGGGTCCAGCGCATCATTCCATAGGACCTGTCACCAGATATGCGGCTGGTATTTGGACTGATTTCCCAATGACTCTTAAGAGCCATCCATGCCTCTTTGAGTTCACTCATTACACCGTGGAGTTGTAGGCTGCCTTTGATGATTACTTATGCTTCAGGTGTGGCAATGCTGAAATGTGGGCTACTAGAGCACCTTCACATGCGTCTGATGGTGGTAGTGATGCTTCTCACCGCCACTTTCGCCCCAGTCGTCCTTGCAGATGTGAAATGGGAAGAAGATGGTTGGCTTGCTACAATTGGGCTAGAGCACCTTCAAGATGGGGATGAATTCGGTTGTTATGGGATGCCAAACCTTGCTTGGCAGGCTGACCCAGGGGCTATGGCATTAGAATGCCGTAATTATATCGAATCGAGAATTGATGCTTCACAGTGGGGCGTTAATCCAATTTCAACATTTACTCCTAATGATCTCACAGCCTCTCAACACACTACAGTTGGTAACCAAGGGTTTGTTATCCATGGTGACAAAACTGGTCAGTCAGCAACAGCTTGGCATTCATCTGATGATGCTCCGGTAAGTGAATATGATTGGTTCGATTTAGGGCGTAGAGGCGGCTCTTTAGAGAAAGGTATCTCTGATCTCGATAAGATAAGTTCTGAGTTGGATTCAGGCGGCTTGGTCAATATGTATTGGATTGGAAGAATAAATGATGCAACAGTCCGTCATGACAGTGATGTTGTCGATATGCTATCGGCAAGAGATGATGTCTGGTTCACCACTTGGGGTGAGGCTTATTCCTACTGGACTGTAGAGAGGTGTCACCAATTCGAACATAATATGTCGCAAAAAACTTTGATGTTCAAGCATGAAGATACTATTGCTTGTTCATCAGCGGCACCAAATGCATGGAATGTCCCAGTGACGTGGATAGCGGATGTTTCCAATGCAACAGTCTTACAATCAAATTTGCCTGAAATTGATGCTGGTGAATCTAACTTAATGGAAGGTTGGAGGCAAGAAGGTGAAATTCTATATTTCACGGTATTAAAAGGCAAACCTGTTCATTTTAATCTGTCTGAAGATGTCGATTATGATATTACGGGACGTACTGAGTTCTTCAATAACAAAACCTCTGCTTTGACGATTGCAGGACATTCAACTACTGACCTTTTCTTGTGGTCGAAGAGATTTGACGGTAATGACGATTTGAGATTCACCTGGTTAATCTCACCTCGTGGGATTGATGAAGGAATAGCATGGCTACCATATGCTGGACTTGGAGTCCTACTTGCTAGTGTCTCGGGTATTTGGCTGCTGTTGAAGAAAGATGCTCTTGCGCATTCTAAGGCCGAAGGCTTGATGGGCACAATCAATAGCGGTGAGGATGATGAATAACGAGGTAACCATCGACCCTTGGGGTTCTTCACAGTCAACAGATTACTCTCGCATCATTGAGCAATTTGGTTTATCTTCGATGGAAGGTGTCTCAATTCCTTCTCCTTCAAGGCTCCACCGTCGTGGTATTGTTTTTGCCCACCGAGACTTAGATGTTATTCTTGAAACAAAGCGAACAGGTAATCCATTCGGGGTACTGACTGGCCTAATGCCGTCTGGAAAGATGCATCTTGGTCATTCTATGGTAATCGACCAAGTTCGATGGTTCCAACAACAAGGTGGTGACGTAACAATCGCAGTTGCAGACTTGGAATCTACCGCCACACGTGGTATTTCATTAGCAGAAGGTCGAAGGATTGCTGCAGAAGAGTATGTGTCCAATTATGCAGCGCTAGGATTGGACCCGGAAAAAACCTCAGTTTATTTCCAATCGCAAAGAAGTGTAGTTCAAAGATTAGGATTTCAACTAGGTAAGCGAACAAATTTATCTGAACTTGAAGCAATCTATGGATTCGATGGTTCAACAAACTTGGCTCATGTCCAAGCTCCTTTGGTTCAAGCAGGAGATATTTTGCATCCTCAATTAGACGATTATGGCGGATTAAGACCCGTGGTAGTACCAGTTGGAGTAGATCAGGACCCTCATCTAAGATTGACTAGAGGTCTTGCTGCAAAGACAAACTGGTTTAATGTCAATGATTCCAAGATGGGGTTACAGGTTGGGGTTTCTGTTCAAGATGACAACTCCGCAGTAATGGGAGTTGAGGCTAATGGCCGGGTCAATAAGGATAAGCAAAAGGAAATCTTCGCAATGATAGTCAACTCGATTTCCTCACTTGGGTTTTCGGATATAATCTCAAATCCCAAACACGGTACTGTGAATGTTCCTAGTGCGACATCACGCGATAAAGTGTCGATAAGAATGGCACTTCTCTCTTTAGAAAGAAAACTAGGAGGCATGGGTCTACTTGCACCTTCGAGTACATATCACCGGTTTGCAGTTGGAATGACTGGCGATAAAATGTCTTCATCCAAACCTAAGACTACTCTATTCCTTTCCGACGATGTAGCAACCGCAGAAAAGAAAATCAAGAAATCCTTCTCTGGAGGTCAGGCTACTGTTGAGGAACATCGAAGATTAGGTGGAGATCCTGACAAAGACGTCGCATATCAGTACATGATGTACTTCTTTGAAGAAGACGATTCCTACTTAGCTGAAATAAATCAGGGATATCGTTCGGGGAATATTCTGGCAGGCGAAATGAAGCAACTCTGTATTGAAAGAGCCACTGCTTGGTTGACTGACCTCTCGGAAAAGAGAGATGAAACCGCACATTTAGTTGAGACGTTCTTTGATTGATCAGGATAATCTGATAGTTTCAAGATTCTGAGGTGCGAAGGTCCTCAATTTGAACTTCTCACGGAGTGCTCTGCCCAGTTCGTTGGCTTTGAAGAAGTCACCATGATGGAATATGACCTTTTTCGGCCTTGGGCTCATATGCTCAACGAATTCTATCAATTGCCTTCTATCGGAATGTCCGCTGAAACCATCAATTGTAGTCATCTCGCATCCAACCTGTACTATCTCTGTTCTTCCGTTTACAACCAAAGGAACTTCAGTAAATCCTTTTTGCAACCTGCGTCCTAAGGTTCCTTCAGCCTGGTAACCTACGAAACAAAGAGAATTCCTATTGTCGTGAGCCCAATTCTGGAAGTAGCTGATTACCGGTCCTGCATTCATCATTCCACTGGTTGCTAGGACAATACATGGTCCACTATCGGTGATAATGGATTCACGCATTTCTCTACCCTGAACTGGTCGGAACCATTCGCTTGTAAATGGGTTGTTTCCATCGTCTTTCAGAATTCCCTTTCGAAGAGATTGTGTCAAATAATTGGGGTGTGATGCGTGGATAGCGGTCGCTTCTTGGATCATCCCATCGAGATATACCGGAACAGGTTTAACAATTCCAGACTTGAACAATTCATCGATTGCAATCATAACTTCTTGTGACCTTCCTACTGCGAAAACCGGACAAATCATCTTGCCTCCACGTTTTATGGTTCTGCTAACAATGTCTTGAAGTTCCTGATTGGCTTCTTCTCTACTCGGTTGGAAGTCACCATCTCCACCGTACGTGGATTCGAGCACTAGAGTTTCACATCTTGGGAATCTTGAACTTGCAGCATCAAACAGCCAAGATTTTTCGTATTTTTGGTCTCCAGAGAATACTAAGTTATGCTTCCCGTTTCCAATGTGTAGATGGAGGGCTGAAGAGCCAATGATGTGTCCTGAATTATGGAATGTTAACTTCATGTCAGGTGCAATATCCACAGTCTGCCCCCAATCAAGGTCGATGACATGTCGCATACAGGTTCGTATATCTTCCATGTCGTAGGGCGACCTCTTTCCTTCCGCACCGCCGATTTTCAGGTAATCCGTTTGCAATAGAAGCATCAGATCTCTGGTGGGTGGAGTGCAGTAAACAGGACCGCTATACCCGTATTTGAACAATACAGGTAACATGCCAGCGTGGTCAAGGTGAGCATGGGTTAAGATTACGGCATCGATTTTATCGATTGGTAGAGCTTCTGGTGCAGTGAAATATGGCATCGGGTCGGAATCGTTAGCGATGTTTACTCCAACATCGATCATAACTCGACTTTCGTTAGTAGTTACAAGGTGGCAAGCACGCCCTACTTCCCTGTAAGACCCAAGTCCTGTTGTCCTGACCCAAAAAGAACCCGGCCTTTGTGGGCGGTAAATATTCAGGCCAAAATCCTTCAACAATTTCCTGCGCTCTTTAGCGTGTGTTGCTCTATATCCTCTAATGTCGTGAATAGTTTTTGAATGAATTGCGGGCGTTCGCTCAAATTTAACAAGCCAACCACAATTATCTCTAATCGCTTTTGCATTAACTCCTCTACGGCCTACTGCCTCTCCAGGATTATTACAAATCACAGTTACTTCGCAATAGCAAGCATCAAAATAAATCGATTCGATTCCAGCCACTTCTTCAATAAGGTCGCGAATGAAATCTTCAGTGTCCTTTTCATCTTTCATTATTGAAGCGTGAGGTCTCAAGACAATACGTCTCTTAATCTTCTTAGCAATCTTGCCTACTAAACCTTCTCCGCCACCAAATGCATCAGGGGTTGGGGTGATAATTGCAATATCACCTGCCTCTAAATCAACATCATATTTGATGTCCTTAGGGACAATCTTTGCAATTACATCTTTCATTTCTTTGAAACTAAGTCTCATTTTAAACCACCTCCGTCCCACCGATTGACATAGTGAACCCCTATGAGGAGATCACGGGACTAACCCGCGGGTGGAGTAATGTGCCTCACTTCTTCAAGAGGGCCGCAATTTCGCTCTGCTCTACCGGTACATATCCGTCTTTCGCAGAAATAACTGCCAAATCCATACCGTTTCCAGATGCTGCATCTCTTTGTGCTGATGCTGAAAGTGCACGTGCTGCTAGTGCAACTGCCTCTTTTCTAGACATGTTGTCACTAAATCCATCTTCAAGAACACCATACATGTAAGGTGAACCTGAACCGGTAGCACAGTAAGAGTCAGGTATTGAACCACCAGCGGAATCTATTGAGTAAACCGAGCCACCTTCGCTATCGACTCCAACAATCAACAATTGGACCCAGTGTGGGCGTCCTGAAAGAATATTAGCAGTAAGAGTTGCAGCGCCTTTAACAGTCATTGAATCGCCACGTCTTAGTTCGAATAGTGAAACTTCTGCAGCAAGAGTACGTGCAAGAGATTGAGCATGTCCAACTAATCCTGCAGTAGTGAGTGCGAGATTTCCTCCAATCTTGAATAACTTCTGAACACTTTTGTTAGCTACAAAGTGACCCATTGTTGCTCTGTGGTCTGCACCAACAACAACGCCACCATCGAACGTGATTCCAATTGTGCTTGTTCCTGTCTTAACTGCGCCTGGTCCTTCTTCATTCATTTTGTTCACCTCAGTTAGGAGCCCGACAATTAGCGGGATATTACCCCCGTCTCGCGGGACCCTTATCAACCAACCGTCACACCATGCGTTTCATGAGCGAAGAGCCGGAGAAGCAGACCTCGCTCGATGCGTTCAATGGCCCGGCTCCGCGAACTCTAAATTTACCATCTCAAAAAGAATCTATTTCCTCTACCAGTTCCAACGCACCAACAAGATATCACAACATGGAAATGCTGTATCCCAATGCTCCTGTTCCCAAAGTCGCAGATGGTTTAGTAATCCATAGAGCAACTCTTCATGATGTTACTGGAACTTTCCAATTGATGGATTGGCTGGCCGATGGAGAGGCAGCAATAGTCCGCATGGAGCGAATCATGAATCGTGAACTTGAATTTCAAACAGCCGTCGAGAGATTAAATGAGTTCATCGAAACCGACCTTGGCGGGCAAATAATCAAATTAACAGATACTAGGCTGATGTTGTTACCTCCAGGGTGTCGTGGTGTAAGGGGATTGGATTCTGAAGCATTTGCGGCAGACCCCTCAGATTTGAGGTGAAATCATGGATGAGATACCCGTAGATGTGCCATGTCCAATTTGTTCTGTTGAAGGACAGGTCCGGATGCTAACTCATATCGATGACATCCCCTATTTTGGTGAGCACACTCAGGTCACAGTTCTTTGTCACGCATGCGGATGGAGGCAATCCGACTTCATTCCAGCTGAAGGTAAGAAACCAGGCGGTTGCAGAATTGTTATCGACAAACCTGAACACATCAGATCGAGAGTTGTACGTTCGTCTTCATGCACAGTACGTATTGTAGAACTTGACTTGGAGGTCAGACCAGGGACTGCTTCTACCGGTTATGTGTCTAACGTCGAAGGTGTCATTGACCGTTTCATGGAAGTAATCATCATGGTCACTCGCCAAGCATATGCCGAGGATACGGATATGTCTGACATTAAGAAATTACAAGAGATGCATACTACACTACTCGAATTGAAAGAGGACCCAATCCCTACCCCTGTTACTCTTGAGTTTCTAGACCCAAACGGTAGTTCTCAAATTTTGCATGGCGATGCTGAAATGTGGGAATTGAGTATTGAAGAACTCGCAGATTTACCTGTAGGTCCAGAACCCGCAGTTTTCAGTCAAGATGATGTTATGAGCGACTCATAAGATTGGTAATTCAATGCCGGCGTCTAATGGGTCAGGTAGGTTTTCAGTTCCCGACTCTATATTTTCATTATGAATCTCCGTCTTAATCGACAAGGGGGTGCTTCCCCTATCTGCATCATTCCTTGATGTCAGCATCGAGAATGAAAGTATTACGAAGATTATTGAAAGTAATATTGTCATGGGTATTACCCATCCAGTTCCACTATTTGCAGAAATGGCAGCAGTAGCGGCAATCATCACTACTGCTCCAAGTATTAGAATACCCCGTGAATTGCTTGCCACACCAACCACTCGTACCAAGGTCTTGATGAACCTAGCCCATACTGGACCCTAATATGTTCAGTTCAGGTGGTAAGCCGTCCGCTCCGACATCAGCGTGTCCTGGTTGGCTAATGACAGCGGTTGCTCCTTGGGGAGAAAACGCAGAAGATGCATATGATCAAGGATTAGTAGAAATGGGTCTTGGCGACTCTAGATTGATAGAGGTACACGGTGCTTTCTTGCCGATGGGGTTCGAAGCAACACCGCCTCAACCTTTGGCGATGGGCTCTCTAGTAGAGTGCCATATCGCAACCGCATATGCTTACGGTGGCTCTAGCGCTTGTGCTGGTGTGGCATGGGCTGCTTGCACAACCCCTGAAGGTGAAGAGTGTGCAATTGTGGCAAAGATTACTACCGAATTAGATTATGAGGAAACAGAATCTTTACTGAAGAGAAATTTACAACGTAGGCTTGCTAGTCGAGACCTAGAGGTACAGTCCTTCGATGTCGCTGTTGACGAAGTTACAGCGGCACAAGATCACTATGGAGTAGCAATGGCTGCACTAATCCTTCCAGAATCCCTCAAGATGTCAGGCGGCGGAAACGTTGGCCGCGTTCGTGCAGGACTTACCCGTCAAGCAACAGATGCGATGGCCAATGCTGCTCGCCGAGTTGATACCAAGGCCCCTGCTGCTCCGGCTATGCGTCCAGGTGGCCGCCGAAACGATGGCGGAACCGACTTCTCATTGTGAGGTGAGAGATTGTACACAGTTGTTCGCTGTTCTAGTTGCGAACGTTGTTGGGGAATAAAGGGTAAAACTCGTAAATGTCCTCATTGCGGTACTTTAGCAGGAGATAAACTTCAGATTGTTTCCGTTGCAGATAACGCTAGTGATTTGCAGAGAGAAGTTGCTATTGCGAATATGCCCGAAAGTCTTCGAGACGAGATGCGAGAGAAAATGCCTCGTGCGATAGAAATCGTAGAAGACCCTAGTGCGACACTGCTATTTTCATGTATCAAAATCGCAGCTATTGACAACGTGGTTGAACTGGATAGGCTCGCAGGTGCTCTGCGAGGTAAAGGTGTTGAGATTGATGCTGAAGACGTAGCTGAGGAAGCAGTTAGCCAAGGTTTACTCTTCCGTCGTAATGATGGTTCATACTTACTTCTTCAGTGACATTCAAGAAGGGAGACGATGGCGCAGGGGTTACAGGGTCTGTGGGTTAGCTTGGCCTATACTCGGGCGTTTGGGACGCTTGGACTCCAGTTCAAATCTGGACAGACCCACCATCTATTCCAAATGAATAGCTACTCGTCTCTGGAATGAACCCAGATTAAGTGAAAGCCAAATCTAGATTTTATGAAGCAGTCGCAACTTTCTAGCTCCTGCTTCCAAACTTGTTCAGAGAACTCAGGTGCCATTTGCTTTTCATGAAATTCACCTAGGTCCCCTTTTTGTTCTGCAGACGAACATGAAGAGTAATCTCTAGCCATTTTCTTGAAAACTTTTAGCGGTTTTTTGGCATTTGTTATTTCATCAAGGATTGCTTGTGCTTGGGATTTACTTCCAATCAATATGTGTCTTGCACGTGCATATCTTCCCGGAACTCTCATTCTACATCCCTCTTTATCGTTGCAACATGAAGTCTGTCAGTGCAGTGTGTTACTACAAACAATAGTGGGTTATATATCCATCCGAGGGCATACGTTGCCCAAGTTACTAACAAAAATATGCTAGGTGATTTAGCGGAGTTTCTTATTATTCGAGCGTGCAGTCCAATCAGTAACATCAGTGACACCTTAGGGAAAAATGTAGACACTTTTATTCCACTTTTTTGACCATCATAAATCGCTTTAACTGGAACCTGAGATATTCTGAATCCCATTTCTGATAACCGCATAAGCCACCAGTTTGGATATCCATACCCTTTCCAAGAAACCTTCCAATTCCATTTAGTAAGTACTTCGCTACTCGTGGCAGTGTATCCGCATTGAGGGTCCCTAATAGTCTGTCCACAGGCCAATGTAGTGAGTATTGCTAACAGAAAGGTTCCGAATCTTCTGTAAATCGGCATTTTCCCAGCTCTATCCAACCTCTCCCCTTTGACATGATGAGCCTTCTTTTCGATAATGGGCTTGAGTATTGATTCCATATCGCTTGGATCCATTTGTCCATCACCAGCCATCACGACTGAAACAAAATTAGAACCTAAGGCTGTAAGCAAAAATTGGTGACCTCTATCGATTGCAGCACCCACTCCAAGCCCCTCCAGTCTCACTAATTCAACATCCGCTGCCAAATCACCAGTTCCGTCTGTGGAACCATCGTCAACAACAACGACTTTGTCTACGAACTCAGGGAGTGTCGCTAGAACTTGCGCCAGATGTTCAGACTCATTACGAGCGGGGATGACAACGCCAACCTTCACGCCCTCGAACATGGCCCTCCGTCAATTGGCTGCATGATGAACTTCTTGTAAGAATGATTAAACAAATCTTCAAAAGCAATTCAGTTAATTCTGTAGCATGCCCAAGCAGTTGCAATTGTTATCTATAGTTACAATCTTACTTCTTGTGATTCCCGGTTGCACTACTCCCCAGACGATGGAAACGGAAGAAGAATCAGACTTAGATGAGATCGATTTGCCTGAAAGGTTGAACTTAATGGCTGAAACAGCCGGAAGAGACATCGATAGAGGTGCTGAACTTGATTTGTCATCTGATGCAAATGGTGAAAATACCCTGATTCTCTGGGTTTCAACCGGCTGTACTGGCTGCCATGATTGGACAGAAATGATTTCCCAATCTATGCAAAATGGAACTATTGATAATGATACTAGGATTATCACCATCCATCGATATCCATCGTTTGAAACTCGTGAAGAGGTCATTGAGGTGTATGCCTCTGAAAATAGTTCTACACAGTCACTCTGGCCTGTTCTGATTCCTTACAACGGACAACCAGCAATGGACCTTGATACTGGGGAATATACTGATTATGATTACACTGTAGCCTTCAATAATCCCGCAACCCCATCATTCACATTAATTGATGGAGACGGCAAAACGATTTGGAAAAACCGGACTTATTGGGCTAACCAGACTTTGCTAAGCGAAGCAGTTGACTTATTGTAATCTTGATTTCGCTTGATTTACTTATTGCCAAAACTGGTATTTGTTTCTGTTCAAGCGCCATGAACTTCATCACTTAGAAGAGTTCCCGCTGTTTATGCAGTCCTTACGCATTGTCCTTATGGGGAAGGACTTCGAGTTACGATTAGTGTCTCTCGTAGTTAGGGCGAGAGAACTTGCGGATGATGTAATACTGCTTGATTTAGGCAGCGAAGACGGAACTATCGAGCTAGCACAAAAGGTGGATT
>CASIBX010000037.1 GCA_949373075.1 Candidatus Poseidoniaceae archaeon | reverse complement strand
AACATGCGGAGGCCGAAGTTAGCGCGTGACACCGTATGGCTGGCTTCTTCTGATGGTCTGGCAATTATATTCGGTTTAATTGGTCAAGTCATACTGGCTAAAGCGCTATTACAGTCCGATTATGGCTTACTGGTCGTCATACTCGATGCCTTCGCTACGATGTATATCTTAATCGATGCTGGCCTTCCTACAATCCTAGCTCGAGATATCCCTCGCGCTCCAGGGGCGTCTAAGAAAGCGGTCCGCAGGATTTTGAAATTGCAAACCATGATTGCAGTTCCATTTATTCTCATTAGTGCAATCGCATCATCGATGATCTGGAGTGATGCTCCAGTTCTGTTATTGTTGGCCTGTGGAATGGTGGCTTTAGGCCACATAATGTCATACCCCCACCGTAGTATGTTACGCGCTTTAGGTGAGGCTAGGCTCGAGTCGGTTGTGAAATTGTTAGAGAGAGTAGTTACCACATCTTTGTACTGGGTATTCTTGACAAATGGGTCGCAAAATCCGACTGTTTATGCGTTTGGATTTTCAATTGGTGTTTTTATTTCTCTAATTGGAACATTGTGGATAGGAGAGCGCGTAGCAAAGGACGGGGGAGGCGAGTTGCCGCCCGAGTGGAATTCAAACAAAACTCTACTTATTTCGGCACTTCCGTTCGCAATCACATTGGGCATTTTACCCTACGTCACCAAGTTAGAAAAATTCCTTCTTGCGGGAATGACCTCTTACTCAGAAGTTAGCATCTATCACGTTGCACAATTAGCATGGATTGCAGGCCTGATGTTACCTCAAGCGATGCGTGCTGCATTGCTTCCTTATCTGGGAGAAGTGAGAGATGAGCCTGAAAAGTTTGCATCACGAATGGGAACTGCACACCATTGGACATTGGCATTGTTGCCAATAGGATTACTTGCAGGTCACCTGATTGTATCCTTCTCTGTTCCAAAGTTGTTCGATTCTGATTATTCACAAGCTGTGGAAGTCTTCGACATATTACTCGCTGGCTGGGCCATGACCTTGCTAGCAGTTCCTTGGTATGTCGCTTTACAAGCAGGCCATAACCCCTGGAGGTTCACTGCAATGATCGCATTAGTAGTTATTGTTGCAGCCGTATCAGGGTGGCTGTTAATTCCTGAAAGTGGAGTCATGGGTGCGGCGTGGGCCAGCGTTATTGGCTGTTCAATAATGCTATCAGTTTCTAAATTACTATGTGGTGATGAAAACAAATTAACTGATGGGCTTGCAGTCTTCTGTGTCGCAACCTGCTATTTGCTTTCGATAGGCAGCCCTCTGGCAATCATGGGAGTGCTTACAATGATTCCAGCATGGACTTCCATTGACTACTTACGCTCTCAAACTCACAATTCTGAGGAAGAGTGACCTCTTGACCATTTTGTAAACGGTCTTCGATTGCATCGGCTAGAGCCTTTACTTCAGGAGGGTAAACCTCCATCCATTCACCCATATCTCCAACATCAACCGCTACAACTGGGCAGCCGCACACTATCGATTCCTTAGCCACAAGAGGCCCGGATTCACGACTAGAAGTGATTAAACTAACATCTGCAGCCAACATCCTATCCCAAACCATAGTGCGGGGTTGCTTCTTCAATGTAGTAATTCCAACTTTCCAGCCACGGGTTTCCAATTCTTCACCGACTCTTAAGCAGAGAATGTGGTTTTTTTCTGGGCGCCTAGGGTCTGCTGGGAACAGAATATCAATCTTAGATTTTCTGAATAATTTATTTGATGGCTTCATAGGCTTATGCCACTCTTTATCGACATTTACATGGCAAGGAATCGTAATTGAATTTAGGCGTGACAAAGAGTTTGAAACAACAACCAATCTATCTGCAGATAGAGCAATTTCTTCGATTCTTTTTTCTCTATGGTCATTTAATGCGACATCGAAATCATACCCGTGAACTACGGCAATCCAAGGCACTGAGTACTTTTTTGCTAAGGATTTGGCAGTAAAAGCTGCTGGCCATAAAGTATGACAAATCACCACGTCGGGCTTCCAATTAATCTTCTGGCGTGAGGCACTAAAAGCAGTGAGAGAAGGGAATTCAGGCAGTTCCCAATGCCTTCTCACACTAACTTCAAACTCACCGTGTTTGAACTCTTTCGGGGCTTTGGCAACCCCTTCCATTGTTGACCTACGCGCTTCATTCATCTTCAACATCCTAGGAAGAACATTCAGAATACGTACTTCGTGACCTAGTGATGTTAGCAATTCAGCATGGTCGGACACAAATGTTCCTCTTGCAACATTTTGCGGAAGTGGAAAAAGCCGGGTTACCAGCAAAATTTTCATCTTCAATCACTCAAGGGCATTGTGGATTACTGCAAGGTTTTCAGCGATTGTAGCCTTGTCGTTGAATAAGCCTGAGCCAACTACACAGTTACTCACACCCCAATCCCTCAGCATAGCGATGTTATGGGACTTAACGCCTCCATCAACTTGTATTTGCACCGGCCTGCCACCTGCCGCCACTTGGGCATCTATTGCCGCCTTTAGTTTGCGAATTTTTGTCTCGACTGTTGGAATGAAAGATTGGCCACCAAATCCTGGATTAACACTCATAATCAGAACTAGATCAATTTCTGTTAATACAGCCAACGCTGCGTCGATTGGAGTTGCTGGATTCAGAGTAACGCCGACTGTTGCGCCTGCTTCTCTAATTGCAGTTACGCACCTGTGCAAGTGTGTAACTGCTTCGACATGAACTGAAACGTGGTTACAGCCAGCGTCGATGTATTGTTGGAATGAGGTTTCGGCATTTGTTATCATCAAATGGACATCAAATGTAGGGCCATCTCCTAATGCCTTACGTAATTTAGCGATAACCGGCGGGCCGAATGTCAAATTTGGCACAAAATTTCCGTCCATGACATCTAGATGGAGCCAGTCTAAGCCGGCATCAACAGCCTCGCTGCATGCTTTCCCTAAGTCTGCTAAATCCGCAGTCAGTACCGATGGCGCGATAATCATCGATTTCCCTCTCAAATACTGCGAGCAGGAGTCATGTCATGAGTATTGGGGTACAAGCAAACCCTCATAGGAGGGCTCCATAACGGAGACATAGGTGAGATGATGGGTGAAGTGAAGGCTGTCGGCGATGCTAATTTTGATGAAGCAATAAGTGCAGACGAATGGGTTTTGGTAGACTTTTGGGCTCCTTGGTGTGGGCCTTGTAAAGCATTAGGGCCTATTCTAGAACAAGTTGCAGCTGAATCTCCAGTGACTATTGCAAAAGTCAATACCGATACTGATTCGATGAATGCCGCCAAGCTTGGAGTCCGAGGAATCCCTGCGTTATTCTTATTCCACAATGGAAAAATGGTTGCAAACCAAGCAGGAATGGTTCCAAAACCTGCTCTGATGAATTGGTTGAATCAGCACATGACTGCTGACGATTTCTGATCAGTTTAGACTGTCCTTGCGCCTTTTCGAGGCACTTCCGACTTCTCTGAGAAATCTTTCTCTTAGTGCCTCATGCAGCCACATACCATCTTCCAATTCCAATAGTAGACCGTAAGTTAGGAGGCTTTCAGGCGGATTACCCTCCCATCCTGTGGCCTTTGCGAGTTTAGGCCAAGGCACAGGCGAGTCTGCTACGGCAAGGGTGGCGAGTAGTTCATGTTCCTCTTCCGGCATTTGAGTTATTATTTCCTCATCCAAGAATTTCAACCAGTCGCCATGAGTTGTCTGGCCATAAATTTCGAGTAATTCTAGTGCAAGAGGGTGCCCTCCTGTCACGCGATGAACATCTTCTGCGGGTGGTGGCGTGCCATCCATATTATCAACCCATGTTGAAATCTCGTCTACAGTTAATCCCTGTAGAGGCAATTCTTCTACCAATTCTCTTGTGTGGACATCTCGTCTGTCATAGACATCCAAAGTAGTTCGTGAGATGAATACCAAACGAAGTGGGGCTTTCTTCGAAATATCAAGAAGCGCCCCCAGTAAATCTCTGGCTTCATCTAGGACATGGTGAACGTCATCTAATACAATTAGCCAATAAGGAGGTGGGCCTCCTGCATCTCCAGTAAACCGCTCCCTGATTGCCTGAGCGTCCGTAAGATAGGCCAGGAGTCTTCTTCGCCATGAATCAACGTCGAATTCGGCTCCCGGTGTTAGGGGGAGAGTTTCCATCAATTGGTAAGGGTCGTGTTTGTCATCGACTCCAAAACGATGTAGAAGAGAGACCGCTAAACCAACCGACTTATCCCATGGCTGACAAGGGTACCAGCAAACCGAAAGATGTGGAACTTCAACCATATTAGAAGTCAGCCAATCAGCAACTAATGTTGATTTACCGATACCTGCAATCCCATGAATAACCATGCACGGTGACCCTTTCTGAAACCAGGTGTCCATCTTACTTTGAGGAACTAACCTTCCGTGCACAGGTCTAGTTTGAGGAGGAGATGTATGGTAAGTGGCATGGGCTCCTGCAAGGAGTTTTAGCCGACCAGGAGGCGGTAAATCAGAATCTTTGGATGCTTTAGTTACAAGACCGAAACGGATGTCACCATAGGTCAGAACTCCTTCGTGTTGGGCGTGTAATAGAACTTGAAGAACCGATAAATCTGCTTCTAATCTCTCCGATGCCATGTTTGCTTCGATTTCTAATAGCGTCCCTTTATCGTCCCTTAACAAGACCTGGGTGGCCGATAGACTTGTGAGTGTTTTCTTTGCTTCTTCCCTCCCCCTATCGGTTAGTTGCCAGGTTTTTTGTCGGCGCTCGTCGCCTCTAATCGCCCGGGTATGCTCACTGACCAGTCTTTTTCTCAAGAGGTCACGCATGGCTCTGCTAACATTTGGCGGGTGCTGGGCGCAGGCTTCGGCTATTCCAGGACGAGTTACTGCGAAGGATACTACGAACCGATCTGCCTGTTCGTCTTCCTCGAGAAGGTGAAGCATTATGCGGTCTTTTACCGCGATGTTCACTCTCGGAATTTCGCCTGACACACACTTGCCTGAAGTGCCTGCCATTCAACAATTCCCCTTTTTTGGACGGGTTTAATAATGAACAAATACACCGTAAAGCCTTTTGTAAGTAACCTAACCGAGACCTATGGCTAGCCTCACTCGCCGTGCTATACTTCTGTCCCTCCTGATGTTTTCCATGTCTGGACTTGCACTTGCATCCGGTGCAGATATCGACTTCGACGGAGTCGATGATTCGGTAGACGACTGCCTATATGCTGCTGGAAATTCGACTGTTGACAGGACAGGTTGCCCAGATAGAGATGGTGACGGAACTTCTGATTTTAACGACGGTTGGACCTCTAATAACCCAAATTTTGCTGTTGATGTTTCAGTTCCTCAAAATTATGACTTCACATCTGTTGACCATTCTCCCGATGGAGAACTGGTTGTTAGTAGCGACGAAAATGGATATTTGCGCATCTGGAATGCCACCTCGGGAATTAATACTCTATCGCTAAATGTCGGGGGATACCTCGCAGGAGTCTCATGGTCAGGAGATGGAATGTACATCGGTGTAACCAAGGACGACGATACTGCAAACGTGTATTATGCAAGTAATTTATCTAGCGTTCATGGTTCAATAGATGCTGATGTAGGCGGAGGAGATTACACTGAAGATATCGATTTGTCTGGTGACGGGGAGATGGCCGCAATCGCGATTGGAAGGTCAGGTAATGGCGGCACTAACGGTGTTGTAAGAGTGATAAATATGAGCGATGGTTCAGTTCTCCAAAATGTAAATCCTGGCGGAGAAGACCGTTTCCAATCTGTTGATTTCTCACCATCTGGCACTCACATTTTGATTGGAAGTAGTGGCGACTTTTACGTGGTTGAAACGAGTACATGGTCAACAGTCAGATCTGACTCTTCACCTAATGCAGATGTAAATGCGGTAAGTTGGTCTCCTGATGGAAAGCACATGGCGATTTGTGAAGGATGGGACGGCGGAGGATCAACTATTCGGCTGTTTGCGGCTGGATCTTGGACTCAGAAATGGAGTAAATCGATTTCTACGTCTTGTCTTTCTACAGATTTCTCTCCAGACGGCACACAGGTAATCTTTGGAATGTCCTGGTACCAAAATGATGGTGCGTACTCGAGAATTTATGATGTCACTACTGGCAATAGCGTCGACAATATTGCCCAGGCACGCCCGGGTAACTGTCAATCTGGAAATGGAAACAACTGTGGTCAATCAAATGGGCTATCTTGGTCACCAGACGGTTCCCGTATAGCACAGGCATTTGGAAGAAATAACGAAGGATTTTACATCTGGTTCGCTGATTTAGACCCAGACAATGATGGCTGGAATACTTCAGACCAAGGTGACGGAAAGAGCGATGCTTTCCCGGACGAAGGAACTCAATGGAACGATACTGACAATGATGGATATGGAGATAACCCATTGCCTGCGAATCAAGGAGATGCATGTCCAACAAAGGCTGGAACGAGCTGGCAGGACCGCTTTGGCTGTCCTGACGGAGACGGAGATGGCTATTCTGACGAGGGAGACGTGTTCCCTACCGATTATACTCAATGGGCTGATTCAGATAATGACGGGTTTGGTGACAATTACTATCACGATGTTGAGCCATTTACAGAATATCATACAAATCAGGAAGGCGATGCATTCCCAATGAATCCAACACAATGGAACGATACAGATGGTGATGGATGGGGAGATAATTACAATGATTCTTCTTGGACTGCCATTCGCCCTGTGGATGACGTATCTACTCCTGATGTAGATGAATCATGGCCAGGATGGCATGATTCACAGGCAACTCAAGTCGATAAATTCCCACTAGACAGATACCAGTGGTCCGATTCAGATGGTGACTGGATAGGCGATGAGCCTAATACCCCTCGCTCTGATGGATGTGTAAACACATGGGGTAATTCCTCAGAAGACCGACTAGGATGTGGAGATAATGACGGCGATGGTTGGTCAAATCCAACTCCTGATTGGCCAGCTCATCCGAGTGGCGATGCAGATGCATTCCCTGATGACCCTACACAGTGGAGAGACAGTGATGGTGACGGATACGGAGACAATACCAGTGGAAATAACCCTGATGAATGTCCTGGTGAATACGGCACCTCATCCTTTGACAGAGTAGGATGTCCTGATGCTGATGGTGATGGGTGGTCAAATGCAGGCGACCCATTCCCTACCGATGGAACTCAATGGGAAGACCGTGATGGTGACAATTATGGTGATAATCCAGACGGTAACAATGCCGACTACTTCCCTGACGACCCAAGCCAGTGGGCTGATACAGATGGGGACGGATATGGAGATAGGCCAGTATTGCCAAATGGAGATTTCTTCCCGAATGACCCCACACAGTGGAGCGACTTCGATGGCGATGGCTTTGGAGACAATTCTGACGGAAATAACGGAGACCAATGTCCTGAATTATTCGGTCAATCCACTCTGGCTGCTGCACGAGGTTGTCCTGACTCGGATAACGATGGAGTAGTAGATCCATTCGATGCATTCCCTGAGGATTTCTATCAGCAGACTGACAATGATGGAGATGGCTGGGGCGATAACCAAGCTGTACCAAATGGTGATGAATGCCCTGAGGAATACGGAACAAGTACCAACAATTCCCGCGAAGGATGCCTTGATACTGACGGAGATTCATGGGCTGATGTCGATGACACATTCCCCGAAGACCCCCTACAATGGAAAGATACTGATTTAGATGGCTGGGGAGATAATTACGGCTGGGAAAACAAAACTATTGCTGATGAGCAAGACCTTGGTAACCTAATCACCATTAGAGAGCAATGGGGAGATGCATTCACAACCGATCCTAGCCAATGGGCAGATTCCGATGGTGATGGCTTTGGAGACAACAGCACAGGAAGACTCCCCGATGCATTCCCTATGAGGGCTACACAGTGGGCAGACACGGATGGTGATGGCTATGGAGATAACCAGAAATTAGGTTCATGGCAACCTGATGAATGCGAATTGAAATATGGTGAATCATATCTTGATTACTTTGGATGCACAGATACCGATAAAGATGGAGTTTCTGACCAAACAGACCCTTGTCCTTACGATGCTGAAATTAGTGCTGGTATTCGTGGCCAGGTCAGTTGTGCTTCATTCTCCGATGACGATAATGATGGCATTCCAAACAAGTACGATACCGATTATATCGCAGGCTCAGATGGCGATAGTTCATGGCTAGAGGACATTGACGGAAGCGTACTAATTTTGATTGGATTGGCTGTGTTCTTATTGGCGGTCATCTCGGTTGCTATGGTTGCAAAACAAGCAGGTCGAAGAAAGGCTGCTTACAGCCGAGCAGAGGATATGAAAGTTTCAGCAATGTTCCAAGAAGAAGAGTCCCGAAAGCAGGAATGGATCGACTACTATGTGAACCAAGGTGACACTGCCAAAGCGATTGAATTAGGATGGACGCCACCGGCAGAAGTCCCTCAATGGCAGCAACATCAAATGCAACAAGATGAAGCTCAACAAGCAGCGGTTCCTACAATGCTAAGTCTTGATGATTTGTGATTAGTTACGACTAACCCTGGCCTTTTCACGACGTGCTTTTTCAGCTAGGCTATCATCGAATGATAAAAAATCTAGAGAGTTCCATTCCTCATCATCGTCCAACGCTTTTAGAGCCTCATTATCAGCCAGTAACTCACCTAGAGAGATGTAGGTTGGGTTTTGGCCATTAGACAAAGCATACTGGTGTCCAGGTAGTACTAACCAATCTTTGGATAACTCAGACAAGTGGTTTCTGAGATAAAATAATGAACTTTTCTGGGAGTTAACATCACCTCCAAATAAGTCGGTGCGGCCACAACTTCCAAGGAACATACAATCCCCACTGATCACCACACCTTCTCCGATGAAGGTCATGTGGCCAGGAGTGTGGCCAGGAGTACAATGTGCCTCTAGTTCTAGGGCCCCGATTTTTTGAATTACAAATGAATTTGCATCATTGGACCATTCGTGATTAGAAGGTCCATCCCAACCGCGTAATGATTCATTTGTATGAACCCAAACCTGCTTATCTTCCAATCCTTCGACCCCTTTGGAATGGTCCCAGTGGGAATGAGTCAGCCACACTTGTTCTAAGTCCCAGCCATTAGTTGAACACACGTCTAACCAGTATTGAGAGAAGAACGGGTCGATTATGACCGCTTTGTTGGTTTTTTTACAAACTAACAAATGATTTAGATTATCCCAATCGCCCAACTGCGCTTGCAAAACAAGCATTTTAGGTGTTTCGAGGATACATTCGGCCATCTTCGCTCACCAATACCATGGACCGCATCACTTCTAAGGGATGACGCCCATGGTTTACCATGGGCAGAGAGCGCATGCTGGCATTGGTACTAGCCGGCCTGCTGGTCATAATTGCGCCAAATGCATTTGCAGACGTCTCCGATGTTTCAGTAGAGACTAGCCTCGTAGATGCTCCCGCAAATGGATGGTATGCGTCTGGAGACATTGTTGAAGTCTCGGCTATATTGGTTAATGACGGTGATGCAGTAAGTATCAATGTCGACCCATCCTGTAATCAAGTCCTCAGCATTTGGAGTGGAAACACATTACTCATAGACGGGACTGAAAGTTGTCTTGGACAGAGCCGAGGTATGGATTTAGGCGCTGATTCAGAACTACCTCTCGATACTTTATCTTGGGATTTGACTGATTCAAATGGCGATTTAGTATCATCAGGAGACTATGTTGTTGAGTATTTTGTTGCCGGTGAAGGAATTTCTTCGATGACCAACATCCATGTACAAACCCCTACAACAATTCCTGATGGCTTAGAACTAGAGATGATTACTACAGCGAGAGATGGCGAGCATGCTGAGGCAAGTCCTAGCATAGTCACGCTCCGCCTGCACAATACGCTAAGTGAAAAAATGGTAACAGACTTCGGGGATTGTAAAATTGCTCTCAATGAATTATTACTCAGTGCTTGCGGACCCAACAGTTTGTCTGCGCATGAAGTTATCACAATCGGGCAATTCCCCTTAGTTCTCAGTGAAGGCCAAAATACAATCTCTGCGTCTTTGGGTGATGGCGTTCTTTACCAAGAAGTTGTATTGACGGTAGCAGCAGATTCTGACCAATCAACTAGTACTGGAAACATAAACGAGCTACAATTTGAACTTATTTTGGAAGATGACGCTACGTTTGCGGAATCAGATTTATTTGTCGCAGATATTGCAATTATAAATGGCGGAGAAGAAGAGATTTCACTTGACTTTACTAATTCTTGTCGAGGAGAAGTTTGGATTCTAAATTCAGCAGGTGATGTTGTAATGGATTCAAGAACACTGAAGGATTGTTCTGAAATTGAAGCACAGTACATGATTCCTCCAGGAGCAGATCGAAGTTATGCTCAGCCAGATTGGACCTTTATTGGACCAGATGGGTGCCTTGTATCGCCGGGGGAAATGATGGTGGTAATGGAAATCCCAGAACATGATATCTTCGATATCTCTTCGATTAGCCTGAGTCGTGCTAAATCTTCGGATTGTAGAAGTGAAACTCTGGAAATAACAGCCGAAATTTCAGGAGAGAGTATTCTTACTGTATCTCCACAGATAGCCAGTCTTGGAATTGATGAAATCACATGGCTTTCGACTTGTGGTCTTGAAACTGTATTGATTGGTCCTGAAGGCGAGGTAGACAGTGTTCTTTCACAATGCGATAATGATGATGTCGCAATCCAACGATTTAGTACAATGGATTTAGAATCCCTAGAGTTTGATATGGAAAACCTAGATGATGGCGAATACACCCTCTTCTTCGAAAGTGTAAGTGAACCCTTAGTTCAATCGACTATGGATTTCAGTTGGCCACTTATTGTAGAAGATATTATTGAAAACGAACCTGTTGAAGAAAATGCGGAAATCATCTCAAGAGTAATTACGGGGACTTGGAGTTCTACCAATACCGAGTTTGGAACCTGTTGGTTACTCAACACCCCTGCTGAAGGAATAATCACACTATCCGGAGCACCAGGGCTGCTAAATTGGTTACCTGAATCAGGTGCTAGAGGCCAATATCTGATTCATGACTCTGATGCTGCACCACAGTGTTCGGATTTCGCTGCAACTGCATTTGTTGTTGAAGAAGTTTACAGCCAAGAAGTGATGGCTACAAATGAAGAAGCGCAAGAAGAAGTCACTACGGCCCCTGTTGAAGTTCAAGATGCTGAATTAAGCCCTGTTGTGATAACAATAACAACAGTTGTAGTTAGTGGAGGATTCCTATCTCTACTTGTTGGATTAGTTGCAACAAACGAAAGTTGGAGAATCCCGACTACAAGTGCTGGTCTTTGGCTACTAGGCCTTATTGGACGCACTAGTGAAACCAGTGATGGGAGATACCAAAGAGGCCGTTTAATGGGTTACTTAACTGCAAACCCTGGATGTCACTTCCGTGCTCTAATGGCTGCACTTGAAATGTCAAATGGACAAATAACTCATCACTTGAAGGTTTTAGAGAATGAAGAAATGATCTGGAGGAGACCGGATGGAAGACTTGTCAGATTCTATCCATTTACAACAAACCTTCATCCAGGTCTTATCGAAGAAGACCTGCCACTTCCTCCTCTCTCTCCTGACCCAAATAGTCTACAAGGCAAAATACTGCGTTTATTAGATGACGATGGGGTTATGAAAAAGTATCCAACTCAATCCGAACTTGCCCACAGATTAGACCGTTCTCAACAATTAGTAAGCCACCACCTGAGAACACTACAAAAATTCGGATTAGTAGAAAAACACAAGTCTGGTGTTAGAAACCGATACCGCTTGACGAGAGAGGCTGTGTTCCTTCTCGATACTACAGAGCTGTGATTTCGCAGATGGATTCAAGGGTATTGCATCGTTCGACAGTTCGCCCCGTAGGGGCGATGAGGGACTTCGATGTCGGAATACATTCCACAATCTACTGAAGAATCCTGGCAAAAAGCATGGGCAGATGCAGAAATATTCCATGCCAACTTCAACAAAGGCAACCCTGTTTTCTATTGCCTTGAAATGTATCCCTATCCATCTGGAAAGATGCACATGGGGCATGTTAGAAATTATTCAATCGGAGACTCTGTGGCGCGTTACAAGCGATTGATGGGTTTTGATGTATTGTACCCAATGGGCTTCGACTCTTTTGGAATGCCGGCAGAAAATGCAGCTATTGCAGAAGGTGGCCATCCTCATGATATTACTGAAAGAAATATGGCTAGCATAACTGAGCAAATCAAGCGGATGGGATTCTCATACGATTGGAGAAGAGTTTTGAAAAGTCACGACCCTCAATACTATCGTTGGAATCAGTGGTTTTTCCTAAAATTCCTAGAAAGCGGGCTGGCATATCAGCAATATGCGCCAGTTAATTGGTGCAACTCCTGTAATACCGTACTTGCTAATGAACAGGTAAAGGCAGGACGTTGCTGGAGATGTAATGGTCCTGTAATTCAGAAAGAAATGAGTCAATGGTTCCTCAATATCACAAAGTATGCTCAAGAGTTGTTAGATGGTCTAGAAACTATTGAATTTCCTGAAAACGTCAAAGCCCTACAGCAAGACTGGATCGGGCGTTCAGAGGGTGCAGAAATAGAATTCTCACTAGAAGGGGGCGAGGAGAAAATTAGAGTTTTCACTACCCGTCCCGATACATTGTTTGGAGTGACATTTGTTACGCTAGCCCCTGAGCATGAGTTAGCAGAACGTTTGGTTGCAGGCACTGAATATGAAGCCGAATGGAAGTCGTTACATGATGAAATAATAGCGATGAGTGAATTCGACCGCATCAAAAACATGGGGAAGAAAAAAGGTGTACCAACCGGCGCTTTTGCCATACACCCCCTAACCGGAGATAGAGTTCCTATCTGGATTGGAAATTTCGTGATTGCATCTTATGGTACCGGGGCTGTTATGGCAGTACCGGGTCATGATGAGCGTGATTTTGAATTCGCAAACAAGTATGGTATCCCTATCAAACGCGTTTTGGTAATGTCAGAAGATGGTGATGCGGACAAACCTCTAGAGGCTGCTGAATCAGACCTAGGCTGGATGGTTAATTCGGGCGTTGATGGGTTTGATGGATTATATGGCGATGAAGCAAAGTCAGCTGTATGTGACGCTCTTGAATTGAAGAATGCGGGTGTAGGGACAATAAATTGGAAAATTCGTCCTTGGCTAATTAGCAGACAGAGATATTGGGGCACTCCAATTCCAATTATCCATTGCACATCTTGTGGAGCAGTACCTGTTCCTGAAGAACAATTACCTGTTGAATTACCGAGAGATGTTGTCTTCGATGGTAAGGGCAACCCCTTGGAATCTAGTGATACATTCTGCAATGTAGACTGTCCTCGATGTGGTATTCCTGCGAGGAGAGAGACAGATACTATGGACACATTCGTAGATTCGTCTTGGTACTTCTTACGATATACGGACTCGATGCAGGACGAAATTTGTTTCAACCCAGAAGTTGCAAACCATTGGATGAATGTTGATTTCTATTGCGGAGGCATCGAACACGCACAGATGCATCTGATCTATGCCAGGTTCTGGACCAAGGCTCTTCGTGACATTGGACTACATGATATTGATGAGCCATTCAACGAGTTACTCTGTCAAGGAATGGTAAACAAGACAGCCCCCTGGTGTGACACCTGTGCTATTACGCTCCATGTATCACATACAGGAAATAATTGCCCGCATTGTGATTCAACATTGGGAGAAAGAAGTGCGAAGATGAGTAAAAGTCTTGGAAATACTGTTTCGCCAGAGGATATGATTGAGAAGTACGGTGCAGATACTGTCAGGCTATTCATTCTCTTTGCAGCCAATCCTACCGCTGGAATGGACTGGTCTGATTCAGCCCTAGAGGCTAATTACCGCCAAATTGTACAACTATACGGAATGCCAGAGAGTATTCTTTCTTGGAATGGAGTTGCGGACGATATCGATACATGGATGAGAGCTCGCCTCAAACAAAGATGCATCCAGTGGCAAGATGCTATGGACAATTATGACCTTCGCGGGGCGGTTGATGCAAGCCACTTCGACCTAGTGAAAGATATCAACTGGTATCGTCGAAGAGGGGGAGAAAATCCAGAGGTGGGTAGAGAGATCCTTGAAACTTGGACACATATGATTTCAATTGCAACACCGCACCTCGCTGAAGATTGGTGGAAAATGCAGGGTAAGCAAGATTTGGTTGCAAGCAGAGTATTCGATGCGCCTTCATCTTTGACTGCAGAAGAGTCGTCTGCTCTTGATGATGAAACCTATCTGCGAACATTCCTTGAACAGGCACGAAAAGTAGCAAAGGTTGCTACGAAACACATTGGTGGACCTCCTCAAAGCGCAGTAGTACACATCTCTCGTCCGTGGCGGAAAGAGCTTGCTCAAGCCGCTATTGCTCACTTAGCACATGGAGAGAACATCAAATCATTTGCGGGTAAATTGGCTGAACTTCCATTCGCTCAAGGTGAAATGAAAGGACAAGTCATGGGATTCTGGGGCAAAAGAATGCTGCCTCAAATTTTCAAATGGTCAGATGCAGAAAAGGAAATGATAACTGGTTCACTGGATGAATCTGCTATCCTAAATGCTGCCTCAGTTTTCGTCTGTAGCGAGTTGGGCTTGGCTAGTATCGACATCGAGGCCGGCACTTCCGATGTCGGCAGAAGTGGCACTGCTATCCCCTTGGCTCCCTCCATCGTCTACAGTTGAAACTGGGTTTACGTTAGGGATTACGTTTGGGTTAACGTTAGGAACTGATTTTGCAGGAAGAGGCTTTTGTGGTCTGAAAGTTACAATAAGAGCCACTACGACCAAAACCCCTGCTATAACAAATAGAATCCAGGTAAGAGATGATGATGTTTCAATATCTTCTTGAGATTTTGTTTTCTCTTCAGTTTGAACTGTGCAACCAGTTGAAGATACAATTTCACCGAGAGGTGTTGCAGGACAGAGATCGTTCAAATTGTGCACCCCGTCATTATCATCATCCAATTGAACGCCAGAGCATCCATTCGCCTCCACTTCCAAATTTGGGGGAGTGAAACGGCATTCATCTGAAGCGTCTAAAACGCCATCGTTATCGTCGTCATCATCTTCTATCGAGTCGACACATCCATCTTGGTCGAAGTCCATTCCAACGCCGGACATTCCGACATATCCGCGCGGACAAATATCTACTGAGTCTTCGAAACCATCTGAATCATCGTCTGAGTCTTCTCTATCATCATGACAACCATCGTTATCGTGGTCGAAACTACTGTTCCAATTTATTTCTCCAACAGGACAGTCATCGGACAGGTCTAGAAGATTATCTCCATCGTCATCCGCATCTCTATCAAGATCTCTACATCCGTCTTGGTCATGGTCAATTCCATGCACACTTTCCCACGAAAATTGGTCACGGGCACAATTGTCTAAAGTATCGATAATTCCGTCACCATCGGTATCGGTTTCGCATGCATCGCCAATTCCGTCACCATCCAAGTCGGCTTGGTCATCATCGATGTCGGGGCACTTGTCCAGTTGGTCAACATAGCCATCGCCATCAGAATCTAAATCTTCACAACCATCTTGGTTTTCATCGTTTTCAATAGTCGAAAACCAGCCGATTGGCCCTTTAGGGCATTCATCATATAGGTCGAGAACTCCATCTTCATCATCGTCGAAATCTTCAGTTTCATCTCTGCATCCATCACTGTCATGATCAGTATTTGGAGCCGAGTTCCAACCCGTCTCCCCCGGAGTGCAATCGTCCCAGTCATCACCTACAGCATCGCCATCATCATCATCATCGCAAGCATCTCCAAACAGGTCACCATCTGTATCTTGTTGGGCAGGGTTTGCCGCTCTAGGGCAATTATCAGCACCGTCGGTTAATCCGTCTGAATCGTGGTCTCTTGCGTAATTCCAAAGTGCAATATCGTAAGACCCTGAGGAGTTTACTGTGAAATTAGACATCTGGGCGGAATTCTGAATTTCCATCCCGATTATTGGCGATTCATTGTCTCCAAATTGAATAGATATCCCCCTGTCATCACCTAGGCCGCCTGCAGATATGGCCCAAAGCCATTGATTGTCAGAATCAAATTGTGCTACGAACACATCCCTTAGGTCTCCGTTAGAATCTCTATCGGTGAGATTGTCTATCCCTAAACTGAAGCCCGAGGTGTAGCTACCGACAACAATTGCATTGTCGCGCGAATCGAAGATTATCGATTCTATGGTTTCCCAGCCTCCGCCTCCCGAATTAGAAACTTCTTGCCATACTCCCAGGGGTGACAAAACAGCATGGAACATGTCCCACCAACCGTTAGAAGTTACGTTGATAAATCCGAAATAGGCCGTGTTTTCAAATTGACCGACGATATGCATTTGGCCATTGCTATCGATTGCACAATCATTGGCCCAATCATCTCCAGTACTGCCTGCAAAAGAGGTCCATGTGAAATTTCCATCACCGTCTAATTGGGCCGCAAATATATCAGCGCCGCCTTCAGAGTCGTGTGTTTCTATGAACATGATTGTGTCAATGAATGCGCCAGTAACATGCAAATACCCGCTATCGGAATAGCACATTCCACCAAATGATTCTAAGTCGTTCGGGCTAGAGATTCCGTTAACCCACACTATTCCCCCATTCTCATCATAATGCAATATTGCAAGACTTAAACCTCCTGAGCCAGGTATTAGATTACTCTCAACCTCAATAACATCACGATGGAATATTCCTACAGAAATACCACCGCTAGGGCTTATTGAAATATCAAAAGCGGAGAGATCATTTTCGTTTGATATTGTTCGGATCCAAATAATATTTAGTTCACCTGCACTGTAAGAGAATCGTCCTATGAATGCATCGCCTTCGCCTTGTTCAGTCCCTTTAACTAGCGTCTGAGTACTCATGTTCATTTCACAAGACATCCCTGCTGTGCCTATACAAAAATGCCCAGCGAGAATGATGTCGCCTGAAGGGTGTAGTGCTATTGCGTCAATTCCATCTGTACCTTCACTGCCAAAGCCATGGATTGAAGTCCAAGTGCCCGATGGATCCATTTTTCCAACATACATGTCAGCATCACCATCAAAACCTGTTGCTCCAATTCCATCATCACCGAATATTGCAGAAGATGTATACTGTCCTGCTGCGATTATACTATTGTCGTCCAATACCACATGACCCGCCAGACTTTCATCATCAAACCCCCCTGCAGATTGAGCCCATCCTAGAGGCCCTTGGTCTTCGCCTTCAACTGAAACGAAAGGGAAGAGTAAAAGAGATACTACTAGCAATGTCAACAGACGACGCATGATTTCCCATCACCACCTATCACTTGAAATGATGTATCAACCGTCCGTAATATCAATGCTATATCGCTAATTGGCCCAAACTATGGGCAAGGAGTTCACTTATACTGCCAGACGCAAATTGTCGATTGAAGTAGTGAATAATGCCCTAGGACTATTTAGAAACCCAAGTAGTTGGCCAGATTGGAATACTGGAGCAAAAGGTATGCTTGCTACAAATTCTGAATCTTTGGATGAAGGCGACCATATCGCAGTCCATCAGATTATCAAAGGTGGATTAATCGAAATCCGGTGGCTGGTCAATTCTCTCCGCGAAGGAGATGGGTTTTGTGAAATCGAATTATTAGGCCAAGGGCAAAGCCGAAATGAACGACCAATTGGTAGTGGTTTGAAAGAATTAAAAATATGTATTACTTTTCTTTCAGAGGAAGACGGTGGTATTGAAATTCATTCAAGTTGTGAAGCTTCAAGAATGATGTCTATATTTTCAGGACGTATCAATGCGTTCATGAAAAAGCAAACCGAACAAATGTTAGATGATATGTCGACTATCAATTAAGCCGGTGTATCTATGGAGCGTACGCAACAGGAGTTAGCATGGCCGATGAGAAAAAGCGTAATCGGTCCCGCCGTAATGGAAAGGGCTCATCAAAACCAAAGCGATATGGTGGCCCGTCTAGAACGAATCTGCTAGAAAGACATTCAGAGTTTGATGCTGCTGCAAAATTATCTGCAAAGTCTAGGTTTGAAACTAAACCTAGGCCAATTGGAATCCCCAAAGAAATCGAAGAGCCTAGGCTTTTCTCTTTCGAGTGGTCGAACAACCCAGTCGCCTTGAAGACAGAATCTACACTAGCGTCTAAAGTAGTTAGAAAGGGTGAGTTTGGATGGCTACCTGATGAAAGGGTTGCTGAAATCGGAACTATGGTTGACAATCTAGACATGACTCTAGATCAAGCACTTTCACTACGCAGTGCATTACTTCAGCAAAAAACAGTATACTCGCATGGTCAATTACAATCCAGGGGTAAGGCGCTGGTTAGACTATACAGAGAAGGAGTAGGTATTGTCGATTTGTCAAAACGTTTTGATTTCCCCCCAATGAATATCTTCAGATTAGTATTGAAGGAAATGGGGTGGTCGAAATCAAGAATTAAAGAAACTCTTCGAGCGCCTTCAAAATTCAAAGAAAGAGAAAGAAATGAATTTGAGGCGGCAGAAGCAGCAGATAGAGTAAGCCATGTCGACCAATCTGAAACTCACGTTAGAGCAGACCTATTTGAGGAAATTCTTGCAGATTGGTTCGAAGATCAAGGCGTCAGAGTACGCCGGCAACCAGAGATGGTCAAAGAACAGATGGAAGAACATGGCAGACCAGTTAATACTCCTGATTTGTTATTCTTGGACCATGTTGAAATCAATGGTGAGCCAGTAGCATGGATTGATGCTAAACACTTCTATGGCGCAGATGTAGATTTCCAAAGGAAGAAAATCGCCAAGCAAGCGAACAGATATGTTGAGGCTTGGGGGCAAGGAGCCTTGGTCTTCCGTCACGGGTTCTGTGCAAATGTACACATACCTGGAACGGTTTTACTAGACTGTGGTCCACTGGACTTATCAGCGCTAAACCGTTCTACTGAAGAATAGTTTCCCGAACTCCTAAACCAAGAGTTCGTAATTTTGAGGCCAATTCATCATAATCAGAAATATGTCTAAGGCTCTTGGGCAGAACTATCAACGATGTACCCAACATACAGAGATGACAACTCATTGAATCATCGGCTTGTTCCATAACGGCACTGAGTAATTTGGCCCGTTCTGGCTCCTCTAGCAAACCGGATTCCAAAGCGAATTTATCTGCCTCATCAAGTAATTTCCCCCAAATACTCTGGTCCCAATCATATTGGCTCAAACGATTAACTGCAGACTCCCCTGCCTTGGTTATTTTAGATATCCAAGTCGGGTCGTCAATGTAGTTCGAAGTGTGTTTGCCCCCATAAGGGTCCCAAACTAACAGCGCAGGGCAACCTACATCGAAACCGTATGCTTTACCAGGGAATGGCGGACTACCAGGTGTAATTCTGAGTTCACAGCCTCCTGCCCACAGACCTAAAACGTCACCAAGACCACTAGAGTTTCTTCTTTCGTGGCGATGAGCTAGGCGTGCTAACTGTCCTTCATCGCCACAATCGAATACTTCGCCTAGTGCTAAACTAGCCGCAAGTAAACCAGCCCCAGACATACCAAACCCTTGGGAAACTGGTAATGCTAATTGAATATCGATATTGACCGAGGTTTCAACTTTGAATAGTTCTCTAAATGAATCTAACAATTCAGAATACAATCGTTCTCCTTCAACAAATGGTGTACCATCCATGAATGATACTGAGATAGAATCATTGCCAGTTCCCACTTTTTTCACTGAGGCTTCAACCCCATCTTCAAGGCACATTCCCGCACCACGGGAACCTTGGTTTCTGGCAAGCAGTTGCTTGGAATGAATAGAAAAAAGCAGGGTTACGTGGCCCCCTACTTGGACTGTGACCTCATTCATTGTGCTAACGCTAGGCTAACTAGGTCATCATGCTTCTCCAATATTGAGAGAACGGTCAGAGATGTTTTCAAGCCAGAGCTGTATCGATTTCACCAGTAATCTTACCGAAGCGTGAGGATAATTCCGCACATGCTTGGTTGAAGATTTCCTCAGGTGACATAGCGCCATCGGACTCGTAAGAGAAGATGTACTCGCCCTCAATGTCTTCCAGAGTGATTGCATTATCGAATGCTTCATCACGGTTTGTTCCATATCCAACTTGGTGCAATGCACGTTCTAAGTCTAGTACTGAATCTACATCATTACATTCCTTGTTTGTGAATAATTTAGAGTTGATTGCACGTCCAGACTTGGAAGTTAGATTGAGGTCAAACAGAGTGTTTGCCTTCTTTGGCCTGTTTAGTGTCGCCTTCTGTCGTGGTTGGAAAGTAACCGCTGCAGCAGGGCACCACTTTGCGTGGTCACGGCCACGGCCAAGAGTTGCGTACGCGTATAGTTCCAGATATTGGCCACTGGAAAGAATGGTCAATGGAATGCGTGCGTGTTGCTCATTGATCTGGAGTTTAGTTTCTCCAAGTACGTTCAAGTCGCCTGCGTATACGGTCTTGAATTGCTCATCAGAGTCGGAGTTTGGTCCACGGATAGATAGGTGGTAGATGATTTGTGAAAGTGGTGAACCCCACTGATCTTCAGGAAGGTCCTTGTTGTTTTCATCATCTTCAGGGAATTTGAATTCCTCTAGGAATGTTGGAACTGGAACCATTGCTAAGCGATGAGCCAAAACCTCGTCAGGTAATACGTTAACAGATTCGATTACTTCGCCTTTGTTATCTTGAGTTACGCCTTGTTCGAAGCGAACTTTTGTGATTGCCATCTTAGGAACATCTGAAAGAATTGCACGGCGCAGGCTGTTTACCTGTGCTGCGTTTGTTTCTGACAAGACGATTCTAATCTTGTTACCCTTTGGCCAGCCTTCAACGATTTGAGCCTTCATTTTAAACACCTCAGAATTTCAGACACGGCGTCCACGACGTCCGCCCTTTTTCTTTGTTCCATCGTGAGCGATTGGAGTCACGTCTTCGATTCGAGTGACGGTTACCCCTGCACGAGTTAGAGCACGAATTGCTGCTTGAGCACCAGGCCCAGTATTGTTTGACTTGTTTCCACCAGGTCCACGGTACTTGACAATAACTTGGGTGAATTCCTTCTCCTTCAGTTGGTCAGCCATGCGCTCTGCGGCACGAGTTGCAGCGAATTGTCCTCCTGAGTCCTTAGATGACTTTACTACTTGTCCACCGGAACATGTAGCGATTGTTTCAGCTCCTGTTAAATCAGTAGCTGTCATTAGAACGTTATTGTAACTAGAGAAGATATTGATGATTGCCTTACGCATCATTGGTCACCTCCTTCAGTAACTGTATCTTCGGCCTTAGGTGCTTCAGCAGCAGATTCTTTGACAACTTCTGCATCTGCTTTAGTTGCCTCAGGATCGACTTCATCTTCTGCATATTCTGCAGATTCACGAACACCGAGAATTGTTTGGCGAATGACGTGGTTTTCATCATTCAGGTTGGAGCGAGGGTGATAGCGAATCAATTCTTCTTCATCACGAGTTACAGGGTATGACGGAATTGTTACCTTTTGGTCGCCGATGCATATCTGGCCGTGGGTTACTAGTTGACGAGCCTGCTTCATTGAGCATGCTAGTCCTTTGTAGTAAACTTGGGCTTGAAGGCGACGGTTGAGAATATCCTCTGCGGATAGAGACAAGATGTCGTCAAGAATTGCATCGCTTGCAATTAATCCCTTACGGTTTAGAGATGCAAGAAGCGCATCCTTTTCGCGGGAGTAGTGTCCTTCAGAGGTATCTACTCGACCAATCAACTTCATTGCTTGGCCACGAATACGGCGAAGTGCGGACTTTGACTTCCAAATTTCAGTCATGTTCTTCAGACCATGGTTTGCCTGAATTGCATGTTCTTCTTCTATTCTGTCAGCCTTCCAAGGATGAGGAGGTGTGTCGTATTTAGGTCGAGCGAATTTTGGATGTCCCATTTCTAATTCCTCCTATCACGATTTCTTGCGCTGTACTCCAAGCGTCAGTCCGAAACGGCCATTGGAGCGACCGCGCTGTCCACGTACCTTGTGGCCGCCAGCATGGCGGACCCCGCGGTAACACTTGATTCCACGAAGGCGAGTAATATCGTCTTGGTGTGTAAGTTTCAGTTCCTGTCCGGACAGATGAAGTTCGTCACCAGACTCAAGGTCTCTCTGACGATTTAACATCCATAGTGGGACGTTTTGAGCGTAACTTTCGATTGCTTCCTTGAGAGTTTCTTGCTGGGATGGGTCGAGGTGTCCTGCTTTCATACCAGGGTCGAAACCTGTAATTGTACAAATGTTTGCAGCGGTTCTATCACCTACTCCACGAACTGCAGTCAGTGCGGTTCCTAGAGGTTTTAGACCATCAATATCTGTATCTGCCATACGAAGCATGTAGGAGAAATCGTCTCCCAATTCCTTATCATTTGCCATGGTGGTTCACCGGTTAAACGCGTACAACATGATGTCGAGCGACTTTGCGACAAACAACCCCTATATCAAGACCGCGATTGAGATTCGCGAGACTGCGCCACAGAAAGGGGGTATCCAATAGCCCCTGTTCGCAGTGCGCAAAGCCATCTCAAGAGATAAGGCACAAAAGCAGCATCGAATCGTCCGGTTGTTGAGCCACAAAACCGGTGTGGGTCCCGCCCCTTGCATTTAGTTGACGGTCTATGCTACCCTGGATACGGGGTTGGAGCTCAGGATCTAGTGAGACCCGTAGGGTCAATTTTCCAAATCCATATTCACTTGCAGCGTCCACAAGATGAGATATTGTCTCCTCGGTTAGTTCACAATGAACCAGTTTTACAATACGCCCAGTTGCTTGGACGAGAAGAGATTGGTTTTTCTCATTGAAAGCAAATGAATCAGGATGATGGATTTGTGGGCGCCTGCCCGATGGTACACTCCAAGTTATTTCTTGGCCAGGAAGTGTTTGGTTGAGGAATTCAGTAGCCAGGCCAGACTCGACTAATGCAGCATCTAAAATGCTCACGTGCTCTCCTTTCCTAGGGTGTCTGCGGTGCGATGATATCGGCAAAGTTTCCCCTTTGACAATTATTGGTTTATTCTTGAGAGCGGGGGGGATTCTAACGAACCTACTTTCGGCATTTGGAGAAGACAATTGGCCCAACCAAAGTGAAAGCCTGTCTATGCGCCCTCTTCCACGACTTGTCCACGTCCAAGTTTTCCCTATTCCTGGCCAAAAAGTCTCAACTATTGATTCGACTTCAAGGCGTTGCACGTCGGTCAATCGTGGAGAAAGGTCGAGCAGTATTGCAGGACCTTGCTCTCCTTCGATTAGTTGGTCTTTCCAAGCCGAAAATATATCTGGTAAATTTGGCGTCATCTCTTCGATTCCATGTGTTCTAGAGTTTCTCGGTCTTGCAGGATCAAGGTGTAACATTGCAACTTCTAAATTGGAGTCGGTAATCGTCCCATCACCAATCCTGATTCGTGAGTCAGCCAAGCCTGAATCATACCCGTGATTTGAAACCCTGAGGAGATTCGAATTTGCAGCATATGCTGTAGATTCATCGAGTTCTATACCGATACCTTTCATGCCCATCATTGCGCAGTATGCAGCTAGTTGAATCCCACTGCCACATGCAGGGTCGAGAATAACCCCTTTTGGCAGACTGCATTTCCTCACCAGCTTTGCTCTTTCAACAGCTACTTGCCAGGGGGTTGCAAGAGGCTTGGCTTGGTCTGCATAATGGAAATGTAAACCTTCTGGAGCTGTTGAATCTCTAATCGTTGGACCTGAAAGGTCTGCTTCACTAGGAGTTAATTCCAACTAATTCACCCGGAAATATCTGTACGTACCAATAAACTTTCAAATGGAATTCCTGCTTCTTCAAAGGCTTCTTTGCCACCTTCTTCCCTGTCAAGAATACTAATCACAGCCACTACCTTGCAAGGGGTGTCTTCTTCGATTCTTCTCACCGCTTTAATCGCAGAGCCTCCAGTGGTAGTTACATCTTCTAAAATGATAACATCGCCGCCTTCTGCGATTGATGTCCCTTCAACCCCGGGGGGATTATTGGTCTTACGACCGCCTCTCCCTTTGGCTTGCTTACGAACCATGAATCCGAGCCTATCGGAAGTGAAATCTGTGGCGATAACTAGTGCGGCCAATGGAACTGCTCCCAATTCTAAGCCGCCTACAAAGTCAGCGCCGATTTCATCACATCTGATATTCATTAAATCACCGATAAGACGACCGGCTTCAGGATGCATCATCACTGGTTTCATATCGAAAAACCATCGAGATGATCTCCCGCTTGCTAAAGTAAAGGCTTCATCAGACCCTCCATCCAAAAATGCGAGGTCTCGAACCATGTCTACCAAACGTGACCAGCGGGGGTCTTCGCGTAGTGAGGAGGGCACCGACATGGACTATGCCATCCATTTGAGGGGGATGAACCTTCCCTTGCAAATTCGCCGTATAGAGTGAGAGCCCTTATGAGCCACCGCCGGAAGGCGTGAGGGATAGCCATGATTCAAGAGGGTGCGAAGGATGTCCATGACCCCTTACTGGGTCTAGATATCGCGCGTCTCGAAAAGGAAATGGATTCGTACCATGACTGGTTTGATGAGAGAACCGAAGAAGCGTATCAGATTGCTGCTAAAGCGAGGGCTAAGGGCTTGGACCATACATTAGAGGTCGAAATTCCAAGAGCTTCAGATTTAGCAAGTAGAACTGAAAAGTTGCTTATTCACCACCTTGAAGGTGTCGAGGTTGCTGACGATATCAGAACTCTTCTTGCGGAGGAAGACCGAGAAACTACCTCCATCAAAATGGCAACCATGGTTGCAAAGAAATTCAGAGACGAAGGATACGACTTGCAAAAGAGCATAGATGTTGCACTAAGGGTAGGCCTTGCGATATTGACTGAAGCGGTATTGGTGGCTCCTCTCGAAGGAATTAGTGAAGTTAGACTATTACCGAATGTCGATGGCTCCCAATTCCTATCAATTCATTTTGCTGGGCCAATCCGCGCCGCTGGTGGAACAGCCCAGGCACTCGCTGTATTGATTGCCGACATGATCCGAAGAGAATTGAATGTTGACGCATACAAGCCTACAGACGGCGAGGTAGAGAGGGTAAAGGAAGAATTTGGATTATATCGCGGAGGCCTACAATATCGCCCTCCTCCTGAAGAGGTTGATACGATTGTAAGAGCGTGTCCTGTTATGATTAATGGCGAATCTACTGAAGACATCGAATGTGCAGGATATGGCAGAGTTCGAAATATCGATGAAGCACGTATTCGTGGCGGTGTTCTGCTGGTTATTGGAGAAGGTTTGTGTCTGAAGGCGCCCAAACTCCAGCGCCATACTGAGCGCTTAAATGTCCCTGGATGGGACTTCATTTCCACCTTTGCAAACAAAGGCAAAGAGAAAGAAGAAGGAGTCAGTTCTAATGGATTCAAGTCAAGAAAGGTTCCTCCGATTTCTAAATTTATGAAAGATATTATCGCCGGAAGACCGGTCTTCGGTGCACCCTTAGAGCCAGGGGGTTTTCGATTAAAATATGGAAGAGCAAGACCATCTGGGTTGGCCGCAGGGTCATGTAACCCTGCCAGTATGGCTGCTATGGATGACTTCCTTGCAGTCGGAACTCAAATGAAAATCGAAAGGCCTGGTAAAGCATGTGCAATTACGCCTTGTGATATTGCTGAAGGACCATGGGCTATTTTGCGGGATGGGAGTTTCAAAAGATATGATGACGAGCCTTCATTTAGAAAAGATAAACCGAAAATTGCATCGATTTGGGATAATGGCGAGTTGGTTTTGGGATACGGAGAATTCATGGAGAATAACAAAAATCTCGTCCCAGCAGGCTATTCCCACGACTGGTGGGCTGCTGACCTAATCGATGCTTTGGATAGCGAACAGGCCGTCGAAGATTTTTGCCGAATTATGGTAATTAGTAGAGGCAGTATGCCAGAGGGAATCCCCGGTTTACCAGTTGGTCAATCATCTGATTTGCATTCTAGGTTTCACATAAGACGCAAATGGAGGGATGCGTTGATTGCTCAAAAGCCATCATGGGAATCTGCAAAAGAAATAGCGATTAGATTCTCGACTTCACTAATAGTCCCCCATAACCCATGGTGGCTAGATTTGCCAATTGAATGGGTTCCTGCGTTCCTGAAACATATCGAAACTGCAGTTATCCGAGATGGAACTTTACGATTCATTTCGGGGGTGAAGGGATGGGATGCTTCTGAGATGGATGTATTGCGCCCTGAGAGTGAAAAAGAATTAGATTTCAATTCAATTCCCGGACCCAATAGCCCTATTGAAAGGGGGATTTTCGATTCGATGGCCCCTCACATTTGGGTATTGAGAATTCATGGATTGGTCAAAGGCTCGGCACTAATGTTGGGTCTTGAACATCACCACGACGGAGATGACCTAGTCATCACTGAAGGTTGGCAAGCAATGCTGGATGGACTTGGTTTTGCATCTAACGGAAAGGCCCCATTGCGCATTGAAGATGCCGCAACTGTGTTTGAAGACAGAATCCAGAAACTTAGATCTGCGGAGATTGTGCTATCTAGTGAAACAAAACGCAAATCCGAATTAGAAAGTGAAAGGGCTTCGGTAAGAATTGCTGCTGAGACTGCTGCTAGGCAGCGTGGGCTCGGTATTGCTGAAACAGATACGATTGGAAAAGAGGCGGCTGGTAAATTACCAGACCCCGGTCCAGAATATCCAGGAGTATTTCTGCGCGCCCAAATTTTAGAAGATGACCATGCAGTAGACGGTATACTTACTCAGATACGCCAAATCTCTCGAATAAGATGGGAACATTCTGCACCTGTTAGGATTGGTTGTAGAATGGGACGGCCTGAAAAAAGCGCACCTCGTGAAAAGCCAACCGTTCACTCATTATTCCCTCTCGCCCTATCTGGCGGAAATCAAAGACTGATGGGGAATGCTGCTGAACAGCAAGAATTACGAGTACAAATGGGTGTACGGTTTTGCACAGTTTGTGATAAAAAAACTCCAATGTTAAGCTGCCATCACCGTAAGTTGGATGGGTTGGGAGAAGGGAAAGCCGGTGAAACCTGTGGCGGTAGAACTGAATTAAGAGTCTCTAGTGAAAAAGAGAATGCTAGACGCCGCGGAGAACTTCAAACGATTCGCTTAGACAACCTCTTGGAAGATGCACGAATATCTTTGGGCCTGGATAGAATTCCCAAACGTATCAAGGGCGTAAAGAAATTGATGAGTAAAAATCAAACTCCAGAAGCTGTAGAAAAGGGTATTTTGCGTGCAAAACACGGTCTTCCCGTTTTCAGAGATGGCACCATCAGATTCGATATGAGCGATGTACCAGTAACACACTTCACGCCTGATGAAGTTGGAGTGGCATGGAGTAAATTGAAACATCTCGGTTACTCACATGATTGCTTTGGCGAAGAGTTGTCGCGTGGCGACCAAATGCTAGAGATATTCCCCCAAGATTTCATATTAGCCAAAAATGGAGCAGAGTATTTCGTAAGGGCTGCACAGTATATTGATGACTTGCTGGTGAGATATTATGGAATGAAACCATTCTATCATGTTGAAAAGCCTGATGACTTAGTTGGGCAACTAATTTGCGCACTTGCACCTCACACATCAGGTGGTGTTCTTTCACGACTGATAGGGTTCTCAGACAGCTCGGGAGGATTTGCCCATCCACTTTTCCATGCGGCTAAGAGAAGAAATTGTGACGGTGATGAAGATGCAATTATGCTCCTAATGGATGGTTTGCTTAATTTCAGTCGTGATATTTTGCCATCGAATAGAGGTGGCCAGATGGATGCGCCTTTGGTACTGACGACTAGGCTTAATCCTACAGAGGTCGATAAAGAGGCTTTGAATGTCGATTCAGGATGGCACTATGAAAGATGGTTTTACGAGGCCACATTAGCCCAACCTCACCCAAAAACCCTCGCTGACAAAATGGATTTTGTAGAGCGCAGGCTAGGTAGTATTGCAGCAGTCAGAGGCCTTGGATTTACTCATTCAACAAAGAGTATGGATGAGGGCCCGCCATTATCAGCATACAAGACACTAGAGACTATGATTGACAAAATGAATGGCCAGTTGTCTTTGGGACACAGGCTAAGGGGAGTAGATGTTAGAACTGTAGCGTCTAGTGTAGTTCGTTCACACTTCCTTCCCGATTTAAGAGGCAACCTTGTAGCTTTCACAAGACAAAAGGTGCGTTGTCTGAAGTGCGGCCACTCCTATCGCAGAATGCCATTAGCAGCAAAATGTATCCAGCCACCTAAGCAGAGTGGCCGAGGGATGAGTGCATTTGGAGTTCGTAAAGCGGAAGGAGAAATGTGTAATGGCAATCTTGCATTAACCGTTACAGAGGGCGCTGTAAGAAAATATATCAAAGTTACAAAACACGTTATGCAGACGTATGGTGTCGATCACTATACCAAACAAAATGTTGAGTGGTTGGCGGATAGTGTGGAAAGTCTGTTCAGTAATGACAAGGCCAAACAGATGAGTTTGGCGGACTTCTTGTGACTAATTTGGCCTCACAGGATCTTGCCATATCGAATTGGTTGAAGCCACTTCTTCGGTAGTGGCCTCAATAGCCATAGCATCGATTTTATCTATTTTCTTTTTGATCACTACACGAACAAATGTTTCAAAGTACGCAACCATTAATGTCCCAAATGAAACAATGATGACTCCAGGGATTAATGCATTTTTTAGTGGCCAGGTGCTTAGAGTAGTTTTAGACTCTGCACCATCTTCCATGTCTGTAAATATCACGATTGTACCTTCATCTGTATCTGAAGAATAGGTGATACACCCATCATTTGTATCTCCAGACCATTCGTATAGAACTTTAGAATCCATTTCCACTCTAATACTAGCATTGTGTACGCCACCATTTATCGAATTGAAGCAATGTTCGATTTCGTAATCGCCAGAATCGCCAACAAGGGCGACGATTTTTGCTTCTCGTTCACCAGAAAAATCTGCGCCTGGCCGATTGATTTCTTGGCTTGCGCTTTGTTGACTAACTGCGTACCATCCGGAGTTTACTATTACAAGTGCTATAATCCACAACACGCGATTTTTTTTCACTCCATAACCCCCAAAGATAACAGTTTCAACACTTCATTCATCCACTTCAACTTGATTAGTTTTCGTTTCTCATCAGTAGTGCCTGACCAAGCACCTACTTCGCTTGTGGTAAAACCAACTAATTCGACTTCTTTAGCCCCTAATGCAAATGCGATGCATACCGCCCTATCGCCGTCGGTAAAGCCCCCAGGGTTGTACATTCCTTCAATTTCATACGGCGTTTGGTGAGTCAAAATAAATTGCTGGTTTTCATCGGCTAAAGAGAGTATATTTTTCCAAGCATCGAGATTGTCTCCGTGCGCATGTAGACATATTGGAATGCCTTGGTTCAGGGATTGTTCGATAAACGGAGTTCCATCACCATCACTGACGATTAGGACAACGTCAGATTTGTTTCCTAGTGCACCTATGGCGCCATCAGCAACAATGGCTGGGTTTGTAGGAATATAATTTGCAGGCGCTGCCGCCCCTACTACTGTTACCCTACCTTCTAGAGCGATTGAGGTGGTTGGATTTTCACAGTTTTTTGAAAGAGATATTGCGCTTTCGTAATCTGATTTCAGAGACCAGCCAAAGGTTTCGCGAATCTCATCTTGGATGAGAATCAACTCTTTGTTTACCGCCTCCATCATCTTGGCCACCCCTATATCCCACATGAATAAGAGGGTTCAAATGCCTCCATCAAGAGTCGTCTTATGTGCCCAAGCCTTTCGCTATTCCAGACCTTTCGGACAAGGTCACTTTAGCAAGATATCCATTCTTGCCTCAAGCAAGAGAATGGATTGCGCAGATGGCTGTTCAACACAATATCGATATCGATGAATTATTGGACGGCGCTATGATGGAGAGAGCGCGAGTAAGGGCACGATCCAGGCTGGTAGATTCGGTAGACAGCGACGATGGAGTTGAAGTTGCTTCTGTAGGAGATATCCACACCGAGGAAGGCAGGCTACTCGAAGCCTTTTCGTTTTACTACGCCAGATTGGTAGTTGGCGCTAGTGAAGATGAAAGATTAATCTCTAGATGGGCCCAAGCGGAAGCTGAAAGAGCCCAACATATTCTCGTTAGAGATGATGCGATTACAACAATTGCAAACACATACCTCTCGGAAATAAAATGTGATGAAAATGGCATTTGGAAGATGGGACTTTCGGATTTCATAGAATTGTGCACAGGCATTACGGGTTCGAGGTGGAGGCTTCCTAATTGTGATGTCAAAGATGGTTGGGTGACTTTACATGACGAGGGGGATAAGTATTCTTCGCGTGCTAAAGTTGCTAGATTATTGCGGGAGCGAATGAAAGAAGACATCAAACTCGATGCCATGGAAAAGATGACCAAGATGGATGAGAGTTTACTGATAAGGTTGGCAGAACCGGTTGGCATGATTAGAGGGCTTGTAGCATCACGTACTGCAGAGACTATCGCGCTTATCGGAGCGGGAGAAGAAGATTGGCCGCCATGTATGCGAAAGGCAGTTGCTGAACTTGCAGAAGGTGTAAACGTCAATCACTTTGGAAGGGTATTCCTCGGTTCGATGTCTAGATGCATCGGCCTTCCTGTAGAAACTACGATTGATTTTTTCAGACCTGCACCAGACTTTAGTGAAGGTACGACGACATACCAAGTCAATCATCTCTATGAAAGAGAATATACCCCTTCAGGATGCTCTAAGTTGAAAGTCAATCACAATTGTGCAGTTCAAAGAGGAGATGATAGACTCTGTGACCAACCATGGATGGACCATCCGCTCAAGTATATCCGTGCCAAACAACGTCGACGAAAGAGACAAGAAGTTCTCGAAGTCAATGTTGAATCTAACAATTCGGGCGATGCTTGATGAATAGGGAGCGCGTCAGGGCTATTGTAGCCGGGGCTGGGATTAATGACTCGAACACTCGTAATTACTGTTGACCGAGACAATGATCTTGGAATTAAGACAGCAATACGCGGGCCCGTAGTAGGACGAAAACAAGTTCTTACTGCTGCACTTAAACTTGGTATTGCTGACCCTGAGGAAAGCGACACTAATGCCATATTAGGAGCACTACACCAACACGACAATCTGGCGGAATCCAATAGTGAAACTGATGAAGTCGAAATTGCAATTCTGACTGGTGATGAAAAGGTAGGCGTCAGGTCAGACAGGGCTATTGCAGCACAATTGGAAGAAGTTGTGACTGAATTCCAACCTGACCAAGCGATTCTAGTAACTGACGGAGCAGAGGATGAATCTGTATTGCCGATTATCCAAAGCCAAGTTCGAATCGACCACGTGCAAAAAATTATTGTCAAACAATCAAAGGGCATCGAAGGAACCTACTATTACATCGTAAAGGCTCTTGAAGACCCAAAATGGAGAGCAAAGATGCTAGTTCCGCTAGGGGCTATCATGGCGGTCTTTGGATTGGGAGTTATGCTTCCTGACACATTAGGAGGAATTGTAATTGGCGCATTACCTCTAATCTTTGGATTATTCATATTATCTAAGGGACTTGGAATTGAAGCAACTGTGAGCAGAGTGGCTCAAGAAATGAGGGAAAACGCAGATGCTGCTATGTTCTCATCTCTACTTTGGACTACTACTGTGTTCAGTGCTATCTTCGCTGTTGCTACTGGTTATGACAAATATGTCGAACTAGTTGCTGAAGAGAGCTATTCGGTATTGTGGATCGGTGTTGTTCATTCTGCACTAGCTTGGATTGTTATTGCATTCCTAACCTCTACCGCTGGTTTCATGCTACTACGTCTGCAAAAGGGTTCTTTCTCTGGAAGATTGATTGTGCTTGGAGTGTTTGCAATGGTTGTTTATTCATTCCTTGACCAAGGCCTACAGATTGCGATGGATGTGCTCGAAGGAAAGGATTACGAATTCTCGGTCCAGGGTATTTGGGAAGTTATGCTTGAACCATTGATGTGGATTGCTATCCTGTGGGTTACAACAACCATCGTCCGTGCTGTACAAGCAAGGCAAGCACAAGCAGACCGTTACTGGGGAATTTAATCAAGAATTGAATACCGATTCATACATGCACTGAGGGCATGTAACTTTGATTGGACGCACGTCTGGAATTCCTAGAGGGGCTGAACAAGCAGGGCACATGATTGCTTGCTTGACATGTGATTGATTGCTTTGGCCTTGTTGTGAAGGGTCATACTTCAAACGATATTGGTCAGGGTTGTCAATATACTGAGGGCCTGTTTGAAGGGGTTGGGCTTGATCTAAATCCGCTACCTCCTTGTGGGCGCCTGGAACAAATTCCTCAACAAAGTCGTCCTGTTGGACGGGCGGTGCGGTAGCAGCCTGCTTGAAAGCCGCTAACTCTGATTCTATTTCCGCAAGTCCTGTGTTATGCGTTCTGCTAATCGTATCCATTTCTAGCATTTGGTCATATCCAGATAGGCTGGCTAATCGGGCTAGTACGTCAGAGGGCAGGGCCATAACATAGGCTCGGAGTCTCTTTCCCATTGAAGGTTCGTTTTACGCGCATCGCAGGGGGATGTCCCGCCATAATAAGGGGGTTTTTTTCCATATGCTGTGATTAAATTGGCATTTATATTACCAGATTCAGGGGTTTATTTTCCGCAATAAAGTCATTTTTACATTGCAAATACTTGATGGGTTCAAATAGGTGAAGTGGAGGGCGGGCCAATACGGAGAACTGAAAATTGCCACAAAGCAAGTCACGAAATTCATCAAAAAAACCTGGTGCGAAAGCTATCCGCTCATTGACCTGTGGTCAAGCAATGAGCCCCCCGCATGTACTGAGTAGAGATGCATCGGTTGCAGATGCATTAGATCGTATTACCAGCAAAAACTGGGACCACTTATTCATCGTCAACTCAGAAGGAGTACCTATCGGGAGAATTCATGCTGTCGATGTGCTCAAATTGATCGCAAGAAAAACTGTTAATCGAGACATTGCTTGGATGCATGCGGTTCCTGCTCGTCAATTGATTACTCAAGGGATTTTTACTATGCGTCAAAATACTCCGCTTCTCAAGGCGGCGGCGCTGATGCTAACTCATGATTTGAATCAATTAGCTGTAACTGATTCTGAAGGGTCCATCGTTGGCACTGTATCTCCCAGTACTGTTGCTAGGCATTTGCCAAGGTTCATTCTTTGAGCAATGTTCAACAATGCTGCCTATGTCGGTTAACTATGCCCTCATCGCCCAGGCTGTGGCCTAATCCTCCTCGGAACTCTCCACTACCATTACCCAACAAGGCGTTATTTTTCTCCAGCAAAGAAATTAGCGATATTCAGGCTCCCAAAATGCCCGAAGGTGAGCAAATCGGCTTAGCCGAATTAAGGGATTATATCGGCGGTCATACCTTTGAGGATGGCACCAAGGTTTCGGACCAAATTGATTTGCAGAAATGCCGCCCACTATTAATCGCAGGAGAGTTAGCAAACCCATACAGGTTATGTGACATCGCGGCGCCTAAGATGCCTATAATTCCAGTTCGTCTTGAAAATATTTGCAGAACATGGGCTGACAATTTAGACATGCGGGACATTATTCCGGGAGTACATCATGTAACCATAGTTCGCTCTCCTGGCTGGTGGGAAAATACATTCATCACACTCGTAGAGCCGGCCGAAATGAAAAGAATCGTTCAATGGCTAGATGGGCCACATGCAAATACCTGGGCGCCAAAGCGGTTAGCAGAAGGAGTAATTCGATTGGAAAACAATCTGGATTTATTACCGCCTTCATTTGAACAATTAACGTGGGATGGAGTGGAAGAGAAAGTCTTACCAGAGATGCCTAAGGCAAACGGTCCAGCATTGGACCTTGCAACTATAATGGTGCCAATCAATACAAGAGTTGGCTGTTACAACAGTAGAGGCCGTGTTAATCGGTGCTCCCATTTCTTACAGACAGAATTCCATGAAAATCTGTTCAGAAGAGGCTCTTCATTCAAGTGGTCAGATATGATAAATTGCTTGTAAACGGTTCATTGAGAGATGGACCCCGGGGCCATCCCTCTAGGGAGTAATATATTGTCGAGGACAAATAATTACTATGACTGGAAGTGGATCGCAGAAAACAGCTAGACTTGAGAGACTGAAATTGGAGATTGTAGAATATATCTCAAGGAACCCGGGGTGTTCGGCAGCAGATATTGTCGATTACCTTTCTAACACACGCAGAATGCGTAACCATGGACTAACTTCGAGGAAAGTCGGGTTCTTTATTCCACGGTATTTGAAGACTTACGTGATGTTTACTCTTGACCGCTCTACCGGTAAGAGAGTATACAGCGTTGCATGAAAAGGTCAAATTGATGCAGGTGTTGGGATGTACTGATGAGCGCTCCATCAGCCGAAGACCTTTGGCCATCTTTGGATGAATCTCTAGGCCGTCAGCCATGTTTTCCAAGCGGACCTGTTTGGTCGGTTCTACCGACCCTGAAAGGGCAAATGGCTGATATGCTAACAGAAATGAAAAGCAGGTATAGACGCAAAAAAGGAACTTACATCGACGACTCAAATGGAATTGTTCACATTGATGAATCTGCAATCATTGAGCCAGGCGTCCACATCATTGGTCCCGCTTACATTGGAGCAAATGTTACAATTAGGCATGGCGCATATATTCGAGAGTACTCTTGGATTTGCGATAATGCATTGGTTGGGCATGCGAGTGAAACAAAACACTCCGTGCTACTGCCTGGTGCCAAAGCGCCACATTTCAACTATGTAGGAGACTCTATTTTAGGACCAAATGTTAACCTTGGTGCAGGAGTTAAACTTTCTAATTTGCGAAATGATGGAGGCGAAGTTCATGTCATCCTTGGCGGTGAACGTATCGCATCTGGATTACGTAAATTTGGAGCAATTCTTGGCGAAGATGTACAACTAGGTTGTAATGCTGTGACAAATCCTGGAGTTGTACTTGGTATGGGATGTATGGTAATGCCAAATACAACCGTTACCGGAATCTATGACTCCGATTCTAAAATAGGGTGATAATATGCTGTTTGGCACAGATGGTATTCGCGGAGAAGTTAGCGAATCGCCAAACAGTGATGAACTCACTATTCCTGAATTGCTAGAAAACCGTATGATTTCTCCGCGCTTTATGCGAATAGTAGGTGAGGCTCTAAGTCGAACGATTAGAGTGGATTCTCAAGTAATAATTGGATGGGATGAAAGACCCAGTAATCCAGAGCTAGTTGCCGCATTAACCCAAGGTCTGCATTTAGGAAGTTGCCGTGTTATTCACGCAGGCATTTGTGCTACTCCGGCTTTACACAACGCATTACTAGAAACTGGCTCAGCTCTAGGTTGTATGATCACTGCTAGTCATAATCCCGTTTCAGATTCAGGAATAAAGGTATTCGACACCTCTGGCTACAAGACCAAACCAGAAAGTGAAATTGAAATTTCGGAACTTATTGTACAATTAGCTGCTGAGGAAAGAGAAGTTGACGATATTCATCGCGAAGAACTTTCTAAGCCCGATTCACATTTTAACGCAGACCTAGCCCACCAAGAACTCCTTGTCATTCGACTTGCGGAGTTCTCTGGTATGTTTGCACAACCTTTGCAAAATAAAATTTTAATTGATTCCTCAAAAGGTGCTGCTGTCAATTGGCTTGAAGTTTTCTTGAGTAAATGTGGGGTTCATGCAATCGAGGTATCGAAAGGAGCCAGTGCTCTGAACGAGAATTGTGGCGCTGGCGAATTATCTCCTAATGATTCTTGGACGTGGGAAGAAGCTGCGAGAGACGACCACATTTTGATTAGGTCGTTAGAAAAATCTCCGGCTGGGCAAATTATTGCAGCGGCATTAGATGGTGATGGTGACCGATGTCTTCTAATCGAGTCTACAGAAAAGGGGTGCAGAGTTGTAGATGGGGACGAAATGGCAGACCATATATTGCGCTCTTCGAAAGGAGAGTGGCATCTTGCGGCTAGCATCGAGTCAGACCTAGCCCTGATGGCTTCGTTGGACCGGTTGGACTCTGAAGTTCACTTTTCTCAAACTGCAGTAGGAGATAGATGGTTGGCTAAGGCGCTAAAAGAAGATTCTTGCAACATCCTAGGAGTAGAGGATTCTGGCCACCTAGTTATGTCTGCACCTCACCCGAAAGGTGGCAGGTGTTTGGTAGGTGACGGCGTTGCTAGTTTACTTGCGGTACTATGTGCAATGGCTTGTGAAAATAGAGCCCTTGCTTTTACTAAAGGTTTCAAAAAACGAATCTCGATTAAAGATTCCAATAGGTCTCGTTGGACCGGGAATAATGAATTGGCAGATAGTGTAGAGCATATTGCCAATTTGAAACTGGGCAATATGTTGCGTCATGGTTTAGTTGGTGAAAACAATTTGATGCTGTTGGAAATGGAAGGCGTGTCGATTGGGGTCCGTAATTCTGGCACGCAGGCCAAGACCAATGTGTCTTTACGATTAGCTCCAGGCGTTGACAATTCAATTATGTTAGAGACATTAGACCTAATTCTGGCATGCTTAAAACAGGCATTAGTAGACTAAGTGTTCGATATTTCGGCTTCGTACTTTTGACCTAACCAGGTAACTAATCCAAGTAAGGTTGCGGTTGCTATTAGCATGATTAGTATCATGGCCTCGGTTGCTCCTGCAAGCAATAATACTCCTGCAATTATCCATGCAGCAATCAAATCTAATGCTCCGATTATTCTCCACGCACGTCGTAAAGTAATCACTCCAATTAACCATGAAACCGTTGAAACGGCAAGCACGAATACCATCATCAAAACAGTGGTATGCTCGTATTGCCCAAATGCACCGGCTGGTATTAGCAAGTGAGCGATCCACAACCCTGCAGGCACCCATGCCTCGTGGTTTTGTAGAACACAAATTATTGCAGATATCAGTCCAATCATTCCAATCGCAATCATGAAGATTGCAGTGGTTTCATCGATTACATCTACCCAATTACCCAATGCATTCCAACTGATTGGAACAAATACTGACAACCCAACTGGAACTGCTGGTTGTACCCATTTGATTGCGTTCTTTAATGCGAAACCTGTGGCGATTAAGCCCGCTGGACCGAATGAAATTACAATTATCATAGCAGCCCAAGCAAACCGGCCGATAGCGCCTCTGTGGTCTCCTAAATTTCGCTTTAGCCTCTCTGATTCCACCCATTCAAACAGAATAACTGAGGCTAGAAGGAAGATTTCGAGTGAAACAACTGGTACTAGCCATGACAACTCATCGCTGAAGTTTGGCAATAATTGTATCGAGTCAACCCCCATCAAGGAAGTGAGTAATCTAGACATTAGAATTAGGAACACAATTCCTTCTAAGACTGAAGGTATTCGTAGTCCGAGGTCTTTCTTTCCGGCTAACGAAATTCCTGCCAAGATGACCAGGGAGCCTAGTAATACCAATATCTCCCATTGGTATTCCAGTTCAACATTTGAATCGCCTAATCTTCCAGCGATTTGAATCAAAGTTAAGCCGACCATAGTAATTGCAACCGGCGACTCAATGCCCATGACATCGGGTAGTTGCATATTGACTTGCTCTGCTCTCCAACGCGCTATTCCAATGAATAGAACAGAGACGAATGATGCCATGGCTATGGACAATAGGGAAGAAGAAGAAATCCAAGAGAAGTAAATACCGATTAGAATCGTTACGGAAATAAATGATATTACAATTGTTGGTTTATGGTGTATATCGCCAACGATAAGGTCGTATTCTCCAGAGGACGAACGGCGGCGTGAACGCTTCTTTTGCTTCTCCGATAATTGAATCAGTTCGCTATCAATCATCTTTATTTGGGATTTATCTCTTTGTTCTTCATGGATTTGCTCCACTAAGTTAGCCCTAGCTAAATGCTTCTCAAGACGCTCTTCGCGCAATGAAACCTGTTTGAGTCGTGATCTGATTTCGCCTTGTGCTGCTAGCCAAGCACCAGTAACTACGAAACTAATTCCAGTGAGTGCTAAAGTTGGATAATCATCGAAACTATTCCCTGCTAAGCCCACTGTGACTAATACTGCAATACTAGCAATGGCTGAAGGTAATAGTCGCTCTAAGGTTGAAGCGCGCGGAAGATATAGCCCTCCTATTGTAATAAAACTCACAATTGCGGCTAGACGTAAATCCTCTACTCCAGACGGCAACATATCGCTATCGGTTAACGGGGCATTTATTGGTTCGTTCAAACCAATCATCATCATCATTACCGATATGAAGCCGAGTGTTATCGTGATAAGTCGGCCCGGCATTAATGACTCATGAGTTACCTTTTCGCCTAGTGATAAACGTCTAGCATTATCTTCAGACCAGCTGACTATCAATACTGAAGATAGGCCTAACAGCGTTATCCAGAATGCTCCAAATCCAAACCTCCACTGCAGTACAAGTGCCGCAAGAGCCCAGGAAACAAGTATGGTTCGAGGTGTGCCTTGATGTCGGCCCATCCTCATCGATATAGCATGAGAAATGAGAAGTGCGCCCATGATTATTATCAGGCCATGTGACGGTAAAACACCAGGATTACTGATTAACAAAATCGTTGCTAGGACTGTGATGAAACTGATATTCCACAGTCTCAGCATCCCACTATCCCGCATTCTTGCACTAAGTTCGGACATTCCTGCAAGCCGTCCAGCTAGATTCACTCCGGTATCTCCTAATTTCAGGTTTAGAGGAATTTGAATCCCAATCAATAATACAATGTAAACCGTCAAGTCGACTTCACTGATGTTTATTGGAATAAGGTCTACTGAAATTAATCGGTTTTCGAGATTGCTAGCAAAGAATAGCAACCATGCCCACGGGGCCAAAGAAGCTGTTCCGGCCAGTGATGGTGAATTCCTTTGGACTGCAAGCCAAGCCAATCCTATCCAAACAATTGCCTGGCTGATTAGAAGGCTACGCGCCCAAACTGGCTCTTCGGCTTGAATAAGTAATGTGAGTAAAATCACCACTACAATGGAGCCCATCCACAAGACGTGATCTGAAACTGCATGCTGGTGATTTAGGAGGGCTATTCCGGTTATCGCTGCGCTAAAGACCGCATACACAGACCATGGTTCCGAAAACGGCGGCTCAATTATTCCTCGAACCATCAATATCAGAGCCGCTAGTAAGATTGGTGCGGGCCACAAGGCATACCGTTGTAAGCGCGCCCAGTTCTCCCCCCTAACTACGAGATATGAGGGTCCAAATGCCGATATGAGGAGTATCAATTGTGCGATTGCATAACCCGTTTCTAAACGATTCGATGCTATTGCTAAAAGTGCCCCAACCATTCCTAAACCAACCGATACAGACCACAGTCCAGGCTTGCCAAGGCCCATTCCTTTGAATGCGGCAGAAAACCAATTTTCCGCTTTAGCAAACCGTGTTGCCGTAATCGCATTGACTCCAGTAACTCCAAACATCAGTAGGAACAAAAGTAACTCGTCATCAAACGGAGTAATTTCAATTCCAAAGATTACCCACCCATTACTAATTGCATGAAGGCCGATCCAAAGATAAGAGACTGCAATTCCCAATGATGCAAGATTTCCGGAATTCCTAAAGTAAGCAAGTCCGTGAAGAAGTAGTGTACCTACTCCAATCATTACGGCCACTCCTTCTTCGCCGTAAGGGCCACCAGCGGCAGAACCTATCGCTAGCAAAACCAAGGTTGCCTGAGCGGCGATTGCGTCTTCATTATGACGCTGAGCGATCACAATATTGGCTCCCACCAATCCTAGTAGCATTATTCCTAATTCGTTCTGACTGACCCAGTCCCACGAATACATCGAAATTGCAAGGCCATACAGTAATTTCATCGAAATAATAACCCAAGTCACTCCCAAGAGTTGCATGCTGTTTTTTGGAATCCAAATTTCCCCCAGCCATAGGCCAAATCCAGCCATCAACAGTAGCCCTGTTGCTGATAGAATTGGACCCAATGTCGTCCCGACTATCGCCCCAATAGCAGACCAGACGACTATCATCGAAATCATCAAACCAAGATGGAGTCTTTTTTCTCCCTCTATCGCATATTCAGTGACTGAGTCCGTTTCCGGTGGGGCATTTACTGTACCATCTCGGTTTATCCTACTTGGCTCATTGCCGCGTGAAAAAATTTCAGCCACTTCGCCCATTGCTACATCGACTTCAGGCTGTTCTTCCGCCGCCTCTTCGATTTCTTCTTCGACGGATTCAGTGCCGATTAAAAAATTGCCCAAATCCACCCCGGAGGCTTTTTGGAATTTGCGTTTGGAGAGAATCTCATCACTGGTCTCCTCCTCCATAGTACATAACCCGCTGGTCACAGTTTTCAATATCTCCCCTTTCGGATTCACAATTACTCGTATTGTGGCCGGTTTAGGCGGTTATTCGTACCGCAAGGGACAAAGACGTCCCGCGTTTCGCCGAACCATGGCAACCACTGTAGGCGTCCCCTCGGGCGACCTAAGCGAAAGCGGTATCTTGACCAACGCAACGGTTCATTGGAACCTCGACAACATCTCTCTTATCGACTTGGCAGTTGAGAGAGGTGAAGGGATTCTATCCAATCATGGAGCTCTGGTTACTGAAACTGGAGAGAGGACCGGCCGTTCACCAAATGACAAGTTCATAGTCGATGAAGCAACTACAAATCAAGATGTAAACTGGGGCGAAGTTAACATCTCTACAGACAATGTTGTGTTTGAAAGATTGAAGAAACAAGTAATCCAATATCTATCCGAAAGAGAGACATTATTTGTTCAAGACCTCTTTTGTGGGGCGGAAGAAAGTGAAGCATTACCGATTCGCGTTATTAATCAAAATGCTTGGCACAATGCCTTTGCGAGAAATATGTTTGTAAGGCCGTCCAATGAACAACTTGAATCTCACGAACCTCAATTTACGGTATATCATGCGCCACACTTTGAAGCAGATGACTCAGCCTTGAATTCTCAATGTTTCGTCATTGTAAACTATGAAGCTGGTGAAGTCATTATTGGCGGAACCAGATATGCTGGAGAAATCAAAAAGTCTATTTTCGGCGTAATGAATCTAATTCTTCCAAAGAAAGGAATTCTACCCATGCACTGTTCAGCCAACACTACTGGCGAAAACACCGCAGTATTCTTTGGACTTTCCGGGACCGGGAAAACCACACTTTCTGCCGACCCTAAGCGCGCACTCATTGGAGATGACGAGCATGGATGGGGTGCAAATGGTGTTTTCAACTTTGAAGGCGGATGTTATGCGAAACTGATCAACTTGTCTGAAGAAGATGAGCCTGAAATATTTGGTACTACCAAACAAAAAGGTACAGTTCTAGAAAATATCGTGGTTGACGAAAATGGAGTTCCGGACTTCTTTGACGTTAGCAAGACGCAGAACACTCGCGGTTCTTATCCAATCGAATTTATCGAGAATAGGACTATGGATAGTAAAGGTGGCCACCCTCAAAATGTCATTTTCCTTACATGTGATGCTTTCGGGGTATTACCCCCTATCAGCAGATTAACTTCTGCGCAAGCGGCCTATCACTTCATATCAGGATATACTGCTAAAGTAGCAGGAACTGAAATTGGCGTAACGGAGCCTGAAGCGACATTCTCGGCGTGCTTTGGAGAGCCATTCATGCCTATGCACCCCGGTGTTTATGCAGATTTGTTGTCCAACAAAATGGCAGAACATGGAGCAACTGCATGGCTGATAAACACGGGCTGGTCTGGTGGCTCCTATGGTGTTGGAAAGCGTATGAAAATTAAGTATACCCGTGCTATGCTAAACGCTGCCCTTGATGGCGAACTTGATGACGCCGAATATGTAACTGATGAAAGATTTGGGTTTGAAATCCCGACCTCTTGCGAAGGAGTTCCAGGGGAACTTCTAATCCCAAAACAGACTTGGGCAGACGGAGAATCTTACGATGCAATGGCTGATAAATTAGCTTCGATGTTCAACAAAAACTTCGAAAGATACTCCGAAGGGGTTTCTAAGGCTGTTAACGCAGCAGCACCTAGAAATTGATTTGATTGCGTATAATTTTAATTGGTTCTGGCAGATATATTGCTGAATTAAGGAATCCGTACTTTGATAGCGGACCAGTGACACGGTAGATTGTTGAGGGCCATGCGTGCACGTTCTATCCTTCTTGTCAGCCTGATGTTATTGATGTCCGTGTCTCCGCTAGTTTCTGCGGATTTAGAGAAAGAAATTTCTTCTGAAAAGGAAAATATTGATTCGGATTTCCCCGATTTACCAATCAAATACCTCGATGAAACTGGACCTCGTGTTGTGAACGGGGCTAGTGGCCGCGCTCCATGTAGTGCTGTCCAAACCGATGGAGGTTCCGCTGGCGATGCAGGAAACACAAGCGCTACTGCAAAGAGCCTGGGTACTGATCCAACCAATGGCCCTACTGGAGTGAGTGGTTGTGTTGACGCCACAGATGCTGAAGATATGTACAGCGTCACAACTACCTCTGGAAAAGAAGTAGATGTCGAATTAGTAGTTCCAACTGGAGCAGATTTCGACCTGTATCTAGTCGACGCTACAAAAGGTACTTTCTATGATTATTCAGAATATAACGACCCTCTTGAATCTGTTACTACAGGTGGCACAGTACTAGAAAATAATGCAACGACATTTTACATCTGGATTAATGCTTACTCAGGAGATGGGCAATATACTCTACGTGTTTGGACAAACAACAGTACACCTAAGCCTGATATGACTATCACAATGGTAGACAATCCACTTAAGGCTCAGGCAGGAGATACTGTAACTGTAAACTATACCGTTGAGAATCTGGCTAACAATTCTAGTGCAACAACAGGGCCATTCGATGTGTTCTTTATTCTTTCAACCGATAATACATTCGATAGTGCTGACCTATTGCTTGATGATGTTTCTAAAGAGACTGACCTCGCAGCAAGTAGTTCCCGGACTACTTCTACGAGTATTACACTCCCTGCAAACCTCTCTAACGACTCATACCACTGGATTATTTGGGCTGACGGGTATGGCAACATTACCGAAGCTGATGAACTGAATAATAACATGGCCTCACCTAACAAAATGTCTGTTGGTCTCGATTGTATAGACTTGGGAGGAGGCTCTCAGAATGACGGAGGATTAGGATATGATGCTGCAAGCGATTCTGCGAATGCGACCAACATGGGCAATAATGTAACAGCCACATATGACGGGTGTATGGACGGTACAGATGGCGACGATATGTTCGCTTTTGATGTTCCAAGTGGCTATTTCATTGAAATTATGTTAGAGGCTGAAGACCAAACTTCTGACTTGGATATATTCATTCACTATTCGAATGGCTCTGAAGTTGATAGAGGATTTTCTACCTCTTATCCAGAAGTTGCAACGGCTAAACTCACTGATTACGAAGGCACAGCAGGAACATATTACGTTAATATCTCCCACTTCTCAGGTGTCAGCAACTATACCCTAGATGTGTGGACTAACCAGAGTATACCGGCTCCAGATTATACAATTGATACTATCACAAGTGCAGGCAGTGGCCAGGTGGGAGATTCTTTTGATGTTACAGCGGTCCTTGAAAACGAAGGAACTGTTGACGGCGTATCTAATGTTGAAATGGTCGCAATACTATCTGTTAACACAGGTGTAGATTGGTATGACCATGAAATTGGTTCAATCTCAACTAGTGGAATCCCTATGAAAACCAATACCACAGTCACTATACCTTCAACGATCCCCGCAGATTTGGTTGAAGGGGATTATTATCTGTATGTAGTAGCAGACCAGGATGATTTGATTATTGAGAGAGATGATGAGAATAATCAAGGTCAAAGAAGTGGACAATTTGCAGTTGGTAATGCTGAAACTGCGTGTGCTACTCAGAACGATGCTGCAATGAATGGCGATGCTGGTAACAGCACCTCTACGGCATACGACTTGGGCAATTATGCTGATGCAGAGTACCGAGGATGTATTGATTCAAACGATGCTGGAGATTACTACACGATTACCCTGACTTCAGGTCAAAACATGAACCTGACATTGGTTGACCCGCCGGCAGGAGCTGTCAATCTAGCAATTGTAGATGCTAACGGCGCCTCGGTAGATTCTGACCAAAGTTGGTTTTCAGATAGTGAAGTAACGACATATGATACTTCATTCGAAGGAACGGCTGGAACTTACACAATCATGGTAAATCGTTCAACATCATGGTTAGAAAGCGGAGGGGCTGGCACCTACAGATTACTTGTTGGACAGCCTGCAGGGTATGTTGCTCCTTTCACTTGTGTGGGGCACAGTGATGCTGGAACAGGAACTGATGCTGGAACTGACCTTTCTAATGCAATGGTCATAGGTTCCAATCCATCGATTAGCGGTCAAGGTTGCCTTGATGGCCAAGATCCTTCTGATGCATACCAATTCACACTTGAAGATTCGAATAACGTCGATGTAATGTTCATGCTAGATGCAGGCTCAGGATTCACTACAAGTTTGTATGATGAAAATGGAGACATGGTTGCAGGATGGAATGGCACCTCATGGTCATCCATGGGAGATATGACTCATGAAGGCCAAGATGGAACTTTCACATTAGTTGTTGATTCGGCTGGAGGGGAAGGTTACTACAACCTTTCAATTTCATCTTCGGCCCCCGCACACGCTGACTTAGCCGTTAGCAATCTATCGTGTGGTTCTGAAATGATTAGTAATGATGAACTATTCTATTCATTCGAAATCCATAACCTTCGTGGCCCTGCAATTGGCGATTTCTCGTGGACTTTGATAATGATAGACTCTGAAGGAGTACTCGCTGAAGAAATCGATTCCTCCACCGCTAGTACTTATTCCAAGTATGGCCAACTTGTACTCGAAAGAGCATCTTCTACTTTCATTGATACAACCACCGCTAGTGGAACATATGCTTGTAGCGTAATGGTAAATATGGATGGAGCCATTATGGAGTTAGAACTCTTGAACAACGAGTTAACTGGAGATAACTTCACTATTCAAAATGAAGAAGAATTGTGGGCTAATGATGCTGACAGGGACGGCTTCAACACTACTGATGTTGGTGACGGAATCGTCGATGAATGTCCTGACAAGTACGGTGAAAGTTCCGGCGACCGCTATGGTTGTGCAGACTTAGACGGAGATGGCTGGTCCAATCTGAATGATTTCGCCCCTATGGATGAAAGCCAGTGGGTCGATGAAGACGAAGACGGATTTGGAGACAACGTTACCGGATACTTAGGCGACCAATGCCCTGGTGTTTACGGTGTTGAAAATGGAGATGGCGGCGATGGTTGTCCACCTCCATTCGTCGACACCGATGGAGATGGAATTCAAGATTCTGACGACAACTGTTCAGAATCTCCAGCAACTGTAATTGTTGGCGAGGATGGTTGTGAAGTCGACACAGATGGAGACGGAGTTGTAGATTCACTCGATGAATGTCCAGATACCGTTGGAGGAATCAACGTAGTCGATGATGTTGGATGTTTAATCGTTGATGATGACATTGACGATGATGACAACAGTGACGACAATTCTGGTTCAGGAGACAGTGAAGAAGACAAGGAAGACAGTACCAAAGACACTGCAGAAAGCGGCCTTGGAGTCGTTGAAATTGGCGGAATTGGCGGCGGAGTTCTGCTCATCATAATCCTAACTCTACTAATTGTAAGAAAGGGCCGTTCAAGGAATGACCTGGCTGAAGACTCATTCGCAAATGCTGCATTCAATGACCCAATGACGGGGATGGCTGCCGCAGACCCTAGCATTACTCCAGAACAATTGCAGTACGAACAGCAATTACATGCTGCAGGATACAATGCTGAACAAGCAAGAGCGTATGCAGACCAGCACTTCCGCCCTTGGCTAAATCAGTGAATTATCTAATAGTAAGGGTCATCAACGGGCTTCGCCCAGACCTAAACATGACAGAAGTCATGATGCAAACTAGTGCCGGAGATATCAAGATCAAATTGTTTACAGAGGAAGCCCCTGAAACCACAGCCAATTTCCTGAAATTGGTTGATGATGGATTCTACAATGGCCTTCACTTCCACCGAGTTATCGAGCAATTCATGATTCAAGGTGGCTGTCCGCATTCAAAAGACCCAATGAGTCGAGGCGCTGGAACTGGCGGCCCGGGTTGGAAGATTCCTTGTGAGACAAGTGCTCTGAACATGCTACATGACCGCCCTGGGCTTTTATCTATGGCTAACGCCGGAAAAAACACCGGTGGCTCACAGTTTTTCCTCACCACGGTAGCAACACCGTGGCTAAACGGAAACCACGCCATCTTTGGTGAAGTGGTCGAAGGAATGGATATCGTCAAAACTATCGAGAATTGCAGAAAGCTTCCTGGTGACAAACCTGCACAGCCTCAACAAATTATGTTTGTTGTACGCGTTTGAAGAACTTGTGATTGGTCACTCTTCTTCTTGAAAGCCTACCGTGTAGTCCTTCTTTTTGTCTCTATCGAGTTTAGTTGCGAGCATTGCCATTGCAATTAAGGAAACAATTGCAAGCATTCCAGCGGCTACCTGAGAGTTAGGTAACTTTTCTACAGAAGCGGACTCTTGTTGTTCACCCATATCTTGTTCATCATGTAGATCCGCTTGAATAATGACTGAGCCATTACTGGTTTCAGATAATTCATTATTCACATACTTCAAGAAAGTGATATTCCATTGGCCTGCAGAATTGTATTGGTTGAACGTGTAGTCAAATCTGTTGTTGCAGGATTCGTCTACTTTTGTTCCATTGTCATGCAACTCGCACTCATAATGCAATACTGGAGACCTCAAAGTAGCTCCATCTCTTTCGATTTCAACGACAAGGGTTGTATTCTCAGTAGAATCTTTCATCCAAAACCAAGCAGAGTCGCCCTCCTTCAAGGATTCATCAGGGATGTTAGCAGGGTTTGCTCCTTCTGAATTGACAATGACTGTAAAAACCGCCAATTCGTGAGCGGCAACAGGAGTCGCGAGCAAAATAATAACGAGAGTTGCGAATAGGGTGCGCACGATTACGCTAAGCGATTAGAGAATAAATACAATACGGAAGAAGGCTACGCACGAACCATGGAAGCAAAGTTAGTGGCGCTGGGCATATTCGCAGTTTTGTTTGCCGGTTCTGTGGCTGTTTTGATTCTAGGAGATGAATCATCATCATCTGAATCAAAGGATACTGGTTTCCATTTCCATTCGGAAGACCCTCTTTTCCAAGGTGAAGGCCACGACCACATGAACGCAAGCCAACACGTTGCAGGAACTGACAATATTGAGCAGTTGGCCTTTAATCCTCTAACTTCACCAGGAAATGCTGAAGTTTCAGTCGCACGTTCACCCGATGGGCGAGTATACACCTATCAGGCTGGCTGGAATGATATGCACATCGTAGATGTCACCAATGCTTCTGACCCGCAAGTAATGGGAGTTTACAACGACCCTAATACTCAGGTTCTTGATGTAAAATACTTGGAATATAATGGCAATGAATATGTTATCTTACAAAATCAACTAATCGACCCTGGTTATTCAGACCCTAACATTGGAGAGTGGAGTGACCCGATTCAAGTGTCTGTAACTCTGATTGACGTAACCGATAAGACAAATCCGACTTACATTGATTCTTGGTACGATGTTGACCACCCTAGTGGACCGCACAATCTCTATCCTCACATGATTGACAATGAATGGTATATTTTCGTTGCAAACCCTGATTACGAGCAGTGCGACTCTGCTATTGGAGAAGCCTGTGGTGGAGTAACTATCGCTCACCTGAACTTACAAGGTAGTGCATCTCGCAACCTACCAGGCGTTCCCGCTGCTGGACAAGGCCATACAATCATCAAAGTTGGTGAATATGAAGTGGCATGGGAGACAACTCGTGGAGGATGGATATACATCCACGACATGACTGTCCAAAAGTGGCCAGGAGAAGATCAGGATGACCCTCGTTATGGCAGGACATTCATCTATGGATCATATTGGGAAGCAGGATTGAGAATTGGTGATGTAACTGATGTACCACACCCTACTAACTCAGAGGCACAATATCTTCTGATGGCTACAACCTGTAAAGCGGGACAAGGAAACCCGGTTATGTGCCGTTGGAGAGCCCCTGAAGTCGGTTCTTGGATGGACTTCTTAGATTTGGATGAAGATGGTCAGCCAGATAGTGGGACTACTGGTAATGAAAATGGCGGACGAGTGTCTTACATACACTATGCAGAACCGTTTCCAACTATGCTTGATGTGTCTCATCTTGGATTAGGAGATGAACCGCGTCACTACGTTACGGCGGCAGTTGAATGCCTGGACCTGTTTGAAGGAACTGGAATCGTCTACTTCCTAGACACAACCGAATATTCTACAGAAAATGGGAACTTCAAATTTGAAATTACTATGACTAGAGATTGGGAAATTCCGTATGCAGAAGACCACTGTTTCGGAGCGAGTTGTGAACTTGCCCCTAATGCGGATGAATGGCTATTGTTTAGCCCGCATAACCTCGACAGTGGTTACTTTGAAACTACTGAAGAGACCGATCAATCGCACGGTGGTAGTTGGGATGGTAGACTGTACATTTCTCATTATCACGCTGGACTTTGGGTTGTAGATGTTGAAACTCTAATCGCCCCAGAAGCAACTGATAGAATTGATATTCACTTCGAAGCAACCGTGGGCTACTTACCTGCCGTCTGGCCACCTGGACGGTGAACGCCAGTTGGATAGCCAGTACTACGACTTCGGCTGGGTGCCGTTTTTGTGGGCTGTAGAGTTCCATGAAGGCATAATCTATGCATCGTGTATCTCTACGGGATTATACATCCTTCAGCTAGATATTGATGAACCATTTACTGGAATGCCAGTATAGTTAGACTAGCGGTACCCCATACAAAGGGTATCGTTAGCAGCGACCCACTGAATCCCCTTTGTATCGGAAAATAAAATACAAAGGGGTTTCGGATGGCCCCTAAGTACGATACTTCTTTTTCAGTAAGTACTTATCAAAGTTCATTAACTGAATTAATTGAAATAAGATTCCATCTTACATTAATCGTGCCCACTAAAATGACGGCTTCGGATTTTCTAGAACGGGCTAGGAAAATCCATGGGAATGAATTTGATTACTCCGATGTAATCTATGTTAATTCACATACCAAAGTGGTAATAAAATGTAGAATACATGGTCCTTTCGAACAAAAACCTTCGAAACATTGGTCCGGACAAGGGTGCAAACTATGCTCAAGAAAAAAGAATAGTGAAAGAAGGAAAGAGCAAACAAGAAAATTATTCAAAAGCAAAGCAAAGATAGTACACTCTGACCTATATGTTTACAATTTAGATAATCTTGTTAGTCATGATTCAGTAATCTTGATTACATGTTCTAGGCATGGTGATTTTAATCAGAAAGCAAATCTCCACTTAAGAGGGAGTGGATGTCACGAATGTGCTAGATTGAAGACTGCAAGTGCCCGTAGGAAAACAATTGGTCAATTCATTCAAGATGCTGAGGAAGTTCATGGGCACAGATATGATTATTCTAGAGTTAACTATGTTAATTCACATACCAATATAACTATAATTTGTAAAATCCATGGTGAATTTGAACAACAGCCAAGCAATCATTTGATGGGTAAGAACTGCTCAAAATGCTCAGGTAGATATCAACGTAGTATTGAGGAATTTATTCAAGAGGCAAACGATTTACATGACAACAAATATGATTATTCTAAATCAATATGGGTAAATACTCAAACTAAATTAACAATAACTTGTCCTGAACATGGAGACTTTCAACAGATACCAAATAAACACCTTCAGCCGCAAGGTTGCCCAAAATGTGCATCTAGC
>CASIBX010000036.1 GCA_949373075.1 Candidatus Poseidoniaceae archaeon | reverse complement strand
TTGCAATCTCTGAATCTGCTAAAACCCATGCGTGCGCATCATAGTAGGCCCTTCCATCGCTCTTTGTATCTGCTGCCAAGACATCAAGACCGTAAGCATTCCATCCGACCCATGCTGGACCGCCGTCAATATTCATAGCAATATCTGCATTACCAAATCTCAAGGCCTCCATTGCTAATCCTGAACTTCCGACTTCGTAGATTTTAACATCCATACCTAACTTTTCACATAGGTAGTTAGCGATTTGCTGTGGATTTTGAATATCATCTGCTGGCATGTCTTCTTTAATTTCATAAGCGATAATTAGTTCATCACCAGAACATAACTCTGCTGATATTTCTTCTTCATCTTCGCTGCCTAAACATCCTGCCAAAGCAGCACTACACATTAACATCATCATCAAAAGAGATTTCAATTTTACTTGCATCATAACACATCCGGTTTAGGTCACCCGAAAAGTGGAACGTACATAAAGTTTAGGACGCCCTAAAACGTACAGATAAAGAATATCATTCGACCTTTACTTCACTAATTCCTTTCACAACTTGGTTCAGATATCGTACTTCAACTTCCAAGGTGCAAGGCGATTGACAAATATCGAAACCATTCTCAGAAACAAAAATTCTCTCATCAAATTTCCAAACTGTCTCATTATCAGATGAGATAATACAAGGTGCCTCTTTAGTCAAGTCATCATTGCTCAAAGCAGGAATTTCTGCCCCGTCTAAGGAGGAAATAATGAATGATACGTACCTTGGATCATCTTCAGAGTTATAGTAACTCAAAAATTGGAGTTTGTATAATGTGTTGCTATCGTTAACGATGTAGGTAATATCTTTAGGAATTACTCTGTGAACTGCCATGTCGTAATCATACCATTCTAATCTAGAATCTGAAGACTCTGTTGGCTCTTCAGCAGGAACTGTGTTCACGTTTTGAAATTCTTCAGATGTGGTAAAGCCGGACACATTTTCTCCCAGGAATATATCTGTCGATGAAAATCGGATACTGTAATCACTGTCATTTGTTTGTTGCATATCAGAGAAACTTAGAGAAATAAAATCATCTGAATCTGAATTGACCTCAACTGTAAAACTATTACCGTCTGAGTTGAGCTTTGTTTGTACAAGTCCATCGTGTGGATTACTCAGTGTAAGTCCACTCTTAGTACAATCATATTGAGAATTACCGTGACTAATTGACATTACTAACTTAGACCATTCAAGGTTGTCTTCTCCATAGGAAAAGGAAAGAGAAAATAACTCGTCATCAGATTGGTTGGATACATTTGTAACTGAATCTTCAACCAAAATTTCATTCTCTGTAGTTAAATCCGCAGAATATGAAGAAATGAGATAATACCAGCCACCTGCAACTAATACTGATGCAATAAAAACACCGGCTAAAACCCGCTTTAACCAATTTTGCATGGTGTTTCCGCTTTCAAACAAGTATAAAGTTTGGTCGCCCTAAAGTTCGTTCAGATGGAACGTGTGGTGACAAAATATCTAACATACATCATGCCCAAAAAACCGACTACAATTATTGTTATCGAACCCATAGCGTATTGATCAGCACCGTTCCAAGAATCTAGGTCAAACAATTTACCATCACCTTTAGTTGAGACATACCACACCAAGTAAGCTGAAATTGAAGTCATAATACCAACCATTGCCATTATGATGTATTTTACATGCTTGGGCAGAGATTTTCCCGTGGCATAATAATCGAAAATTTGGGCTCCAAAGAATTTGTTTGTAAGAGTCCATCTAAACAGTCCCTCGTTAGATAAAGAAAACATAAACGCCGCAGGTACAGCCCAAGAAACGGTCGGCCAGCCAGGTACAAAGATTCCAATCATTGCAAATATGGTGAACATAACTCCTAATAATTGGTATATCAAACTCTTGAATCTATTGTTCGAAACACAGTATTTCTGGACTACATCTTCAACGGTTTGAAGTCTGTCGTCCATGCCGTTCCGAATGACTTCACATTATCAATCATATGTATATATTCAGACGATTTTTGAGGTAATTAATAACGAAATCGTCTTTGCATTGGGCATCTAAGAGGGATGGCCGGCCGAGTGGCATATTAGCCGACCACCCCAAGATTAGGAACTTCTTTCAGACAGGTTTTGAATTTTCAAAGAAAACCGCATTTCATCATAGGACTTCACCTATTTAGGCCGCCCGAAAAGAGCGGCGTACATAAAGTTTAGGCTCCCCTAAAACAGAGCTGGCAGCTCTACACATTATTCCAGTAAGAATCGATTGTGACTGAACGTACTGAATCACGATTTTCTCTTCGAACACATCCTCCTTGTGATGAGGTGACGGGTCTAGGTATTGAGAGTAACTGAGACACTTCGCCGCCAGCATTTGGGAAGCCTACAATTAATGACCGTTGCCAGAGTATGGTATCAAAGTCATCTCGTTTCACATTGAATCTCGCGATGACGTAATTGGGATTCGCTCGCCGTACTGGTGGCTCGCCTTCAGCCTCTAACTTGTTCTAGCCAGAATGAATCCGGGTCTATACTGAATCCTGGGATTAAATGAATTCATGACCTCAATGGATTGGCGCATCCTCGTCGTCGTGCATCCCTAGCATGACGCCTAGCGCAAGGGTCGAGGTATCTTGAGACCATGGAGCTGAATGTATGCGGCGTCCGGAGATGTACTACACCGATTACTGCTCCGTCATGTAGCCAAGTATACTGCTCACTAGCAGGCCAAGAAGATGCATGTGGGTTTTCTGTAGAGATAGGGTTCCCCCACTCTTCAGCACCAACTGGGGTGGAAACCGGATAAAAAGCAAACGAATTCAGAATGATTATCATGATCGAGACTGGCAGCTATTCGACGATTCCTAAACTTGACCCATTCGTCTCTACCCGCTGGGCTAGAAAGTGAGATTCCGAGTGCAATTGGTATAATTATGAAAATACCCCAAGGAATAACCCAAAGGAGTAAAACTCCTACTGAAAGAGAAATCATAGTTGTTCTATCAAACTCTTCACTACGCCACTTGAGTATTCCAAACAATGCCGCAACAAGGACAACAGATGCGAGAACCCCCCCTAACACATCATGCCCTGAACACTTGGAAGGATAAGTCCAACCCTCGAGATAGAGTATGAGCGGCACATTGTAATGGGTGTATGCTGGCTTCGGACATAATGGAGACTTGCCTAACTCTGGACGATGTGTCGTGGCGACACAAAGTTAGAGACTTCTCATCATGGAAACCATGGGCAAAAAAAGACGGCCCCGGTATTCATTCCATCAATCTAGAAATTAGAAGTGGCTCAATTCTAGGCTTAATCGGCCCGAATGGAGCAGGGAAAACTACTCTCATGAGGGCAATATGTGGCCTGTATGAATGCGAAGGCTTCGACAAATCAAGTAATTCGAGAAGAAACGGCATAGGATACATGCCCGAACAGGTAAGATGGGAAGGCACGTGTAAGCGTCAAGTCCGCACTTACACACGATCGCTCTAATGCGGGAGCGATGAAACTCGATTTGGATAGCGTAATCAAAGACTGTCGGGCTCTCCTCTAAATCTGAACACTTCCTTGATGACCTTATCACAGGGAATGCGGCAAAGCGTCTTTCACTGGCCTGTGCCCTGATTGGAGAGTCCTCAGGTGTTGGTCATGGATGAGCCTCTAAACGGCCTGGACCCTCTGGCACAGAGAGCATTTCTGTAATCTTCTGAAGAGACTTAGCAAGCAAAGGGAGTTGCTGTTGTAATTTCGTCGCACCAAGTTTCTGATCTGGAATCATTTGTTGACCGAGTTGCTCTTCTGCACCATGGGCAATTACTAGCATTGAAGGGAGTCTTGGTAAATGTTCAGTCAAAGGACCTAGGTCTGGAAAGAGGACGTCAGGCATTGTTGAGATGATCTGCTCGGTAACCGGAATCGAGTCCCGAAGATGTGAGCCTGGATTTATCCAACGATGACCTACTACCATTCAAACAGCTTGGCGGTGAAGAGGAATGAGTGCTTTCAATCTTGGTTGGCACATTATGAAAGAACGCCTTTCGGCTGGCAGGATGCTAGTAATTTGGCCGCTACTAGCCATGTTCATTTTGTTTTCAAGTTGGGGTTTATCGGACCCAAAGGCAAATTTACCATCTCAATTAGTTATTGATTCAGCATATGATGTCATGTTTGCATCAACAGCTTTCATTATCTTCTCAGCAACTATGGGTGCGGTTTTGATTTCATTCGATGGAATCAGCAGAGACCGCTTATCTGGAGTATTAGAAGTAAAGTTATCTCAACCAATCAGACGTTCAACATATGCTCGTGCTTTATTGATTGGACACTGGTTTGCAATACTTATTCCGGTATTGATATTGAATATAATTAGTCTAGCAATAATTTGGTACAGAATGGATGACTTACCTAGTCTAGAAGAATTATTTATTCATACGCTGGCTACAGGATTGCTTTTGCTTTGGTATACATTAATTCAGTTATTAGCATCTTCTTGGGCCAGAGACATGGGCTCATCCATCGCAGTGGGTTTAGGGGTGTGGATGACTTTCACTCTACTATGGCTTGTTTTAACTACTGTAGTCGCTGGTCTTTCAGGTGTTGGAGTTGAGAATCTAGATTCGGCAGAATATATTAGAATTGAAGCTATAATGGATTTATTTTCGCCTAATGGCGTGTATCACCACCTGTTGGAAATGCCTCTAAATGACGTAGACAGAGGAATATCACCTCTTTACACAAGTTTTGCTGCGATTGTTTGGAGCATATTGCCACTGTACCTATTCATCCGTAGAATAGAACACATGCATCCATGAGAATGTAAAGCAACACACTAAATGTATTCTACTTGTACGAGCAGCATGAAAGGAAGAGTCTCAGCACTTCTACTCGCAGCCTTGATGGTCACAATGTCCATCACTACTGTTTCTACTGCCCAAAGCTCAGGAGGTATGGACGATGTTGATTGCTCAGGATATACTTTTGAAGACTTATTTGAATACAACAATGCAGAATTCAAATTTAAAGTTCTAGATGATTGGGCCTCTTCAGACTTATGTCTGCTAACTGCTTGGGTCAATGAGAGCCGTGCTGCGGTTGTTCGTGACTAACCTCGACGGCTCTGTTCGAGGGATTCCCTGGCGGAGATAACGAGTGGATTTCCACCGATGAAAGAGATGCAGTCAGAGAGATTGGAGCAAAGTGCATTGCAGACATGTACACTCGAATCGGAATAAGAGAAGGTATGCCTCACCGTGGTGGAGTCGACTGGAATGATGTTGAATTCGTAGAAGATGGTATTGGCTTAGAAGAAGTAGACCTAATACCTGCAGGAAACCCTGAGGAGAGGTCTTGTGCTGGAAGGTATGCATTAGCAAGCAGTGATTGCCAAGAGGTACCAACTACTGCAACCGAGAATCTCGAAATTTCTATGTTCGTGAAGGAAGGAGAAACTCACAATTCCCGATTCAACAAACTACCTAACTCTGGTGCTAGCGATTTCACAGTTGCAATGAATGCAACAAATGTCACAAGCGCAACAATGGAGTTTACTTTCCCGTTCGTTGATGGTATGAGAATGGCTAACTGGACAATCGAAGATGCTGGCGTTACAAATCTAGACGCAGGTTCGGTAACCGAAGTCCCGCTACCAGATGGTAGCGTCAAGGTCATCCTGAGTATTGGTTATGACAAAGCGGATTGGCCAATGATTCGAAATGTGTTTTTCGATATGACTACAACGCCACTTGAAGAAAACGACGTACCGGTATGGGTAAACCCACCAGCAGATAACACGATTATTCCAATCATCAAAGATGGTAGTGAGGTAATTGCTATCGCCAGTGAAACAATGGCTGATTGGGCTAGTGATGACCATGCTTGGGGACTTGATTGTGAGTTTGCAGAAGCAGGATGGTCAAGCCGTATGAATTCAGATGGAGAGTTACTAGTAACCTCTGGCCAGTCTGAGTCTGGCGGCGCTGAATGCTCAATTGTAGACCCATATGGTGAAAGAAATAATGCTACTAAATCATGGAGATTCGGACAACCGGCTAGTTTCTCAGCTCCAGACCAACTTGTAAGTTACAGTGACTCGGTAAACATCGAGTCTACTCCATCATTATTGGTCCAAAACCTAGCAGTTAGCCTTGCAGCCTCCCAAAATGGAGGCGATGGTCCTGCGACTGAAACCAATCTGGGTTCAACCGCATCGACTGATACTGTACAACTTTCAGGAATTTCACCTGGTGCTTTCATGATACACGTTACAGCAACATCTACTGGAATGTTAGATTGGGATGTAATGCTAGACTTATCTCTTGAAAAAACAAATACTCCACCTGTAATCACTGTCAATACTGATGATTTTGATGGGTCACAGGCAACATGGGCATCAGACCAATTTTCATTCGCACTATCTGGAGAAGTGTATGACCCTGATGGAGGAGATGTCGAATTATCTGCTACAATGTGCGGAGAAACCACGACAAGTTTCACAGGAGAGAGACCAAATTGGGATGTTAGCCTTTCAATAGCGAAATGTGTTTCTGATGGATTGACACAGTATGATGTCACACTCAGCGCTACAGATTCGGTAGGAGACATATCAATAATCGAGGTTAGTGTAGCAGATCCTTATGCTGGAAATGTTGTTGAACCAGGTGATACAGATAGCTCGGATGAGGAAAGCGGATTACCGTCTATTAGCATGGTAGCCACCATTGTTTCCATGCTTGGAGCGGCAATCGTAATCCGTAGAGATTGACCGTCACACTGAAAAGGAGTACTCCGAGGCGGGGTTATGTTCAAAGGCAGGGTAGACAGAGTCAGCCACGAAGGTGGATTGCTCGTTAGTTACTCAGGAGCTTGCCCTGCTCTTGGTTCGGTAATGATAGATTCTGGTGAAACATATATTGGTAAGGTGGACGGAGTAATTGGTAACCTAAACGATTCACTAGTTCACATTGCGCACCTTGATAGAAATTCAAATGCTAGCGAAATGGTAGGTCTAGAAATTACAATTCGCACTAAAAAGTCAAGAGACAATCGTCAATCAAATGACAACCAAAGAGGCCGCGATGATAGCCGTGGCCGGGACGACAGAAGGGGCCGTGACGATAATCGTGGTCGCGATGACCGTAGAGGTCGTGATGACCGTAGAGGAAACTCCGATAACCAAAAAAGAGACTGGGATTGCCCTAAGTGTAACAATTCCAACTTTTCGTTCAGAACTGAATGTAATAGATGTGGCGAGCCAAAGGGAAGAGGAGGCTCTGACCAACGCAATGACCGCAGAGGACGTGACGATAATCGTGGCCGTGATGACCGCAGAGGACGTGACGACAGTCGTGGTAATAATTCCAATAATGACTGGGATTGTGCCAAGTGTAATAATTCCAACTTTGCATTCAGAACTGAATGTAATAGATGTGGCGAGCAAAAGGAAGAGGAGGCTCCAATCAACGCAATGACCGCAGGGTCGTGACGATAATCGTGGCCGTGATGACCGCAGAGGAAACTCTGACAACCAAACAGAGATTGGGATTGCCCTAAGTGTAATAATTCCAACTTTGCATTCAGAACTGAATGTAATAGATGTGGCGAGCCAAAGGGAAGAGGAGGCTCCAATCAACGCAACGACCGCAGAGGTCGTGACGATAATCGTGGCCGTGATGACCGTAGAGGTCGTGACGATAGACGTGGTCGTGATGACCGAAGAGGCGGTGACAGAAACGAAAGTCGCGGTAACCATTCAGATAATGACTGGGAATGTGGCGAATGTAAAAACTCAAATTTCTCATTCAGAACTGAATGTAATCGCTGTGGCGCGCCTAAAGGCAGAAAGGGCGTGCGCTAGTACTAGACCAGTGGGAAGGCAATGACCGCAGAGCTGGCGAAAGAGGGGACACTACCTCAACCGAGAGCCTGGGGATTGGGATTGCCCGCAATGTGGAAAATCAAACTTCGCTAAGAGAAACGACTGCTTCGGTTGTGGTCGCTCTAAGAGAGTTGGCGGCCCGAAAAACAAAGGCCACCACAGGAAACTGAGAGACCCTCCGCCTCTTCAATCTGCCAAGTACGGCCGTGGTGAGCGGGAGGAATCACGAATGAGCGGTGAAGGTCATTATCTTGATGCTATCGAAGCAGAAGAGAAGTGGCGAACTTGATGAAGCATTAGAACATGCTAGATTAGCAGTAAAAGCCGACCCTGAGCATTCTAATGCTTGGTGGATGATTGTCGGACTATTAGCTCCTGACGGTAAATATCCAGATATTGATCAGGCATCTAAAGCCGTAGTTGCTTGCCATAAGGTGATTGCAATTGACCCTTCAAGAGTTGATGCTTGGGTTAAGGGTGGTCGAATCATGGTCGACCAACTGGGTTTACATGAAGATGCTCTCCATTGGTGGCAGCGTTGTAGAGAAGCAGCCCCTCTCGAATCAGTACCCATTGTCGAACAAGCTACAATCTTGTCTGATTTAGGAATGTATGCAGAGGCAAGAGACCGCCTAAGTTCTCTGTTTGAAGACAATTTGGATATAGCTAATTCTCAACTTGCTAGAATTACCCAACTGCACAGGACCCTAGAAAGGTCTGCAGAACAGGACCCGAAAGTTCATTTCAAACCTTGGCAGAAAAACCATGGAGGCTGGACTGCGATTAAGATGAGGGCAAATAAGGCCCCTGTTTCAGAAAATATGCTTTTCATGCTCACGACAATTCCATTCCTTATGATGGAAGTATTTGCATCTAGGTGGTTATTTGGTGAAGGGTGGGGCGCATTCTGTCTAACAAGCCTGCTAATCCTAGTAACAGTAATCATTGGTATGTCATTCACACGTAAATTGTACCAAAGAGTGAATCGGCCAGGGTTCAATCTCCTTCGGGCTATTCAGTTTGAAGCAAGTTGTGGTAAAGTTGTGATTCCAGAAGACATACGTGGCTCAAAATTGTACATGTTCTTGTTTTCAAGACATCCTCCTGCTTTCCAGCAGCGCTTAGAGAAGATAATTACAGCAAACAGGAAACTCCCACGAAATTGGAAAATCAAGTTGCCTGATTTCGAAAGTCACTATGATGAAATTGGATTCATCGAAGATGAAGAAGAGTCCGATTTATCTTCTTATGAAGAAGAATGATCACGTGCCTGCAGTATAATCTGTAGAGTAGGTAATCTGTTCTTGAGTTAATTTATCGATTGAAAAGCCAAGAGTCTCTAACTTGGTTTTTGCAAGCCCCATGTCTTGTTCTAGGCTAATGTCGTACACTTTAGCTTCTAATTCATCACTTTCAGCAGCAAGCCTACACAGTGATAAGAATTGGTTTGCAAAACTCATGTCCATCACTTCTGAAGGATGCCCTTCTGCAGCAGCAAGATTGACTAATCGGCCATCTGCTAACAAGTGAATTTTATTTCCATTCGCCAAAGTGTATTCAACGTTTTCAGGACGCATAGTACGCATTGAAACAGACCTTTCTTTCAACTCTGCAATATTGATTTCACAATCATAGTGACCGGTGTTGGACAGTAGGGCTCCATCTTTCATCATGTCCATATGCCTTCCAACAATTATATCCTTCATACCGGTAGCAGTACAGAAAATATCTCCTAATGGAGCTGCATCATCCATCTTCATTACTCTAAATCCATCCATTACGGCACGAAGAGCAGGAAGAGGGTCGATTTCGGTAATGATGACATTAGCACCCATTCCACGGGCCCTCATTGCTAAACCTCGGCCACAGTGGCCATAGCCTGCAATTACGAATGTTTTGCCAGCAATAAGGACGCTAGTTGAGCGAATTATTCCGTCAATTGTCGATTGTCCAGTACCGTATACATTGTCAAAGTCCCACTTGGTAATGGCATCATTAACTGCAAGTACTGGATATTTCAAGTCTCCAGCTGCAGCCATAGCTCGCAAACGGTGCACTCCAGTTGTTGTTTCCTCTGTTCCTCCGATTACAGTTTCTGCAAATTCTGACTTGTCGCCATGAACTCGTACAATCAAATCTGCTCCATCATCTAATGTCAATGTAGGTTTGAATTCGAGAGTTTTGTCAATGCACCAATAGAAGTCTTCAACTGATTGTCCGTGCCAAGCATGAACCGAATATCCTTCTCGAGCAAGCCATGCAGCCACATCATCTTGAGTCGATAGTGGATTACAGCCGGACCAGGATATTTTTGCACCTGCCGCTTCAATTGTTTCGATTAGTACTGCGGTTTCTTTGGTTACGTGAAGACAGCCAGCAACACGCATTCCTGCAAGAGGTTGGTCGATCTCTGCTTGTGAGCGAAGTGCTGCTAAAACAGGCATTCTTGAGCGGGCCCAATCGACTCGCAAGGCACCTTGATTTGCCAGTTCTAAATCGGCTACGGTGTAGTTGTCACCTTTGTCCATGGACTGGGCGAGTGAGCGCACCTCATATGTCAATCGGTCACAGGACCCCGCCCTTCCTAAGGCGGAGCCAAATCCAACTTAGCCAACTATTGTTGTTGTTGGAAGTGACCGGCATATTGCTGAGCATATGTCCTAGCTGTTTCCTCAGGATAGCCTTGAGCAATCAGTTGCTGAACATATTGCTCCATCGGATCCATTTGTGCAACTCCGCCATATCCAGCAGCTGTTGCAGAGAAGTCTCCGCTCATTTGAGAATCACCCATTACATCTTCCTCATCGTTTCCACGTAGTACAAAGAATAAGGACAATATAACAATCATGAGAAGACCGATTCCGCCTCCAAGATACAGCATCAGATTGTCTTCCTCTGATTCTGCTTCTTCAGTTACTGGAGCCTTGTCCGGGATGTTATCTCCATCGGAGTCAGTATATTCTCCAGACCATACACATTCGCCAGTAGTTTCATCCCAGATCCAGTATGCATCTGGCTCTGCGTCATAAACTTCAACAGGAACGATTAGACCCTGACATTCAGGTAGAGTTATCTCAATCCAGTAAATGATAGGCCAACGCTTGTCGTCGCCTTCGTATACCTTCAGATAGACACGCTCTGACTTGGTTATGTTGTCGAATAATTCTTCGATGTTCAAAGTCAATTCGAATCCGTCTCCATCGCCAAGGGCAGCAGATTTAGCCCACTTGCCTTCCAATTGCAAGGTGTACTTTGCAACTGCTGTTTCATCGAATGTAGTGTCTAGTAGTGCTGCTTCAACATATACGTCACCTTGTTCTGCACCATCAACAACATTTCCGGTTAGAGTGATTGTATCACCCTCTACCTTTGTGCCGTTCATCGATAAGTCGATTTGTACAGTAGGTTCTGCATCTCCAAATCCTTCAGGAACTACTGAGAAGTACATCTTGTACTTATCAGAACTCTTTCCTGCCTGGTCATAGACTACAAGTTCGATACGAATCAGAGATTCTGTTTGACCACTTGGGTCAACTGTAACGTTACTGAATGTGTAAGCCCAATCACCATCACTCTCTGCTGGGGTGATGAAATTGTGTCCTTCCAACTTGTAATTATCTTCGTCGTAAGGCTTGTCGAACAGTACAGTCCACTCATAGGTTTCAATTCCATTACCAGTCAATGCGTCAGCATCAGAGGAGCCACCTGCATCGAAGTGAACGGTTAGAGAGCCAGACTCATCGAGGTTGATTCTTTGCAAAGGCCAGTCTATACCAGATACAGATTTGACTCCACGGTCTTCGATTTGGTCAGCATATTCCTCTCGCATATCGATCACAGCATCTGCATCCGGACGGAATTCATCTGCTCTAGTATCATCGGTCATTACTGTGACAGTAATAGAACGAGAGTGTCCAGCATCATCATGCAGGTAAAGGGTGATTTCCCATGTTGCTCCTTGAAGACATCCTGTTGCAGAGGACAAGTCAACCTTACAGAAGTTGACTGTTGGATTTGCAACATCTGTGTGGTCGCTTCCACTAGCCATTGAGGAACCTTCCCAATCGGTAGGTCCACTCATTACCCAATCTGTGGATAGCACCTCAGGAGTGCTGGTAGTGTGGCCAAAGGTGATTTCTGAATCACTCTTCATGTAATGGTAAGCATATCCTCCAGTAGATGGGTCGAAAGATGGTACTTCGCCATTGATGGTTAGATCAAGGCCGTTACCAAGTGTTCCAAATCCATTTGGATATGGGGAAACCTGGTAGGATAGCATGTTACCCAATAGTGGGAATGTAGTACTATCTGCTCTATCAGATACACTCGAAACATCGATTGTAGTAACGATTAGTCCACCGTCAACATAGCTACATACTCCCAATACTGTGTCTTGGGAATCTGCTTCTGACTGTAGTAATCGTTGGAAAGAACCTCCTTCTTCAGAGTAGTCACCACAAGCACGTGGAATCGAGGTAGCAGAAGCACTCTTGGTATTGATTATCGCTTCAGTAACAGTTCCAAATTGGTCGAACCCTTGGAAGGCAGCTAAGTCGACACCTTCGAGAATTGGGTGGTACGGGTCAGCAACTTCCATGTTGTTGTAAGTTATACGAGTTTCTGGAGTGTTACGAGGCTGTATATCCATATCGAATGGTAGCAGACTCTCTCCTGTAGAAGATGAGTAATCATAATAATCTGTAGCACCGGACAAGTGAACTTGTACTGTACCACCAGATGACATGAAACTCTTCAATACATTTTGGTTGGAAGAACGTCCGATTAGCTCGAAGTATCCTTTACCGCCTTCTTCACTAGGCTTAGCGATATTCACATCTTGCCATGGCATGATGATCTTATCATAGTGAGTCATCCATCCGAGGTCTAGATAATTATCCCAGTCGATGATGTCATACTGTGTGTATGACATTCCAAGTAGAACCAAGTCTTCCTTAATTGCAGAGACTCTAGTAGAATCTCCCGAAAGAATTGCCACATCAATTTGGTCTGCGAATGTTGCGTGGAAGTAGCGTACGTTTCCAGAAGTACTGCCATCAGGCAGGCTTGCATAGTAACTGATGTTGTAGGAGTGTCCATCCATCCAACCGTTCCATGGAGTAAAGGAAACCGTAGTTCTCTCATGGGCAGATAGAGTCTGGCTTGGTCCTGCAGTAGTAGAGTGTGCAGTACTACCATCCGCTTCATCAACTACTGTCATGTGGAATGTATAATCTCCTTGTAGTACACCATTTGTGGCAGAAAGAGACCAATCATGCATCTTAGCGCTATCAATTGGTAGATGACAATCTAGGATTACATCTGACAGACAAGATATCTGATCTGGCTTTCCTAATGTGATGTCAACACTTTCAACCGAGAAAATAACTCGGCCTAAGTTGTTAGCAAGAGAAATCTCTTCGAATCCATACCAAGCTGTTCCTTGGGTTGTATTGTCGAATATTGATTCAACCTCAATCTTGTAAACTCCAGAGACGAAGTCATGGTTTGAGATTGCAATGGTTCTGTTTTCTTCAGCATCCAAATCAATTACAGTTGTTGTGTAAGAGGCATCTTGGCTGAATGTGAACTCTTCAAGAGAGATATTATCGAAAGCAACTCCACGGACACCGTCATTTTGACCATTGTGTCCATCATCGTTAGATTGGAATTCGAAATTCAAATCGACGACTGAACCTGCAAGACTGATACATTCATCTGTCCACAAGTTGGTATCAGGAGCAGTTGTGTTGACGACATACAAGTGAGTAAGGTCGATACTTCTGCTTTGTACTAATCCATCAGTGTTGAAGAATACGTTGTAAGAACCATCTCCACCATTGACGTTGGAAGGATCACCGATGTAATCTATCTCAGTATTATCAAGAGTAGTTTCGTTGACTGGGTCGATGAAACCGTTTCCATCTTCGTCTACGATACAGAATCCATCTTCGTTGTAATCTATCCATTGTCCATAGATAACACCTTCATAATCAGTTCCGCCAACATTCCAGTCAGCGGTTAATGCTGCGTAATCATTTACAGAGGAAGTTGCTCCAGATTGTTGGATTTCGAACCAAGTCTCAGCAAAGTACTCGAAGTTTAGTGCAACATAGTCTCCAGACATGTTGGTTAAATCGATACCTGGGATTGTTAGAGTTTCATTCTCCCATACGTCACCGAAACTGTTTGCAGTGTTACATGGGTGTCCAAACCAGTATGCGTGCGAACCGAATATCTTCTCGGCACAAGTCGAATCATCTAGGATTCCACCATTTGCATTGTTGTCATCAGTGTATCTAAATCCAGACGAACCGCCTTCGAATCCTTCTTCACAAACAACTAGCGGAGAGCCACAGTACACATCGGTAGGTAGTGCACTGTAGACCTTGGCTTCAAGTTCAAATGTGACATTTGTATTACCAAGATGTTCAACCATTACTTCGATTGGGAAGTTACCTTCTGCATACAAACCGCCTGGCTTGAATGAATCGATTTGCATTACTGCCGGGTCAAATATGTTGAATGCGGTGATGTAGCCAACGATGTCATCATTAGCTGGTTGTTCATCTTGTGCATAATTCAAGACTGCAGATATGCGATATGTTGTTCCATTAATGAAATCAGCAGTAATCGCAGTGGTGTAGTCTTCGTTAGGAGCCAAATTATTCATAGTGATAGTTGACTGTTGATTTTGGACATTGGATGTGAACGCTGTGTTCTGTTTCCAGATTGTTACGTTATCGATAGCGAAACCATCTCTTCCAGACCAAGTAGATTCGTTAGTTCCTAAGGATCCTTCCCATCCTGACTTGAAGCGGAATCTAATGTCGATTATGTCTCCTGCGAAACTGGATAACTCAAAGGCTCCAAGGTCATCTTCGGTGAAGTTACCCCAGCCGTATTGCGTACCAGGTATTGCTCCACCATATCGGTAGATAGCAGCGTCTAAGCCTGTGTTCTGTTCGCTCTCGACTCTTCCTTGGTCATATCCGCCCCAGTAACTCTCTCCCGAGGCACACTGGCCTGCGAAGTAAGCACTTGTTGGGCATGCGATGGTAACCCATCCTTCATCATCAGAGAAAACTTCGATGATTGCTGCATCGTCCCAAACTTCAGCCAATACGTAGCCATTTGCATCTTGAGTGTATAGGTCCGCTAGACCTAGGTGCCTGAACATCTCGATACTCATCCAAGCACGGTCTGCACCTGTCAAATCGACGTCATTCAGAACTAGTCCTTCATCCCAGTTTGGCTCATATCCAGACCAAGTGTCTCCACTTGAGTTGGTCTTCATGACACCAGACCACATGAAATCGGTTGGGTTGTTTGCGTTAGCAGACTGTGCTGGTGCATTGTTACCTGATGTGTGGCCAACAGAACTGTTAGCAGCGACTTCTTCGTGCCAGTGGCTTGCACCATAGTAAGCTTCAGTAGTCCATCCGCATCCTGTGCCACATCCTGATGTGTCCTCAGGATTATCCCAATCCATAGCGTAAACTGTGACATTGTTAGATGCTGTTTCGTCTACTTCCTTGATTTCAACGTCAAGAGTAGCCTGTCCGTTTAGGATATCCATCCCAGTATTGGTTACTGTTACTTCGACTTCACGAGTACCTTCTCCAAGTAATCCAACATATGCGTCAGTTGGTGAGATATCGATATTTGAAACAGCCAAGTCCTTGTTATCCATCTCAATAACTACGATTCGATCGTATGAGCCATCCCAGCCAAAGTTGTCGTCATAGGTGAATTGGTCGTATGCCCCGTGGCCGACAATCAAGTCAGGCGCACTGTTAGGCCCGCCGATAACCTGTCCAATTGCAACGGTAGTTGGCCTCATTGCACCAAAGTACTCCAGAGGATTCATGTGTCCTCCGTTACCGTTTGAAAGGGTGACCTGTACACTTGTTGGTAGGTTCAGGTAGTAATTGGTAGTTGTATCTCCAGTAGAGGATGTTGCGTTAGATTGCTTAAACTTAGCAGCGTGAACGAAATCCGGTTCTCCATCACCATTCAATTCACCAACAGTAACTTCCCAAGCGATATATGGCCCGAAGTATACTGTCTTTGAATTTGAGTAGGTGTGTGTTGATTGAGTAATGGTTGCATAGGTTACATTTTCTGTGTTAGCATCGTTAATCGCAACTACGTCAATGATTCCATCATTGTCTAAGTCTGCAATATCGAAACCGCCAAATTCAGGACCTAAAGCGTGAACGTGTAATCCAGCGCTTCCGGTTGAACTCCATGTAACTGTAGCAGGGAAAGTATTGGTAAGACAATTGAATTCGATTACTGTGACGTTATCGGACTTACCTGGGTTAGTTGCAGCTCCAGTAAGGTAATCTACACCTTGATTGCGAACTAGCCACAAGTCTATGTCATCACAATTTCCACTAACTGGATTTGTTTGACTAGGTTCTCCCCAATCTCCCAATTCTAATTCAGTGTAAGAGTTCTGAGTTGAGTCACCTAGGCTGGTAATTTGTCCCTGAGTGCTTGAAGTGATAGGTCCCATGTAGGTTACTATACGTTGATTCTTAAGGTCAGCCAGCAACTCTAGAGTGACGATATCGTCGTCGCCGTCATCGTTCAAATCTGCTACTGCAAGGTCCCACATCCAAACAACATCGAATTGTTGCCTAATAGTGAATGTGTCTACGTTACAGCCGTCATTCTCGACGATGGTAACGTTACCTGGTTTATCGACTACAATCGCACCGGTTGCGTCTTGGCGCAGAGGCCTGTTACGTGCATAGATTACGATGTCAATAGCGTCGTCTCCGGTGAATTCACCGACTTCAACTTGCTGAGTGTTTGAGTGATCTTCGAAATCAGCATCTTGGTTCGGGTTTGCGGAGGTCCAGATATCTGTGCGCTCCTGGAAATGTCCATTTTCATTCCACAGAACTGAAATTCTGGTACTTCTATCGTTTGCTGTAACGATATCCAAGTCTCCGTCACAATCGAAATCTCCCAATGCAACATCAACAGGGTCTGTATCAGTCGTATAGGTACGAGAAGTCGAAGCAGAAACTAGGTTCGCGGCAGTCGTTGAAAGTAACATTATCAGGACTAGCAAAATCGCTCTTGCACGCCCGTCCTTATTCATAGTCTTCAAAAACATCATCATCACTCGTCTCTTCGGACTTCAACTACCACTTTAATTGCTTTGGGAAGGTGTGTTTTGAAATAAAAATAAACAGAGCCTTAGTATGACGATTAGTGCCAAGGCCAAATATTGGACTAAATATTCACAATCCGGATGCTAGCCATGCTGGAGATGGACCCCAACCGGTTGCATCTCCACCGTGAACCTTGACGAGTTTGCCTGCTCTAAACATGGACTCAAGAAATAACTCTAGCTCCAGACCTTCTCGGTCTCCAAGATAATCACTTGCTGCTAAAGCGATAGTTTCTGTGGAAATTGCGGTCACGCCATGAACTCTGACCACTATTCTAAGCAATTCTTTCAACCAAGATTCGGCCATAGGGTCTACGACCATAGGGCCCTGAGCCGGATGTGGCTGTTCGACCTCTTCGAGTTGCAGCCTTAATTCATCAGAAGTGGGCCTTTGCGGCTTTTCCAAACCAGCCTCAACAAGTTTTGCAATTAAATTGAGTTCCCCAATCGGCCTTCTAATGATTGGTATTCGAGATGGGTCGGGTTTAGGACCCATGTCTTTTGGTTTACCAGAAGGCAAATGTGTATCTTCAGAAATTCCAGAAGGTGACATTTTGGTGCTATCCACCGCCATCGGCATCATCCAGCCAACTTTGCGTAAACCGAGTTCAGCAACAATGCCACGTACCCAATCCGCCTCGCCTTCGAGTAAGACATCTATGTCTTCGTCCTCACTGCGGAAGCGGTAGCGAACGTATCCCTTCAACTCCTGCATGAGGCCACCCTAAGAGCGAAGGGAAATCAACCCACCGGTGCCATTATGCTAGTTTTCTCAGAACAGTATGCAGTATACCGCCATTGCGATAATACTCTACTTCGACTGGAGTATCCAATCTAACATCAGCCGTAAATTTCACAGTACTGCCATCCGATTTATTAGCTGTAACTATCAATTCTTGAAGTGCTTTTACGTCATCCATAACTGGAATATCGAAGGACTCAGTTCCATCCAGTCCCAAAGTATCTGCACTTTCACCCTCTTTGAAAGTCAATGGCAGAACACCCATACCAACTAAATTAGAGCGGTGAATTCGCTCAAAAGAGGTCGCTATTACGGCTTTGACGCCTAACAAATAGGTCCCTTTTGCAGCCCAATCTCTACTGCTGCCCGTTCCATATTGCGAGCCAGCCAGAACCACCATTGGAGTCTCGCTAGCCATAGCGGCTTCAAACACTGAGGTTACTTCGCCAGTGTCGTGATTTAATGCATAGCCACCTTCAGTACCCGGTGCCATTTGATTTTTCACTCTAACATTTGCAAAGGTACCACGCATCATGATTTCATGATTACCACGACGGCTTCCAAATGAATTGAAATCTACTTTCTGAACACCTCTTTCTGTTAGCCATTTACCAGCAGGACCCTCAGCAGGGAATGCTCCTGCAGGAGAGATGTGATCGGTAGTTATCGAATCTCCAAGTTTCAGTAAGACCTTTGCTCCAGCAATAGGTTGAATCGGATCTGTTTCTTTTGACAACCCCTGGAAGAAACTTGGTAGTCGTATGTATGTGGAATCATCTTGCCAAGGATAAAGCGGTGATGCTTCGCTAGGGATAGAATCCCACCTTGGCTCTTGCATTACTGTCGAATAACGCTCACGGAACATTTCAGGAGTGATTTTGGATAATGCAGCCGACAATTGTTCATCATTAGGCCAAATATCGTCAAGCATTACTGGCTTACCCTCAGTAGAGATTCCTAAAGGTTCAGTCACTAAATCGACATTCAAACTACCCGCTATGGCATATGCCACGACTAGCGGTGGACTTGAGAGATATGAGGCCTTAACTTTCTGATGAACCCTACCCTCGAAATTACGGTTACCGGAAATAACAGAACCTACGATTAATCCAGATTCCTCGATTGCAGCCTCAATCTCATCAGGAAGGGGCCCTGAATTACCAATACAAGTAGTACAACCATATCCAACATTGTTGAAACCTAATGCTGCAAGGTCTTCGTCCAACCCATTAGCCTCATAATACTCAGTAACGACTCTAGAACCAGGGGCCAATGAGGTCTTTACCCAAGGTTTGACTGTTAGCCCAAGGGCTCTAGCATTACGAGCCAATAATCCAGCTGCTAACATTACACCGGGATTGGAAGTATTGGTACAAGAGGTGATTGCAGCAATTACTACATCGCCGTGATTCAAGTCATATTCGTCACCAATTAGAGCGGATTTCGATAAATCTGATTCTGATAAACCGTGACCGCTATGTCCCACTTCATGAGTCAAAGATTCGTTGAAATGTTTTGCCATATTAGAGAGGTCTACTCGGTCTTGAGGTCTTTTTGGACCTGCTAGAGCCGGTTGCACTGTAGAGAGTTCAAGTTCTAAAACGGTAGTGTAACTCTTTTCTGGAGAAGATGAATCATACCAAAGCCCTTGGGCCCTACAATAAGTTTCTACGCCCGCAATATCCTCTTCTTCTCGGCCGGATAATCGCATGTATGCAAGCGTGTTATCATCCACAGGGAAGAAACCACATGTCGCACCATATTCGGGGGCCATGTTAGCGATAGTTGCGCGGTCAGGAAGTGAAAGTGCTGCCATTCCTTTTCCAAAGAACTCAACAAATTTGCCGACAACGCCATGCTCACGCAATAATTCAACGATTCTCAAAGTCATATCTGTAGCAGTAACTCCAGGATTCAATTTACCATTCAGTCTGAAACCGACAACATCGGGAGATAGCATGTAAATCGGTTGACCAAGCATAACCGCTTCAGCCTCGATTCCACCTACTCCCCAGCCAAGGACTCCAAGTCCATTGATCATCGTAGTATGCGAATCAGTGCCTACCAATGTATCGGGTAGCCATACGCCTTTTTCTTGACGTGCAACTGTTGCAATCCACTCTAGGTTTACTTGGTGAACAATACCTCTTGAAGGCGGAACCGCACGAAAGTTCTCTAACGATTGTTGACCCCACTTTAGGAATGTATATCGCTCCATATTCCTGTGATACTCAATATCTAAGTTCAGCTCAAGTGCTTGAGCACTGGAACCTGAAACATCTACCTGTACAGAATGGTCTATGACCAAATCTACGGGTACCTGAGGATTCACTTTTTCCGGGTCACCCCCCATCTCGACCATAGCATCTCTCAAAGCAGCTAAATCGACTACAGCCGGAACGCCGGTGAAATCTTGAAGGATTACTCTCGAAGGCCTGAAAGGTATTTCTCCACGCGCCCCATTTGCTTTCCATTCTGCAATATTCCGTACATCTTTTTCGGTAATTAAGAAACCGTCGCAATTCCTCAGTGCCCCTTCCAGTAGAACTCTTATCGAATATGGAAGAGAGGAGGTGTCGAGGCCAGATTCATCTAAAGAATCTAGGGCATGATAAATCCCGCCTGCAGGGAAGTCTCTCTTCGAAGAGAAGGGGTCGGTGTCGCTCATAGAGCGACAGCGGCAGGCCGAATCATATCAATGTGCCTTAGAAAGTACAAATCACCAGAATTGGTACCAAGGCTTTGAATCAACGATTCCATCATTTGTAATCTCGACTGAAACTATTTTCACATCGTCTACTGGCTTGTCGCCTTGACTGGTCTGGACGTTAGAGATTGCATCTACAAATTCCATACCATCAGTTACTGTTCCATATACGGTGTGGCAAGATTCTTGTGAACAGTCTTTGCCTTCATTCCAATCCAACCAAGTTGGTGCAGAATCGCTTGGCACGATATAGAATTGAGAACCATCTGTGTTCAATCCCGCATGTGCTGCAGCAAGAGAACCGCCCTTGTGCTTGAGTCCATTTTCATGCTCACCTGGAAGAGACCACTGATTGATCTGGCATGATTCAGCAGTGTATGATTCGCCTGAAGAATCAGTTTCCTGGCCATTACAATAGCCATACCACTTAGCAGTATAACCGCCAGAGCCGCTGTTCATCTCAAAGTCTCCGCCTTGAATCATGAATCCATCAATAACTCTGTGGAATATTACATCATCATACTTGCCAGAATTGGATAGTAAGATGAAATTCTCAACATGAATTGGAGCCTCAGCGCGATGTAGAGCTATCGTGATCTCCTCAACTTGCACTTCACCCACGCTATTTGTCCAAGAAACTGTCATAACCGCTTCTCCGTCCTCAAACTCATCGCTACTGGTTACAAATTGTAATGCTGCAAGAATTAGCAACAGGGCTGCAACAACTGCGAATATTCCTGCAGGAGTTGGAGTCCCGTTATTCATCATACGAGGAATTATTGTCTCAGAAATGTGCTTATCTTGCATTTCATTACGGATTTGGTTGTATAGAGCACTCGATTGCTTGTCTCTAGGATTAAGACTTACTGAATCTCGAAGCAATTTTGCGGCTCTACGGTAATCTGACTTTGAGTTGCTTTTACTGGCCTGAAGATATACTGCTTGACCCGCTAAGCGGAGCGTAGTACCTTCTTTACCATCGGGGTCTGCTTCACGCAAAACATCTAGCGCACCAGTTGTTTTACCCTTAGCAAGAAGGCCTTCGGCTTCTTTCCATGCAGCGGCAATCGACTCATCGGCCATGATACTCCGAAACTGCTATCAGTTTTGAGGCCTACCCTTGGACAAAACAGTGAAATTCCATCAACACATTCAAAGAGCGTGGGCTAGCGCAGGAGCCGCAATGGTCAAGCACCCAGTGGGGGCGTGGCCGAAGGGGACAACCCAACATGGACAGAGTCGTAAACGATTTCACCATCAACATAGCAACCGCGAATGGGACTGGTTCTCAATCCGCGAACCTCATACTTTTGCAAACATTATTTGACATGGGAATCCCTGTAAGCGGGAAGAATTTATTCCCATCAAATATTTCCGGTTTACCCACATGGTACATCGTTCGCCTCTCAGACTTAGGGTACCAAGCACCAGGTGATAGAACACACATTCAGGTCCTTGTAAACCCCGCAACATGGGATGAGGATTTAGCATCTTTAGAGCCAGGTACAGTAGTCATTTGGAATACAGATTCTAAGATGGAAATGAATCGAGAAGACATAATCTCTTACCCGGTGCCGATGACAAAAATCGCCCGTGGCTTAAATCCAAAACTTGCGAGAATGATTGCGAACGTTGTTTACGTTGGAGTCATCGCTGAATTGATCGGTATGGACCAAAAAGTCCTCGAAGAAGCAATCTCAAAACAATTCGGTGGAAAGGCAAAGGCCATTGAATTAAACTCTGAAGCTGCACGTTTAGGACGTAGTTACTGTGCTGAAAATTTCACCAAAACAGACCCTTACACTGTTGAGGCTAGAGAAAGGAAAGAAGGCGGATTCTTCGTTGAAGGCAACGAGGCTGTGGCTCTTGGTTCAATATTTGGAGGAGTCCAAATGTTGTCCTGGTATCCAATTACTCCTTCATCCAGTTTGGCTGAAGGAATTATTGCCTGGTTACCTGAACTTAGAACTCATGAAGGAAAAGCAACCTATGCAGTAATACAAGCGGAAGATGAATTGGCCGCTGCGGGAATGGTAATTGGAGCAGGCTGGGCAGGGGCTCGTGGAATCACGGCTACATCTGGACCTGGAATCTCTCTAATGCAGGAATTCATTGGCTTAGCATATTTCGCAGAAGTCCCTTCTGTATTTTGGGATGTTAACCGAGTCGGACCATCAACTGGATTGCCAACAAGAACCCAACAGGGAGATTTGGCAATGCTATACGAAGGAAGCCATGGAGATACACAGCACATCGTGTTCATACCGGGAACTGTTGAAGAATGCTTTGAGTTCGGATGGCGAGTGTTTGATGCTTCAGAACGATATCAAACACCTGTCTTCGGATTCTCAGATCTCGATTTAGGAATGAACAGATGGGCATCTCATGGGTTTGAATACCCTGATAAACCGATGGATAGAGGAAAGGTGGTCCTTACCAAAGAGCAATTGGATTCAATCGAAAATTATGGCCGTTACAGAGATGTTGACGGTGATGGAATCCCATACAGAACACTACCAGGTTCTGGACTAGACCCTATTCTTTATCGAGGCACTGGGCACGATGAAGATGGTGCTTATTCAGAAAAGCCTGATGTTTACTACAAGTTAATGCAGCGATTGAAGCGTAAGATTGACGGTGCACGCGATAAATTACCAGCGCCAGTTATGCGAGAAGAAGAAGAACAAGATATTGGGATTGTATTCTATGGTTCAATGGAGAATACAATTGAAGAAATCGACGATATTCTTGAAACTGCAACCGGTAAAAAGGTCAGCACATGTAGAGTAAGGGCATTACCACTTCACAGTGAAGTTCAAGCATTCATAGAGAGGCACAACACAGTGATTATTCTAGAAATAAATCGCGATGCACAAATGAATGGAATCATGCGTAAGGAGTATCCAAATCATCTTCTTCACAAGATGCACAGTGTTGCTTACAGTGATGGGATGCCCCCTCGTGCTAGGCTATACGCTGAGCGTATCATGGATGTCCTGAAGGAGGTGGGGCAATGAGCGAGAAACCTGTACGAGCAATCAAACTCAATGTCATCAACGAGCCTAAGGATTCCTACACAGGTGGGAAGTCTTCACTTTGTCCGGGCTGTGGTCACGACCAAATCTCCAGCGTGATTGTAAACTCCGCTTGGGAAAATGGTTTGGAGCCACATCGTATTGCAAAGATGAGCGGAATCGGTTGTTCATCCAAGACACCAGCTTACTATCTAGGTCAATCTCATGGATTCAATACGGTCCACGGCAGAATGCCTTCGGTTACAACCGGGGCCAATGTCGTCAACAAAGACCTAACCTACCTTGGTGTTTCAGGGGATGGAGACTCAGCTTCAATCGGAATTGGTCAACTTATTCACGCAATTAGGCGCAATGTCAACATGGTATACATCATTGAAAACAATGGTGTTTATGGTTTGACTAAGGGTCAATATTCTGCTACAGCAGATGTGGGTTCGAAAAAGAAGAAAGGAGCGACTAATGAAACACAGCCTATCGATTTGTGTGCAATGGCTATCAACCTAGGTTGCTCATTCGTAGCCCGTTCTTTCAGCGGTTCCAAGAAACAATTGACTGCGATAATCAAGGCTGCAATGTCTCACAAAGGTTTCGCATTAATCGATGTGATCAGCCCTTGTGTAACTTTCAACAATAACGATGAATCTCTTCGCTCATACGGATATGTCAAGGATAACCAAGCCGAGTTACACTCTGTTGGATATATCCCACACTTCTCCCCGCTAGAACAGGTTGAAGTTCCTGCAGGCTCGTTTAGAGATATTACCCTGCATGACGGTTCTACCATGCGCTTGGAAACGATTTCTGAGGACCACGACATCTCAGATGCCGTTGCTGCACTAGGTGCTCTTCATCAGGCAGATGCAGATAAGAAGCACGTAATGGGATTGCTTTACTTCGACGGAGAAAAACCTGCTCTAGAAGACGAACTGGAACTACATGACACCCCAATAACCGAGATGGGAGAAGAACTCTTGAGACCGAGTCAAGCTAAACTTGATGACGTCATTGCAGCCCTGAGAGGTTGAAGTTGAACTACCGTTTACTTGAAGAATGAGAGGCTTTTGGCCCGTCTGCTAGTCTCTTAGTGTAGCGGTCCATCATTGTGGGTTCTGGTCCCGCAGACCTCGGTTCAAATCCGGGAGAGACTACCTTCTATCATCTGATACTAAATCCAGATATCGTTTTCTGCAGTTAGGTCACTATCTGCCTCACCGGTATTGATTACGCCTTTTGGCTCAACCAACATTATTTTGCATTCTTTTTCTGCTGTAGGTTTGTGAGTTACACCCTTGGGAACAACATACATCTCACCTGCATTTAGTTCGATTACTTTGTCTTCCATTTCGATTTTCATTGAGCCTTCTATGACGATGAAAACCTCATCTGTATCGGAATGGTCATGCCAATCAAATTCGCCTTCTAACTTGACTAATTTGAATTGGTAATCGTTCATCTCTGCGATTACTTTAGGCGACCAGTGGTCTGAAAATTTAGCCAATTTCTCTGTGAAATTGATTTTGTCCATACTTCGTTGAAATGGTCCTATTACTTCTGATTAATTGAGAACTTATTCTTCCTCTGACCAAGTATTTCGCATTGTTTTCCCAGTTAATTCTCCAGCTTCTACCAATTCCATATCATGAACTTCAACCAGATGTTTCAGTAATTGATGCTGTGCAACGACTTCACCACATGTTGGACATTCAAGAATCCTTGCGGGTTTGTATCCCCTAAACTCTAGCCTGCCTTGAGGTGTGGAAAGCATTCTTGCTGTCTTGGTAATAACATATAGAGCCATGATGACAAATAACAACAGACAACAACCTGAGCCAAAGCCTGAACTTGCAGGTGAAGGATATTGTTCGAGTTTGATATTCTTGGTGATGGAGCCGCCTGATTCTTCAAGCAATTCAAGATTGATTGTATGAAGGAATTCTTCCCCTCTAAGTTTCAGAAGTATCCTAGTTCCATCGTCCTTCTCATCAACGCCAATGGCCAATGTGTAATTCCCATATCTATCGGTTTGAGTTGTGGCTCCATTGAATTGTAAACAGTTACTTTCGCCAGTTTCACAATCGATGGTGATATCGTATACCTGGACTTGAGAATTGTCGGCATATGTTGCTGTGCCTGTGAGTATGTAGGTCTCTGCACTTACTGTTACACTGAAGAGAACGAGTGCCAAAACCGGCAGCAACAGTCTCCTCATATCCGGCTTAAGATTATTGAAGTTTATAGAATCTTGATTAGTTCCATGAACTAAATGTTCAATTCGCTAGCAAGTGCCTCAGCGAGGTAATGATATTCATCGACGTGGTTGTACAACTGAGCTGAGAGTCGAATATAACGGCCCTGAGGCGATTCCCATGACCATACTGGGATTTGAATGCCATATTTGTTCTGAAGAGTCTCGTGAAGTGGGTCAGGTTCATGCAAGGGTATTCCACCGCTTGAACCGCTAGGTAAAGGCAAAGTTGCAATGCATGAAATCATATCTTCAGGACATGGGGCTGAAATTCCTAAGCGCTGGCACAGAATATTCCTGCCTTCAATGGCTAAGTCGTGGTTTCGCTTCATGATGCTAGGCCAGCCACCTTCGACTAATTCTGCCATTCCTTCTATCAGTACTGGAAGAGTACAATGGCCCGTCAAGTCACGAGTTCCTGTCCAGTCAAATTCATGCCTAAAGCGAGTAGTATCTCCTAATGGGAAACTCATTCCATGGCTGATTGTAAGAGGATGGATCTGAGATTGTAGGTCTTTGCGAACATGGAGGAAAGCTGTGCCTTTTGGAGCACATAACCACTTGTGGCAATTACTTGTGGTGAATGATGCACCCATACGATCTAAATTTAGAGGAACCATTCCAATTCCATGTGCCGCATCAAGCATGACGTGGACACCTTTGGATTCTAAGTCGTTGACTATTTTCTCAAAAGGCATCAATAATCCAGTAGGGCTAGTTACTGTATCTATCAATGCGAGAACTGTTCTTGAAGAGACTCCAGACATGATTGCATCATAGGCAACATCCGCATTATCAATCGGAAATGGGATGTGACATGTAACCACTTTTGCACCCCACTTTTCGCTCACATAATCGATGGTGTTTTTACAGGCTTGATAAGCATGGTCAGGTACAAGTATCTCATCGCCTGGAGCAAATTTTAATGAACGCAGAATCGTATTTACTCCCGATGTTGCATTCTCAATTAAGGCTAAATCTTCAGGGTCACAGGTTAGCATCTTAGCGAGAGATTTACGAGTTTCCAGCATTACACCATGCAGAGTTTCTTCAAAGAAACGGACCGGTTCATTCTCGAGAATATCTTGCCACTTACGCTGTTCATCAATAATGAACTTAGGAGATGCACCGAAAGAACCGTGGTTAAGAAAAACACAAGTTGGATCAAGAGTCCAATGATGAGCCAAAGCACTACGTTGTGGCCTGTCCATGAAGTCCCCAACTGTGCAGTTTTATTCAATCTGCTGATTTATATTTTATTTTGATTATCCACAATTACAAGCAATAGTATTACAATGGACTAAGTCAGAATAACTCACATGCTGTATCGATTGAATCCGATGTATTGGGCTGAGCTTGCGAAGGACCGACCGTTAAGGGCTGCGTTCTTTGCATGTTGTGTATTGAGTGGAGTTCTGTATACCTGGGCAGGTAGCCAAGGTGTTTGATTAGACACGCAGTGGCCTTTATGCAAATTGGTTGTAAGAATTTCCGAATAATTTTATTCAGGATTATATTGCCCATCAGGCGCAATTTGCGGTAGCATATACTGAGGGTCGGTAATTAGAGCATAGATTAGCGCATCCATACTTTCCAATAATTCCTTCGAGCATGGCTGCCATTCATCATCAATACCATCGCAAGTCTCAGTATCATTAAGTAAGCCCATATTTGCGACTTGAGCCCAGTAGAGGTATTCGATAGCCATGCAATCGTATTCGCACGTGACATCGTTGTAATGGTACCATGCATCCTCAGGATATTCGCTAGGATGTTCAACGAATTGACCACCTCTTGCTTCGTCCATTGCATCAGTTAGCAACGATGAATTAGGTTCTAAACCAAAAGCATCTGGATACAAATGAACATGACCAATATGATTGATTGTGTGCATTATCTCCTCGATAGTTGCATCTGCGCCCCAAAGCCCTGGATTTTCAGGATCTACTTCGTTTGCAAATAATACTGCACCTACGCCATTGCCATTGTAATTCTCCTCGAAATCCAAAAGAGCAGGAGATTCATCAATTTCTTCAGAATTGAACATCGGAACAAGAGCATTCATGTCTTGCAGCCTTGACAGCAAGGCTTGGTCATCAACAACCCCATCTTCGTCATTGTCTAGCAATTCTGCTAAAACATCAGCAGCGTGCAGTACTTGTTCGTCACTAAGTCCCGATTCAGCATATACGCCTAATCCAAACACTTCGACATATTTGGTGAAGCAAGCCATTCCAGATTGGTTAACGTGAGGGTTGTCTTGGATTGTGAATATGGATGAGTTTGTAGATTGAGCAGGAGCTTCATCTCCACTTTCACTACACTCTACTGGCTCAGGTTGAGTTGTTCCGTTTATGTGGCCTAATCCTCCACCTGCGATGTTGAATTCTGTAGATAAGTCAAATGTTTCCTGTCCGTAGTCTTGGGCATTTGTGTCAACCCAATTTTGGGCGTATCCCAATGCATCCGAGGAGGGGGAATCGTCCTCCAATTCATAGGCTATATCACCGTAGGTTTGGTCAGCATAATCATCGAAGAAACAACCAACTGAAGGACCATAGTGTAGTTCATACTCTGCAATGAAGGAATATATTGCTGCCTTGAAAGCATCTTCAGGCCATATCAATTCACATCTAGGATAATCCTCATCATCATCTTCATCTATTGGATCTGCAGGGCCGTATAACAATGTCAGGCATCCAATTTCTTCTGCTGCATCTTCTGAATCACTTACAAAATCTGCAAACTCCTCGTGCCACTCTTCATCATCTACTAAGAGACCAGGGGTGGTTTCGTATTCCCCAGTTGGCTCTCTTATGTCGCTTGATTGAGGTACACATTCGCCAGTATCATCATAATAACGAATTATGCCGCCGTCGATTAGGTGTATGTCGTAGCACAAATCTTCCTCATCTCCTACAATACAAATTTCAAAATAATCTCCAGTGTAAGTTGATACATGCTTTTCATCTCTAGATACGTCAAAACATACATCACCTATGGGCCGGCCTTCTTCGACTGTGAATTTATCCCAATCTATGTCAGCATCCAAAATGACATTCCACTCATCACAGCCCCCATTGATTTTAGGTACTCCATAGTACAACCACTCATTTTCCCAAATCAATGCTACACCATTTTCTTGCCAGTATACTTCACCAAAAAATTCTGGTTCCTCATCATCGTCATCGTCATAGTTCAGGCATCCTGCAAATGCTCCTGAAATAACTAGAAGTATCGAAAGGAAAACGGCTTTCATGCTCTAAACTCAAGGATGTCGGTCATAAACTAATCGTACGAAAAAAAATCCTCAAGGACACACCGTGTCCAGTGTCTTTACAAGATACATGCAAGCCAAAGGTTTATGCAGAAGCATTTTGAACAGATTATGAAAAGAATGGTTAGGAAGTCAAAAATAAGAGAGGTAACTTCTGCTACACCAAGTGTTCTCATCGGTGGTGCCGGTGGATTTTGGGGTGACAGAGTCTATGCTCCCGTGGACATGCTCACTCACAATGACTTGGATTATATCACAATGGATTACCTAGCAGAAGTCACAATGTCAATCATGTCAAAGTCTTACAGTTCGAATCCAAAATTAGGATGGGCTACCGATTTAGAAAGGTGGTTAAAGGAGGGAGGAATATCTCTACTTCGTGAAAAGGGTGTGCGATTGGTAACAAACGCTGGTGGCGTAAATCCAGTTTCATGTGCTCAAATGGTGCTAGATGTTGCATGCTCTATCGGCTGGACAAATTGCCAAGTAGCAGTTGTCACTGGCGATAATGTTCTCTCGATTCTCCATTCTTCCGCAAAGGAGGGAGAACAATTTCAACATATGTTTGACAAATCGAAAGATCCTCTACTCCATCATGATGAAATTATTGCTGCCAACGCTTACCTTGGAGCCGGCCCGATTGGAAGGTCGATTGCAAAGGGTGCTGACATTGTTATTACTGGCAGAGTTGCAGATGCATCCCTCATTTTAGGATGCATGCTTCACGCATCAGGTTGGGCACAGAATGCTGAAAATGAGAACCTCCCGATTTGTGGGCCCATACACTCATGGAGCGAAAAAGAAGAACAAGAATCTCTAGACCTCTTGGCAGGTTGGACGGTTGCAGGCCATCTAATTGAATGTGGGGCACAGGTTTGCGGTGGTAATTTTACAAATCTTCCAGCAAATGTTGACATTAGTGATATTTCATATCCAATTGCAAAAATTAGTTTTGATGGTTCATCGATAATAACGAAATCTAAGGGTGGAGGTATTGTCAACAGAGCTTCGGTAATAGAGCAACTATTGTACGAAATTGATGACCCCTCGAATTATATTACTCCTGATGTTATTGTTGATGTTTCAATGATATCTATCGAGGATTTAGGCGGTAATCAAGTCAAGGTTTCTTCGGTTTCCGGACGACCACCCCCCGAGAGACTCAAGATTTCTTCTTGCTATCATGACTCATATTTCATTACATCTCAACTAGTAATACCTGGCCCAGAACCGTTAGCAAAAGCGCAACAAACCGACAAGATTCTTCGAAAGCGAGTGGCGCATCTAAAAGATATCATCATCGAAACAGAATTCTTTGGAGCGGGTGCATCATTACCTTTGGGCTTGAGGAAAATTCTCGATAAAACAACTAATTCAAACCCTAGGGAAATACTTGCTCGCTGGGGAGTGTCATCAACAAATAGACACTCTCTCAATATTTTCGCATCTGAAATCGCACCACTAGTTCTCACTGGCCCAGCAGGCGTTTCAGGTTATAGCGCACGTTCTAAGCCACGTAAACAACTTGCATTTTTTCCGACCTCCATCGGGCGTGAACATGTAGAAGAACAAGTCGAAATTACATTTATTCACACTCTTCGCTCTGAAATTGAAGAGAGGTATCCGTGGCTAAAACGCAATTTAACAACCCGTATCGACAAAGTGATATTGAATTCTGATTCAAGGACGAAATTGGCCGTTGCCCTAGTATTAAGAAATCGGCTTCATATGCCTCGAATTAGGAAGGCGGTTAATTGATGAAATCAAAACGTGTATACCTTCGAGAACTTGCTCATGCACGTTCAGGAGACAAAGGAGATTTGGTCAATATTGCCCTAATTGCTCATGATGAAGAGGCATTTGAAATTCTCAAACGGGGAATTACAACTGAGATTCTCAAATCTTGGTTTGAAGGGTGGACAGAAGGGCCTTTTGAAATTTATTCGATTGAAAGTATTCATTCATTGAATTGCGTTATTCACAATGTCTTACAGGGTGGGGGAACCACTTCTCGACGCTTAGATGCTCAAGGAAAGGCACTTGGCCAAGCCTTGCTTCAAGCATGGATTGAAGTTTAGTTAGAATCTGTGCGATTGTAAGCAAAATAGAACACTGCGACAGTTGCTACAACGATTGC